>CAJCCX010000190.1 GCA_903961015.1 uncultured bacterium
ACACTGAGGTTCACATAGTCAGGGCGATCCGCCACATCGGCATGGATGAAGCTGCGCACGACCCGACCATGATGAAGAAGAAAGACGCCTGGCATCTGTGTGCCATCACCGTCGAGTGCACCAGGATGATGACCAGCGAGCAGCGAGGTGAATCCCCTCCACCACACGCCAAATCCCAGCAACTGTGCAAACCTTCCACGGCGCAGTCCGAGCACGCGATAAAGTCGTCGCTCCGGGTCAGCGATGGCAGGGACATCGCTGAGTCCATAGTGAGCAGTAAAGGCTGCAAACGACTCCGCACTGCCCATATGTATGAGAGCAAGACGGGTGCCGTTTTTCTCAATGCTGTGGCGACTCGCTGCGAGATCTGCGAGCGCTTCACGGCAGAAGCTGCAGCCTGAATGGCGCAGGAAAACTAAGAGCACCGGACGTTCGTTGGAGAGTGCGGCGAGGCTGCTGCCGTTGCTAGTCAGCGTCTCCTTCAACAGAGTCGATTCATCCGGCAATGTGTCTGCGCCAGCGTCGCTGAGATAAGCCGTCCAAGCGTGTCTGAGGATGAGCGCAAAGGGTACCCACCAAATGAGATCATTTGTGATGCAGTTCAGCGCAAAGGCCCATGGCAACTGCTCGGTCCACAGCGCTTGGATCATGCCGAGTGGACCGAAGATCTTTCCAAGAAACCCGACCAGCACGATTGGCCAATGTCGCACGGGATCAAAGGCGGCGATGGCATAGCCGATGCCGTAAACGCCCACGATCATTCCGATGCATTGCCAGAACTGCGGGTAATTGGGTTGCGGCATGTGCAACCAATCAAAAATTGCCCCAGGAAATAGCACTGCGAAGCCGCCCCAGAGAACGTTGTAGAGTCCGGCGGCGAGCAAGACATTGCGCATCCAGCGCGGCGATGAAGATCGGGTGTTCATAGGTATGTTGACTCTGATGTGATTCTCAAGCAATCATCAATACTTGGTTTGTACATCCGTCAAACCTGGGTAACACTTCGAATCTGGCACATGGGTGACAGACTGCTCTTGAGGCATTGCTTACTCTACGCACTGCGCGGGGTGGACCTTCCGAGATTTCATGGACACTACATGGACACTAAGAATCGGCGAGTTTGTTCTCTCTAGAAGGAGCGTGTCGCTGGGAATTATTCTTTTTCACTTCGCGTCAACACGCACCCGAGTTTCATGAGTCCGCCGTCAATCATGTTCTTGTTGAAGGCTTGTCAACTTTGCCCAATGATTATCAATTTTTTTCGATATCACGCGAATATGAAGATCGTTTAGATCCGCACCAAGTAGCGAACTTGGCTTCTATGTCGTGCGCATTCAAAGTCCGTGAATTTTTTTAGACACACGACCCGCAAATAGAAACACATAGACGAACACAATGGTCCAACTTATGCACCAATTTCGAAGCCATGTTGTAAATGCAAAATGATCGGAGTTTAAGATCGTCATAACGCCACTTGTAACTATCGTGACCACGCCCGCGTTTACAAGACTCGATAAAAAATGTTTCATTATTCTGAGTCTATAGAGGGAGATCGATCAGGCGCCCGCGGTTTTTTATGAAACCAAATAGGCGGTGCGCGTGCGGATGCGGCTCTGCCCATTCTCAACGCCGATGCAGTAAATCTCCTATTGATGATTCTTAGTCTGTCTTCGATTTCCAAATCCGTAGGTTCATCACTCCTCCGCATCCTGGGCTTTGTGTTTGTGCAATAAAAAAAACGGTTCCTCGCGCGAAGCGAAGAACCGTTACGAGTCGAATGAGTTGTATCGAATCAACCGCCGGAGCGGGGGGTCAAATAGTCAATTGTCTTTGGAGTAATCGTGTCCAATTTGAGCGAATCGTCATATGACTTTTCGCCCTTGACTCCAATGAGCGTCCCCAACATTGTGGAGAGTTGGAATCCATCCCCTGGAACAACATAAGACACGGTCTGTCCCGTCGAAGGATCTTGCAAACGGAAGAGCAGCGGCAATGCAACGCCGTCATAGACCAGCGATGCGTTGAGAACACCAACGGCCGTGTATTCGCTGCGCGCTTCGATTGCGACGGCAACGCCATTGATCTGTTCGCATTCGCCAGTGAGACGAGCCTTCGTCGCTTGCAATTCGAAAATCTTATTTTGCACTTCTTGTTGAACTTCAAGTTGAGCGATTCGCGATGCTGCACGGGCTTGAAAAGATGGATCGTTTGCACACTCTGCTGCAAAGACCACGTAACGCGCATAGAGCGCACCGACTTCTGCATCGGCAGTTGGCTGGCCCTTTATTTTCAGCCACGAAACTTCGAGGTCTGCAAATGTTGCTCTGCGCAATTCAGTTGCGATTTGCTCTGGAGTTTTCGTTGGCTTTGCTGGTTTCATTTCGACTTCGACGATTTCAGCAATCACAGCGCCTGGCTCAGTTGGTTCGCTCGAAACTGCAATCATTGCAGCATCTGCAGCAATTGTTGCAATTTCTTCGTTCACAACAGCCTTGTCGAATGCGACGGCTTCCGCAGCAGTTGAGCGGCGCAAGAAATTTGAATTGATCCATCCTTCGCCCATTTCAGGAAGTCGAACGCTCCATACGGATCCACGTTCAGCATCAATGCGCGCAATCACACCAAGTGTTGCGCCTGCTTCGATGCGACCAATTTGCTTCCAAGAACTGTCTGGAGTTGAATCCGCGCTGATATTTGGAGCGCGCAATTCCGTTGTGGCATTCGCAGTGATCGTCGCGCCATCAACAGAAAGTTGAGCACGATCATCAACGGGAATGAATCCGTTCATGTCAGCGAATGCGCGACCCGCGGTTTGCACGCGCGCCCAGCCGAAGTTTTCTTCGACGACGCGAACGACTTCGCCGCGATCCATCTTTCCAAATGGATAAGAACTCTGGACGCTTGGTCCCGAGCGAACGTAGACGTTGTCAGCCGTCACTGTTGCGAAGTATGTCGGAGATTGTGATTCCGCGGGCAACGATGCACCTTGTTGCGCATGCACACTTTCAATATGTGTTGCAAATGCTGCAAAAAAGGCGAACGCAACCAGGGGACCGGCTATCCTTGCTCTGTCCATAATGTCTATATCGAGTATTATTGGTCCAGTGCTAAAGACGAATTTGAAAATTTATTTTGGAGCGGGAATCGTTGTCCTCGCACTCACTTCGTGTCAGTCTCCGATGTCCCAGGATGACGGGGAAACTCAGCTCAAAGAAGCCATCGATGCCGCGATTGCGCGTCAAGGAGCGTCGCCGATTCCGCAAGGAACTCCCCAAGTACTTCGAAAAGTTCAGAGCACTCCAAACTCGGTCTTCGAGACTCTCGCGGGGCGGATTCCAGAATTAGACGCCATTGGTCCGCAGGGGGTAAATGGCGGTTTAGGGCTTGATTTAGGCCCAGATACCACTGGAGCGACCGATCCAGAAGTTCAGTTGAGCCTGAAGTCCGCAATCGCCGCGGCAGTTCGAAACAACTTGTCCGTTCAAGGTTCTCGCATCGAACAGTCCATCGCCGAGACCGATGTGGTCAAGGCAGAAGCGGCATTCGACGCGGTCCTTCTCGCTGGATCCGGCTATCAGACGACCAACGTGCCGCCGCCGCCGATCAATATTCCAGGTGGCTTGAATGACGCCTTCGCCCCTGAAAACAGCCAGACTTCGCTTTCGACTGGGATTCAGAAGAGGCTCATTTCTGGCGGAACGGTCGCGGCGAGCGTCAACATGATTAACACTCAGCAGAGTGCGAGCATTTATAACCCCAAAAGCTATTGGACCAACTCCGTCAATTTCAATATGAGCCAACCGCTGCTGCAGGGTTTCGGCAGCGATGTCAATGAGGCCCAGATCCGTCTCGCCCGAAATCGAGATCGGGTGTCGGTGGTCAATCTTCGCCAAACGCTCTTGAATGTCGTTGAACAGACCGAGATTCAGTACTGGACGGTTTTATATGCGCGTCAGCAAGTTGTCGCTGCAGCGTGGCTATTGAAAGTTGGAACGGAAGTTCGTGATGTGCTGAAAAAGCGACTCAACTTCGATGCCACAGTCGCTGATTATGCCTTGGCCGTGGCAATCGTCGAACAGCGCAAGGCGAATCTGATTCGAGCGTGGCTGAAATCCCGCGATGAAAGTGATCGGCTGAAACTTCTGATGAACGATCCAGCTGTTTCGGTTGGTACTGATTCGTTGATGGTTCCAATCGATCTTCTTTGTCAGCAACCGATCAAATACAACTTGCGTGACGCGATTGTCACCGCGGTCGAGCAAAATCCATCGATTGCAATTGCGGTGTTGAGGATTGATGATGCGGCGATCGGGATGCTTGTTGCAGACAATGGGCGATTGCCGCAACTTGGTTTGATCGCAGGTGTCTCGCTTGCTGGGCAGGACACCGAAGGTGGCGCCGATGGATCTATGACTGGTGCTTTCACTGAAGTCGCTGATGCGAATTATGTTTCTTGGCTTGCGAAGTTGGCGTTTAGTCAGCCCATCGGAAACCGTGCAGCAGAAGCGCAATATCGTCAGGCACGATTGCAACGATCTGCAGCGGTGATTTCCTATCAAAGTGCAATCGAGAATGCGGTCTTTGCCGTCAAGACATCGCTTCGAGGAGTGACAACAAGTTATGAATTGATCGATCAAACGCGTGCGAGTCGCTTAGCCGCCGCAGAGAGCGTTCGATCTCTTGCAGTACTCGAGCAGACACTTGCGGCGCTCACTCCAGAATTTCTTCAAACCAAATTTGTTGCGCAGGATCGTCTTGCCACTTCGTATCTCGCAGAGATCGAGTCGATGGTCAATTACAACACAGCGATGGCTCGACTTTATAATGCAATGGGAACTGGACTGACGATGAGTCGGATTGATATCGAAGTGTTTGGCGGCGATCGCTAAAAGAATGGCTGCAATTCTCCCATATTCTGATGTAAATATAGATCTTGCCGCAGCAGAGCTGCGCAAAGGATCGGTTGTCGCATTTGCGACCGAAACTGTTTATGGTCTCGGCGCAGACACATTCAATCCAGAGGCCATCGCCAAGATCTATGAATTGAAGCGTCGCCCGACGGGAAATCCGTTGATCGCTCATGTGGTCGATCTCGCATCGGCGAAGCGTGTTTCAACAGGTTGGACGCGAAGGTCAATGAATCTCATCAGCGCATGTTGGCCTGGACCTTTGACAATCATCTTGCCTCGGCGACCAGAAGTTCCAGCAATTGCTGCAGGTGGATATGACACGATCGCAGTCCGCAGTCCGCGACATCTTCTTGCCCGTAGTTTACTTTATGCCTGCGGCGGTGCAATCAGCGCGCCAAGTGCGAATCGAAGCGGTGGAGTTTCGCCGACAACTGCGAAGCATGTTGCTCGCGACTATGCCGACCAAACAGACTTGATGATTCTGGACGGCGGTCCATGCACTCTTGGAATCGAATCCACTGTGATCGATCTTTCGGAGTCCAAGCCAGTTGTGCGAAGACTTGGCGCAGTGACCATAGAACGACTGTCAGAATTGCTCGGTCCAATCGAAGTGGATATGCCAGTCGAGCAGAGCTCAAGTCCTGGAAGTTCCATGAGGCATTATGCCCCAACGCTTCCTGCGACGATCGTCAATCATGAATCGCTTGCGCAGGACTTGGCCGTCGCGGGTCGAGCCGCCGTGCTTTGTTTCGAAGGATCAATTTTCCCAGAGCAACATTTCCGACTGAAGATGCCGCAAGATTCGGAGGGTTATGCAGCGGCAATCTATGACTCGCTCCGACGCGCAGACGAATCTGGATGCGATCGAATTGTCATTGAGCGACCACCACATCAACACGGTCTTTGGTCAGCAATTCACGATCGACTTCGTCGCGCTACGACTGCGTGATCCGCCGGTGTGATCCGCTGGCTTCACCAATTTCGAATTGGAATCGGAACATGCAGACGATCTGCACATTGTTGCGCGATGTCATAACCCGCATCTGCATGTCGGAAGACGCCCATCATCGGGTCATTCGTCAACACACGTTCCAATCGTTTCGCTGCCTCTGGAGTGCCGTCAGCAACAGTCACTTGGCCAGCGTGCTGGCTGAATCCAATGCCGACTCCGCCGCCATGATGAAAACTTGTCCACGATGCACCGCTGGCGATATTGACTGCAAAGTTGAGCAATGCCCAATCGCTGACAGCATCCGTTCCATCGAGCATTCCTTCGGTTTCTCGGTTTGGGCTTGCCACGGATCCGCAGTCGAGATGATCTCGACCGATCACGATTGGTGCTTTCACTTCACCGCTGGCAACCATTTCGTTGAATCGCAATCCTGCTCGATTTCTCTCGCCAAGTCCAAGCCAACAAATACGCGCGGGAAGTCCTTGGAATGCGACGCGTTCTTGCGCGGCGCGAATCCATCTGTGCAGCGGTTTGTCATTTGGAAAAAGAGACAAGATCGCCTCGTCTGTGGCGCGAATGTCTGCAGGATCGCCCGAAAGGGCAACCCACCGAAATGGGCCTCTTCCCACGCAGAATTGTGGGCGAATGTACGCAGGAACAAATCCTGGAAATGAAAATGCATCCGCATACCCATTATCAAGCGCTCGTTGGCGAATGTTGTTTCCATAATCGAAAACCTTCGACCCTTTGTTCTGAAATTCAACCATCAATCGAACATGATGATCCATCGCTGCCATCGAACGCTTGGTGTACGCAGCAGGATCATCACTTCGCAGAGCGTCTGCATCTTCACGGGTGATTCCATCTGGATAATACCCTTCAAGTGGATCATGCGCACTCGTCTGATCCGTCAGCGTTTGAGGAATGATTCCTCGTTTCTTCAATCGCTCAAGTAAGTCGACAGCATTCGCTAGCACGCCGACGCTGATCGCTTTGCAATCGCGCGCAAGTTCGACAGCGCGTGTGATTCCCGCGTCAAGGTCTTCATAGATCTCATCGAGATATCGATCCTGAACGCGTTTGGTCAGTCGCTCGTGGCAGACATCTGCAATCAAACATGTTCCCTCGTTCATCGTGATCGCAAGCGGTTGCGCTCCGCCCATCCCGCCGCAACCTGCTGTGACATTCAGCGTCCCGCGCAGTGATCCTTTGAAAAACTGACGCGCGCATTCGGCATATGTTTCGTATGTTCCCTGAAGAATTCCTTGCGTTCCGATATAGATCCAACTTCCCGCAGTCATTTGCCCGAACATCATCAATCCCCGCGAGGCAAGATCATCGAAGTGCGATTGCGTCGCCCAATGTGGAACAAGATTTGAATTTGCGATCATCACACGTGGCGCATCAGCATGCGTCTTCACGATGCCAACTGGTTTTCCGCTTTGAACCAGCAGTGTTTCATCACTTTCCAGCGAACGCAGGCTTGCAATGATTGCATCGAATGCTTCCCACGATCGCGCTGCTTGACCGCGCCCTCCATAGACAATCAATTCTTGCGGCCGCTCTGCAACTTCGGGATCGAGATTATTCATCAACATTCGCATCGCCGCTTCAGCGGCCCATGTCTTGCAGGTCATCGCCATTCCTCGCGGCGCGCGTACGATTCGATCAGATCCAGTCATAGAAAGAGAAGTCATACGGTCAGTTTAGGCAATGCTTGGAGTGAACGTGGAGAGAGAGCCTTGTTCGATCAAGGTTGAAATTGCAGCGATATCAGGAGCTGGCGAACGATCATGGGTCAATCTCTCGACCACAGTTCGAATGGCATGATGCGCATGCTCGATGCCAACGCCGCTCATAAGTGGACGTTGAAACTCCATGGCTTCCGACATCACGAGCAATTCGCATGCAACAACATCCCGTGCCAATCGAATCGCATCACGTGTATGCAATGCGCTTGTCGCGCCCATGCTGTTGTAATCCTCGATTCCTGCACAAGTGGAAATATTGCCAACACTTGATGGATATGCCAATGTTCTCAGTTCATTACAGCACGCGGCCGCGGCATATTGGACAATCATGTATCCACTTCGCACGCCAGGTTGCGCCGATAAATGTGCAGGAAGTTTGCTTTCTTTATCGTGGCTTGACAATGCCCAATAGATTCGGCGTTCTGCGATACCAGCCAGATGGCAGAGCGCGATGCGCAGAACATCCAGCGATATCGCAAGCGGCATTCCGTGGAAGTTTGCTCCAGACAAAACTTCCCAACCTTGATTTCCTTTGAACACAAGAGGATTGTCCGTGACCGCACCGAGTTCATTCTCGATTGTGCACTGAGTCGATTGCATCGCATCGAATACAGCGCCCAGAATTTGCGGCGATGCGCGCAGAGAATAAGGGTCTTGCACGCGAGGATCATTGACTGCATGCGCGGGCCCGATCTGCGAATTCTCTAGAAGTTTTCGCACTGCAGCAGCAATCGCAATCTGGCCAGGCTGATTGCGCGCAAGATGAATTCTGTAATCGAAAACGCTCGATGCGCCTCGGCAAGCGTCGATCGCCATCGCAGTGGCAACGACAGCGGCATGCAGAAGATGATTCGCATCATGCACCGCGAGTGCGCCGAGTCCTGTCATCAAGTGTGTTCCGTTGATCAGCGCAAGACCTTCTTTTTCTGCCAGTCGAATTGGCGAAATACCCGCTGCTTTGTGCGCCTCTGAAGCATTCATTCTGCGTCCGCCGAAATCCATTGGACCTTCGCCGATCAATCCCTGCGCAAGATGAGCAAGCGGGGCGAGGTCTCCTGAAGCTCCAACCGATCCACGCGACGGAATGACCGGCGTCAATCCGTGATTGAGATGCGCAGCGAGAGAATCAACCAATTCCGCTCGGACCCCTGAATGGGCTCGTGCCAGACTTGCTGCGAGAACAACCATCATCGCACGCACTTCCCATTGATCCAGCGGTGCGCCGACTCCAGCTGCGTGTGATCGAATCAGATTTGCCTGAAGTTCCGCAAGTTGTTCGCTGGGCAATCGCACATGTGAGAAACTTCCAAAGCCCGTGTTGATTCCATATAAAGGATCACCAGTCGCAGCGCGTTCGAGCATTCCTGATCGAGCTTCCGTCATTCGCTTGCGACTTTCCGCACTCAACTCGACCTTTACACCACTGCGAGCTACGGCGTGCACCGCATCTATTGATAGAGGATTTCCATCGAGGATGATTGTCGGAGGAGATTTTGTCACAGCGTGAGGATACTTCGACATTGCGCAGTGAACAGCATGCGGATACACCACACGCAATGAATACTTCCTCGCATTCGTCGACAGAATCGAATCCTGCGGAACAATCCGCTGAAAGAGGATGGATTCGTGGAATTGTCCTGACGAGCACAATTGTCGGCGCACTTTGGCTGGGATCGACATTGTCGAATCGAATGATCGATGTGTGCGGAGAACCTGCTGGTTGCGTCACGCTGGCAACTTCGAAAACAAGCGCAATCTTGACACTTGGTGCAGTCATGATCCTGCTGACAATCTTGGCAATGATTGCGGGCCGCTTGGTCAACGCGGTTGTCGGAGTCTTCGTCCTCGGTGCTGGTCTTGCAGGACTGACGCTGCGAAGTGCATCAATCGCAGGAGCGATCTTTGGCGGCGCATCTCTACCTTCTCTTGCAATCGAAACGATGATCTGGGTCGTGCCATCTGCAATATCCGTTGTGCTGATCTTTCGCTTTTCAGGATCGCCGCCCGATATCGCGCAGCGATTTCCAGGCGAGTCGATGTGGAAAGAATATTTCGATAGCGATGCGCTTCGGGGCGCGATCACAGGAGTGCTTCTTCCTTTGATTGCGTGGTTGGTCATCCGCACAATGTCCAAAGGTCAGGCATTCGGTGGAGCATGCATCGGCGGCATTGCAGTTGGTATCGCCTTTCGCCTTTTCGCCCCAAATGTGCAACCAATTCTCGCCTTCATCTCGCCGATCTTGCTCTCAGGTGGATATCAACTCTTTGTTGCAAGCCGCATGGCTGGCGATATTGGGACGCTCTTTGCGATCAACGCGCTTCCGCCTGAATTGCGGATGATGCCGCTTGATGTCGTCGCAGGATCATTGACTGGGGTCGCGATCGGTATCGGTTGGGCACGAAGTTTTCGCCGAAGCGATACGATCACATCGTGAAACTCGTCGTAACAGGAACTATCGGAATAGACACCGTCCAGACACCTCGCGCCAAGCGTGAAGGAGTTTCGGGTGGAAGCGCAGCATATTTCGCGGCCGCAGCGAGCCAACTTTGTCCAGTCAGACTGGTCGCAGTTGTTGGAGGAGATTGGCCAACCGAACACCATTCGATCCTGAAAAGCTTTTCAGGCGTCTGTTTGGACGGCTTGGAATCTCGAACAAATTCGAGAACTTTCGCGTGGGGCGGAAAATATTTTGAGGATGTGAATCGTCGCGAGACACTCTTCACCGAAGTTGGAGTTCTACAAGAAGAACCTCCGCGTGTTCCTGCTGCATACGCTGACAGTGAATTTGTTTTCCTCGGCAACACGCATCCCTCAGTGCAACTTGGATTCATCGATCAATTTCCAAAGCGAAAATTGGTCGTTGCTGACACTATGGATTTATGGATTCGTACCGCCAATCCAGAGTTGTCCGCGCTTCTGCAAAGAGTTGATGGTTTAATCGTCAACGACAGCGAGGCTGGAGAATTGACAGGCGTTCGCAACGCAATCAGCGCAGGGCGAAAAATTCTCCAGATGGGCCCAAAGTTTGTGGTCGTCAAGAAGGGCGAGCATGGTGCGATTCTGATTCATCCAGAAGGTTCTGCAGTCATTCCAGCTTTTCCAATTGAGGATGCGAATGTCGTCGATCCGACAGGAGCGGGCGACAGTTTCGCAGGAGGATTCATGGGATATCTCGCCAGCGAAGGCCGTTTTGATTTCGCATCGCTGCAGAAAGCGATGGCGTATGGAACCGTTGTCGCCAGTTTCTCGCTCGAAGCGTTCGGACTTGATCGCATGCGAACATTGAAGTTCGATGAAATCACGAAGCGTCTCGCACAATTTCAGCAAATGGCTCGTGTGGGCTGACAAATGATGAGCTCTTGCTCTGGGCGTTCGGTTCGAATTCATGCAATGTCAGTTCACTTTGCTTGCATATTGTTTGCTTGCGCAATTCTTCTCTGCGCAATCGCCCGTGCGGATTGGACTCCGTACGACCAACTGCCTGGCGCAGATCGTGGAGCGTCGATTGCAGGAAGTTTTAATCGTTCGCCCTCAAGCACTATTCGAGATGTGCGCTGGGACATCGCAAAGAATCAAATGTGGTTTCGCCAAACTGGCCCTTGGTCGATTGTCGATTTAGCCACTGGTGCAATCACTCCAGCAATTGAAGGTGATGACAATGCTCCAGCAGCAAGTCGACCTCGACCATCTCGTAAAGAACCGATGGCGCCATCGCGTGGACGACAGCAGCCGATCGCATTTTCTGCAGATAAGACGATGAGCGCAGAATCGCGCGACGGAAACCTCTTCTTGAAATGTGACAACGCTGCGAAGCGTGCGGTGACGACAGATGGAACAAGCACTCTGCGATATGGAACAGCAAGCTGGGTTTACGGCGAAGAACTCGATCAAACCACGGGTATGTGGTGGAGTCCCACCGGTGAACAATTGGCGTTTTATCGCTTTGATGATGCGCAAGTCCCGCTGTACACCATTCTGTCGGAGCTGACGAAATTGCGGCCAGAAGTCGAAAGAGAACGCTATCCAAAGCCGGGCGATCCCAATCCAATTGTTGGACTCTCTGTGCTGGATATCAAGGCATTTTGCGCTGATCCTGATGGCGATCCTTCGAAACACATTCGCACGATCGATGTAGGTCCAAATGAGCAATACATCTATGGTGTGGAATATTCCGCCACAGGTGATCAACTGATTTTTCATCGGTTGAATCGCCGTCATGATGTACTTGAACTTTGCTCCGCCGATTCGCAGAGCGGTGTGGTGCGAGTGCTTGTTCGCGAAGAGCAGCCTCACTGGAATCACCATATGCCTGAAATGGATTTCCTTGCAGATGGTCGCCGATTCATCTGGTCAACCGAGCGAACTGGATTCAAGCAGTACGAGCTTCGATCGCTCGACTCGTCGAAGGTCATCCCGCTGACAAGCGGAGAATATCCCGCTGGAAAGATTGTCGAAGTCAACGAAGAAGCGGGTGTGCTTTTCTATACAGCGTTCCCAGCGCAGACTCAGATCAACCCGCAGTTGATGAGTGTTCATCTTGATGGGACACAACAAAGGCGCTTGACCCCAGATGATTTGACATACGCTCGGTTTCGAATTTCGCCTGATGGGCAATTCTTTGTTGCAAGTGATGAGACGATCTCACGACCTCCATCGGCGAAACTGTATGGAGCAGATGGCAAGGTGATTGCGCAGCTCGCGGAAGGCGCAAGCGATATCTGGTCCTCGCGCAATATCCCCATGCCAGAACTGGTCAAGTTGAAAGCCGCCGACGGAGTGACAAATATCTATGGAACTCTGCACTTTCCAAGCACTTTTGATCCGAAGAAGTCGTGGCCGTTGGTTGTGGATGCCTATGGAGGACCATACTTTGCAAATGTTTTCAATCGATTCTCATCGCCTCGGGCGGATTGCGAACTTGGCTTTGTCATCCTGCAAATCGACAACCGAGGAACACCAGGTCGAGGCAAAGTTTTCGAGGATGCGACATATCTAAAACTGGGTGGTCCAGATTTGGATGATCAAGCTGCTGCTGTTCGGCAGATCGCCACTCGTCCTGGAATCGACGGATCGCGAGTGGGAATCACGGGCATGTCGTATGGCGGATATATGTCTGCGATTGCGCTTGTGCGATATCCCGATGTCTTCAAGGCAGCGGTCGCACGCTCTGGTCCGATGGATTGGCGGCAGTACGACTCGATCTATACCGAGCGCTTCATGCGAACGCCGCAAGAAAACAAAGCAGGATATGACGATGGCAGCGTGCTTCTTCACGCAGACAAGTTGGCTGGAAAATTTATGTTGATTCACGGAATGCAAGATGACAACGTGCATCCCTCAAACGGTTGGGCGATTGCGCAGAAGTTGTACGACCGCGACTTTTCATTCGACATGCTTTTCTTTCCAAAGGCTGGACATGGAGGATTCGGTCAATCGGAAGAGAGCGCTCTATGGTCTTTCTTCGTGCGGGAATTGAAGGCAACACCAGATGGAAGTAGCCAAATTCCATGAAAAATACAAGCAATTCTGCGCTCCCCCCGGATCGCAGTCATGTCGCGACCGAACAGCGCAACGCAAGTTCCGAAAATTTTGACTTGCTGACAACGCTCGAACAAGTGCGAGCGATGGCGCACGATCATGCGATTGTTCATACCGCAGTTGCGAACGCAGCACCCGCGATCGTTGGATTCGTCGACGCTCTCGTTCCTCGTATTCGCACTGGCGGCAGATTGTTTTACTGTGGCGCCGGCACATCAGGTCGTCTTGGCGTGCTTGATGCAAGTGAATGCCCTCCGACATTCTGCAGTGATCCAAGTCAAGTGATTGGTTTGATTGCTGGCGGCGATCTAGCTCTTCGAAAGAGCAGCGAACGCCGCGAAGATGAGTACGACGGCATCGCTGCGGAATTCGCAGCGCACGCGATCGGATCCAACGATGCATTGCTGGCAATTGCAGCGGGGGGCACGACGCCTTATGCACTCGGCGCAATCACTCTCGCAAAGGCGCAAGGAGCGCTCACTGGATTTCTAGTGTGCTCTGCACTTAAAACTCCAGCAGAGTGCGATCATCTGATTGTGCTGGAAACAGGGGCTGAAATGCTGACAGGTTCCACGCGATTGAAAGCTGGATCAGCAACCAAGCTTGCGCTGAATTGCATCACAACAATTCTCTTTACACAGTTGGGAAAAGTGCATGGGAATCTGATGGTCGATCTTGCTGCGACAAACGACAAGTTGGTCGATCGAGCAATTCGCACTTTGTGCACCTTTGATTCATCATTGACTCGCAGCAATGCTGCAGAATTACTCGGGAATTCTGGTGGCCGAGTAAAAATTGCAATCGTGATGCGCGCGCTGAGTCTTTCGGTGAAGCAGGCTGAAGCAAAGCTCGATGCAGCGGCGGGAAATCTGCGCGCAGCGCTACAAAAGTAGAGTTTGCAAAAATATAAGTTGCAAAACACAAACTACAAAAACAACGCGACCCCGCCGAAGCAGGGTCGCGTAAAGAATCGATTTCAGATTCGTCAGTGAATCAATCAGCTCACGAGTGAGTTGAGAGTCTTCGTTGGACGAACGCGAACCTTCTTACTTGCTGGCTTCGCCTTGAAAATCTGCGAAAGACCAGTGAATGGGTTCACACCTTCGCGTGACTTTGTCGCTGGCTTCTTGACAGTCTTCATCTTCATGAGACCCATGAAGCTGAACACGCCTGGACCACGACCGCCGAGATCGCAACCGATCATCGCGCCGAGATTTTCGAACACTTCCTTCACGACCGTCTTCTTGATATCAGAAGCGGTTGCGAGTTCAGCGATGATTTGGCTGCGGGTGCGAGCCTTCGATGTTGTTGTTGGCTTGTAAGCCTTCTTTACAACTTTCACTGCCTTTGCAGACTTTGTCGACTTCTTTGGAGTCGACTTCTTGGTCATTGTTGCCATCTTGAGATGTCCTTTCTATTGACAATCTTGCCGAGAAAATGGTCTCGCTCCCATCCGCACTAGTTATGCGGCAGGCGAAATGTACGATGAATGCACCTTCGTTCGCAAGTCTAAACGGCGAAAAATTGCTATTTTTTAAGACTTTTTCTGCTCTGCCAAATTGTCATCTCGGACGAACAGTCGCACGTCCGACCGAGGCATAGGTGAATCCAGCCTCGGACAATTGAGTCAAACGGTAAAGATTTCGACCGTCGAAGATGATCGGCTTGATCAATCGACGACGAATTTCGTCGAAGTCAGGAGCACGAAATTCAGCCCATTCCGTGCAGATAATGAGGGCATCTGCACCGTCGAGAGCCGAGTACAGATCGGTGGATTGCTCGACAGATGGCATCTCGTGAGCCAAATGTTCCAAGGCGACCGGGTCATACGCACGCACCTTCGCGCCGGCTGCCAATGCTCTTTCCATCAATGCGATACTGGGTGCTTCGCGAATATCGTCGGTCTTGGGTTTGAACGCAACCCCCCAGAAAGCCAGGCATTTACCGCTCAAATCTGAACCAAGTTCGGACTCGATTTTCCCCCAAAAGTGTCCGCGTTGATCTTGATTCACTTCGTGCACCGCAGCGTTCAACTTGCATTCGAAACCGATTTCGCGACCCATCGACACGACTGCTTGGGTGTCCTTTGGAAAGCAACTTCCGCCATACCCAAGTCCGGGATACAGAAACTGGTTGCCGATTCGCTTGTCGGCGCACATGCCTTCGCGCACCGAATTGATGTCGGCGCCATACCGCTCGCAGAGGTTGGCAATCTCGTTGATGAAGGAGATCTTGCAGGCCAGCATTGCGTTGCTGGCGTACTTGACCATCTCAGCGCTTCGGACATCCAAGATGAAAATCGGGTTTCCCTGCCGCACGAAGGGGTCATACAGAGTCCGCATGATTTCCCCAGTTTGGGGATTGTCCACGCCGCACACAACGCGATCAGGTTTCATGAAATCCATGATCGCATCGCCTTCCTTCAAGAACTCTGGATTGTCTGCGATTTGAAATGGAACTTTCGTCTTCGCACGAATTGCATCGCGCACTTTATGACTCGTTCCGACTGGCACGGTGCTCTTGACCACGATGGTCTTCATCGGCGCCTTCGAATCCAGTCGTTCCAATTCAACAGCGATGTCATCCGCAACTTTGAGCACATATTTCAAATCTGCACTTCCATCTTCTCTGCTTGGCGTTCCAACGCAGATGAAAATGATTGCCGCATCGCGATATGCCACGTGTCGATCTGTTGTGAACGCAAGTCGTCCCGCATGCGCGTTGCGCTGAATCATTTCTGTCAGACCAGGTTCATAGATTGGACTTTCGCCTTTGCGCAGAGTCGCAATCTTTGCTTCATCGATATCCAAGCAAGTCACATGATTTCCCATGTCTGCAAAGCAAGCACCTGTGACAAGTCCGACATATCCAGTTCCAACCATCGTGATG
>CAJCCX010000191.1 GCA_903961015.1 uncultured bacterium
GACTTTTCGACTGGACGCGAGGGGCTGTCGGAGTATCCAGAGAAGGAACTCGGATTGCTCCCCATCTTTGCAGTCCACTGCGCCTGAGTCACGTCATAACGACCCATATAAAAAGCCTGCGTCAATGTCACGTGATGCGTCGGGCTTTCGATGGAATTGCACGCATACTGCGTCGACGCGCTGCAACCCATCATGAAAGTCCCACCAGGCACTAACAACAGTTCGATGTTGCTTGAGTTGTCGCGAACTCTCCACGCAAATCCACTTGCCACAATCGCAGCGCGAAGATTCGCGTCAGTCACAACCGCGGCATCTGGCGTCCACTCCAGCACCGTTGCCCAAGTTGGACCTGGGCACGGACCCCAACCAGAGAAAACAAAAGTCAGATCGGATCCATTGACCAAGCCGTCGTTGTTGATGTCAGTTCCAGTCGTAGAGCCATTCGTTCCCCATGCGCTGAGTACAGAGGCAAGGTCAGTTGCATTGACTTGTTGATCGTGATTCACATCGGCAGGACACTGAGCCTGCACCGAAGAATTTGAAAGACCGAACGTCATAGCGACCGCGCCAACGAGCGAAAGAAATACATTTGGCGATTTCATATTTGAACTCCTTCAAGTTGAATCAACCGGAAACCTAGACTGCATTCAAGATAACCCCAAGAAGCGCAAAGTCCAAGAAAAGCTTCTAAATCACAAAAACATTGCACGGAGGCCTTGTGAGACCCTGAGTTACTTTACGGGCAAAAAATGACTTCTCAAAGTGACTGCTCGAATCGACGGATTGCATCGAAAACTCGAGCTTGATCTTTGCCCGCATCCGTCGCAATCGACAGAAAATACTTTGCGCAAAAATACAACCAGACGCTCTTTGCAGAGCGTCTGGTTTCAATAAGCAGTTGGGTGCCGTTCTGAATCGTTGCCGATTCAGTTCTCGCCTTTGGGTTTGACGCCATTGGCGAACGAGATTGTGTTGACGAATTCGCTCCAAAGATCGCTCTTCGGATGCGTCTAATAATATTCCATTAGAAAGGAGGTGATCCAGCCGCAGGTTCCCCTACGGCTACCTTGTTACGACTTAGTCCCAGTCACCAGCCTCGCCGTAGGGACCCCTGAAACGGGACCACTTCGGGCGCTGCCAGCTCCCATGACTTGACGGGCGGTGTGTACAAGGCTCAGGAACATATTCACCGCGGCGTAGCTGATCCGCGATTACTAGCGATTCCAACTTCATGGAGGCGAGTTGCAGCCTCCAATCCGAACTGGGGTACCTTTTAGCGATTTGCTCCACCTTGCGGTCTTGCGTCGTTCTGTCGGTACCATTGTAGCACGTGTGCAGCCCTAAGCATAAAGGCCATGAGGACTTGACGTCATCCCCACCTTCCTCCGGTTTGACACCGGCAGTCTCGCTAGAGTCCTCAGCATTACCTGTTAGCAACTAGAGATAGGGGTTTCGCTCGTTGAGGGACTTAACCCGACACTTCACAGCACGAGCTGACGACAGCCATGCAGCACCTGTGCACGTTCCACTCTTGCGAGTGTTGCCTCCCTTTCAGGAGGTTAATCCGTGCATGTCAAGCCTAGGATAAGGTTCTTCGCGTTGCTTCGAATTAAGCCACATGCTCCACCGCTTGTGTGAGCCCCCGTCAATTCCTTTGAGTTTTAATCTTGCGACCGTACTCCCCAGGCGGCGCACTTAGCACTTTTGCTACGACTGAGAAAGCGTCAAGCTCCCTCAGTCTAGTGCGCATCGTTTACGGCGTGGACTACCGGGGTATCTAATCCCGTTTGCTACCCACGCTTTCGTGCCTCAGCGTCAGAACAGGCCCAGCGGGCTGACTTCTCCTTTGGCGTTCCGATAGATATCTACGCATTTCACCGCTCCACCTATCGTTCCACCCGCCTCTACCTGACTCAAGATCTCCGGTTCTCATCGCAATTCCACGGTTGAGCCGTGGGATTTCACAACAAGCCTGAAGATCCGCCTACGCACGCTTTAAGCCCAGTGATTCCGATTAACGCTCGAGCCCTCTGTATTACCGCGGCTGCTGGCACAGAGTTAGCCGGCTCTTCCTTTGGGGCTGGTCATGAAATTCCTAGCCCCTGACAGCAGTTTACACCCCGAAGGGCTTCATCCTGCACGCGGCATTACCCCGTCACGCTTTCGCGCATTGCGGAAGATTCGTTACTGCAGCCTCCCGTAGGAGTCCGAACAGTGTCTCAGTTTCGATGTGGCAGGCCGTGCTCTCACACCTGCTACCCGTCTTTGGCTTGGTGAGCCGTAACCCCACCAACTACCTGATAGGACATTCCCCGCTCCCAAGGCGGTAAACCTTTGATCTTACGACCACATCGAGTATTACCCAAGATTTCTCTTGGCTATCCTCGACCTTGGGGTACATAGAAATGTATTCCTCACCCTTACGCCGCTCAGTCAGTATTGCTACTGCTTCGCTCAACTTGCATGTTTTAGCTATGCCGCCAGCGTTCAATCTGAGCCAGGATCAAACTCTTCAATTAATTTTTAACGGACTTGCGTCCGAGACTTCTTAGAGAAGGTTGCCTGGCGACCCATCACGATCAAGTGCAAGCACTTGAGGCGACAGGTCGGTCGACTTCATCGGTCCGAACCGATGCCAACAATTGGCTATTGCTGGATTTGACTAAACATCCTTGCCCTTTGCCTATGACACTCGGGTTTAACCCCAAATGTTTCAGCTCCGGGAAAGTCTTCGGAAATGACCATTCACTTGGACATCACAGAGGATGTTCAGCATCTCCCGCTGTGGCGGGAGAAACTTTTCCACACTTCATTCGCTCTATGAAAGCTTGTGAAGGTGGCCACATCCTCGCGGCGATCCAACTGCTCGATTGTCAAAGATGTCAAGATTCGGCTGAAAAACACGCAGAACCAGGCCTTGCTCGGATGAGCAGGGTCGACAAGTATAATAGAAATCTGGGATTTGTCAACCCTGTTGCAAGCATCTTGCGAGGATGGTTTTTGTTTGACGGCAGAATTGGGAATTCGAGGGTTGCGCTGGGTCCGAGAACCATAATTGGAGCGAAATTGTGTGGGGCGAATCGAGGCGCAAACTGCTCATAAATGACTTGTTTTATAGGTATTTTTGACATTTATGTCGTCGCCACAACCAGCATTACAATTTTGACCGGCCCGAGGCGATTTCGGATCGCCGCGCACACCTGGGCAACTGTAGAACCTGTCGTCAACACGTCGTCCACAACGAAAACAGTTTTGATCGATGGCAAATCAAGCGTTGTGAATGGGCGAAATTTTCTCTTTTGAATCCCTTTCCAGCGAATCCGTTGCGAGCGTGATTGCCGATCTGCGCGCGTCATCTGAGCCTGAACTGGACCCGCGTCGTGTTCGAGACATCGAATCATCGGATAGCCGAGTGTCTTTGAAACACCAGAAGCAATTTCACTTGCATGATCGATCCCCCGCTCAACTCGTCGTGTGAAAGGCATCGGCACAGGAATAATGATCGCGTCATCACCAACGAATGATGCGATTGAGATTGTTTGTTGCCATTGATGCGCAAGAAGTTTTCCAAGATCGCGCGCAAGTGTGCGATCGCCTCCGTGCTTGACTGCAAGAATTGCATTACGCCATTGACCTTCGTATGTTCCTAGACGAATTGTTCGATCGCGCGCGAGACAGACACCGATGCATTTTTTGCAACTGAAGTTTTCATCATGGGCTTGAGAGGTGTGAATGCAATTGCGCGGTGCGCCGCATCGATGACACCATGCAAATGTTGCGTCGGGCGTTGGAAGAATAAATGATCGCCCCTTGCAACTTCCAAGGATCTGTCGTTCGGCGAGTGCGAGAGAATGAATTGTGTGCCGAAGAAAAGTTTTCAGCGCTGAGTAAGTTGGCATATAGCCACCATACGATTTCGCAGGGCACTTCTTGGAAATATGACTGAATTTCTGCGGGTTGGAGCCATTTCAACAGAGATCTTTCAATTCAGCGGTGCGTAGCGGAATCAAATTCTCGCTCGAACGTTTTTCAGATTCCGTCTCGCTTCTGTTTGCGTACCTAGCCGTTGAAAAATTCTGCCGGGCGAGTTCCGCAGGCGGCCGACTGCACTTGCAATAAAGTTTCGCGAACTGGATCGTGTCGGTCGCCGAGGACTGTCTGAGCCCGGCGGGATCTTTTCACGGCTGAACACTTTTGCATTTCCGTGGCTCGAATTCTGTCGCGCTACTGAAATCTTGGCATCATCGGCGGTATCACGCCAGGCAGCAATCGATCGCGAAAGTGCATCCAATCGCGCCTCATCGCATCACCACTCCCATCAGGAGGCTGAACATATGCGTGCGTAATTCCCACGCTCTGCAACTCCTGCATCGTCGCTACAACAGCTGGATTTTGAAACGAATAAGACTCCGTCGATCCATCGACATAGCTGTATGTCACCGCGCTCGGCGCCCACATCGCAGGAGTGTCGATCCATCCCGCCCATCCAGATGCGATCGCCCACGCTCCTGGATTCCGCGTCCCCGAAGGTGCAATCGAACCAGCAGGCGGCCGCGGATCGATCACCCATCCGTGGGTGTTGTAATTATTGGGTCCACCATCTTGCTCGACGATCGACATGATCGTGTGCGATGGAGCTTTGATTTGCGACAAGTGCGTCGACTTCCACGTGCGCGGCGTGATCCCTTGACTGCAATACCAATCCAACCACGCTTTTCCATAATTTGCGACATCGTTTGGAACGGTCACGCCGATGAAAGCACTCAAGGAATAACTGCGAAGTCGACCGGTGGGATCGAGAGGCGAACTGTAAACAGGAACAGATCCAACATACGAAAAGAGTCGGCCCTGCTTCAATGCACCTTCATTTTCCGCTCCGCCATTCATCCGTTCATTCCCTTCGCGATCGGCGCCAGGATATGACGCGGTCCAAGAGTGATACGAAGCGTTGGTCAAATTTCCGTTGTTGAGCGCGATTGGAAAATTTCCACAGGTATCGCTCGTTAATGTGAATGCACCCATCGCGCCTCGAAATGATGTGCAAGGACTTGCAAACGCACCGCCGTTGTCTGTCGCATAGCTGGATTGTGCAAGCGAAATCTGTCGTTGGTTGGAAAGACATCCTGCGACACGCGCCATCAACTTTGCTTTGCGAAAGCCGATGAGGACCAATGCGAGAAGCAGCGCAATGATCGCGACGACAACAAGCAGTTCGGTAACGGTGAAACCGCGGGAGTTTATTCTTCGCAAAATCACTGTTGGTGCCTCGGGACGATTGGCGGAAAAACCCCAGGCAGCAGTCGATCACGAAAATGCATCCAATCTCGACGCCAAGGACCAGTTGCGAAATTGTCGGCAGGCTGAGGGTAATACGCACCATATCCGGCACCAGGCGGACCTTCTATCAACGCCACCAAGTTGGGATTTTGCAAAGAATAAGACTCGGTGGATCCGTCGTAAAAACTATATGTAATTGCAGTGGGCTGCCAGAATGCAGGAGCATCAATCCATCCAAGCCAACCAGAAGTATTTCCCCACATCCCTGGATTTAAAGTTCCAGGCGGTGCTGGTGTGCCCGCCGGCGGACGCGGATCGATCATCCAACTCTGCTCGTTGTATGTCAGTCCATTCGTGGGATCATTTTCGACAATCGAGCAAAGAGTCTGTGATGGAACTTTGATGCGACTGGCATGCGTCGTCACCATCTCAGAAGCTTTGACACCTTGATTGCAAAACCAAGATTGCCACGAGTTGCCGAAAGTTGAATTATCTCCAGGCGTCGTTGTGCCAACGAATCCGCTGAAGGAATAACTTCGAATTCGCGCGGTTGTGTCACTTGGGGAACGATAGACCTGCGTCGATCCGATATATGGAAAAAGTCTTCCACCAGAGAGCGCCTTTGCGAGCGGATTCGAACTGTTCACACCAACTTCGTTTTCGATTCCGCCGACAAGACCTGCGCCGTACGACGCAGTCCAAGAGTGGTAACTCTCATTCGCTGAGTTTCCATTATTGATCAGCAGTTTTTCAGCACAATTACCGGTAAATGTTAGAGAGAGCGACATTGTTGGAATAGATGTCCGAGGACTTGCAAACGCGCCACCGTTGTCGGTCGCATAACTGGCTTGCGCCAATGAAAGTTGCCGTTGATTCGAGAGACACAGCATCGTGCGCGCCATCAGTTTTGCTTTCTGGAATCCGACGAGCACGAGCGCCAAGAGCAGAGCGATGATTGCAACAACCACAAGCAACTCGGTGACGGTGAAACCGCGGCAGGTTGTTCTTGTGTTTTTCACTGTTGAAATCGGGGAATCATTGGAGGAATCACGCCTGGCAATAGTCGATCTCGAAAGTGAGTCCAATCGCGACGCCACGGACCCGATGCAAGATTATCTGCTGGCTGCGGATAGTTATGACCATAGCCAGTTCCAGGCGGTCCCTGAATCAACGAAACCAAATTTGAATTTTGCAAAGAATAAGATTCTGTCGATCCATCAACATAGCTGTATGTAATGTTCGATGGCGCCCAAAATGCAGGCCAATCAATCCAACCTTGCCATCCAGCGGAGTTGGCCCATGCTGCAGGATTTGGAGCGCCGACTGGAGCGATTGATCCTAGGGGCGGTCGTGGATCAATCACCCAACCTTCATTGTTAAAGTTAAATCCATCGCTGTCATCTTCGACAATCGACATGATGGTTTGCGATGGAGCTTTGATGTGTTTCATGTGAGTTGTGACCCACTCGCGTGGCGTGACACCTTGACTGCAGAACCATCCTTGCCAAGACTGGCCATACCCCGCAGCATCAGTTGGAACTGTGACGCCAACGAATGCATTGAATGAATAACTGCGAAGTCGATCAGTGGGATCGAGCGGCGATTTATAGACGGGTATCGAACCGATGTACGAAAAGAGTCGACCACCAGAGAGAGCCTTTGCATTTGGATCAGTACTGTTGATCTTGAATTCTTTTTCAGCGCCTGCGACGACGCTCGATCCATACGAGGCAGTCCAAGAGTGATAGGACTCGTTGCTGGTATTTCCATTATTCATAAAAAATGGAAATGATCCACAAGGATTCGTAAATGTAAATGATGTAGTCCCACCAGAAAATGAAGTTCGAGGGCTTGCAAGTGCGCCGCCGTTGTCTGTGGCATAACTCGCTTGTGCCAAAGTGATTTGACGCTGATTGGAAAGACATCCTGCGACACGAGCCAACAACTTTGCTTTGCGAAAGCCCACGAGCACCAAGGCCAAGAGCAACGCAATGATTGCGATGACGACGAGAAGTTCGGTGAGCGTAAAGCCGCACCGACTCTTTGAAAGAACAATCATTCTGCTTGAAATCGAGGGATCATTGGAGGGATCACGCCAGGCATCAGGCGTTCTCGAAAATGCATCCAATCGCGGCGCCAAGGTCCGGTTGCAGCATTGTCGGCAGGTTGCGCCCACCTGTGACCGAATCCAGCACCAGGCGGTCCTTGAATGGAAGTAACGATCGATTTGTTCTGCATTGAATATGACTCAGTCGAACCATCGACATAGCTGTATGTAATGTTGGTCGGTTCCCAAAATGCCGGCCAATCGACCCAACCTTCCCAGCCGCCAGAGTTTGCCCATTGGCCTGGATTGGGCGTTCCTGGTGGAGCGATCGAACCAAGCGGTGGTCGAGGATCAATGCACCAACCTTGATTGTTGTATGCAAATCCATCACTATCGTCTTCGATGATTGACATGATTGTTTGCGAAGGAAACTTATGGTGCACGACGTGCGTCGAAACCCATTCTTTTGGCGTCACGCCTTGACTGCAAAACCACGTGTGCCATTTATTCGCCCACTCTTGCGAATCTTCTGGAACGGTTCCTCCCACGAAAGAATTGAGCGAATAGCTGCGAAATCGATCCGTTGGATCGAGCGGGGATTTATAAGCAGGCAGCGATCCGACATATGGAAACAGACGCCCTTTCGTGATCGCCGTTTCAAGTTCTTTGGTGCCGTTCATATTGGTTGTATATGACGCAGTCCAACTGTGATAGGAGTCGTATGTAAGTCTTCCTTGGTTGATCAAAATCGGAAATGAACCGCACGTGTTGCTGAGCGTGAACGAAACTTCGTTTGGTTGTGTAAACCCCGACGTCCGATTGCTCGCATACGCCCCTCCGTTGTCGGCGGCGTAACTTACTTGAGCCAACGAAATCTGCCGCTGATTCGAAAGACAAGACACTGTTTTTGCCATCAACTTTGCTTTGCGAAAGCCGACGAGGACCAATGCGAGAAGCAGCGCGATGATCGCGACGACGACGAGAAGTTCTGTCACTGTGAATCCGCGCGACTCTCCAGAAAATCGAGCTCGCGTTTGACTTGATAAGAAAGTGAACTGCTTCATCTGTACAGGAAAGAGTATCCGCAAAGATTCGCCGAGCAATCACTTTTCTATACGCAAATATGGGTTGCGCCAATGGAAAATTGTTGGCAAATCAAGTGCTTTGTAAAAGCAGACGGCGGTATTCTTATCCAATGCGAAAAACCAACATATTGCTGACTGCAACACTCTCGTGTTTTCTTGTCGGAGGTTCGACTGCGAGTGCATTCTTCTCGCTTTTTGAGCAAAATGCGCCGCCAACTGCGCCTGTCACCCCTCCTGTGACGCCGCCTGCCACGCCGCCAGTGACAACGGACAAGACAACTGATAAGGCAAATGAA
>CAJCCX010000192.1 GCA_903961015.1 uncultured bacterium
CGACGCAATTCATTTTCGATGGTGTAGAGATTGAATTCGCAATTATCCAGTAGCACAAGTCGTCTTGGGCCCTGTAACAAAACTTGTCGAGCGATTTCTGAACCGATCGATCCACCCGCTCCCGTCACCAGAACGTTTGAACCGCTGATATTGCGCGAGAGAAGTTCCGAGACAGGCTCGACTGGAGCTCGTCCCAGAAGATCTTCAATCTTTATGACGCGAACAGCGTCGGTCTGTGCTGTACCTTCGGCGATTTCTTTCAGTGTTGGAACCAACATCACACGTACACCTACAGCTGTCAGCTCTTGAAAAATTTCTCGACGCCGTCGTCTCGATGATTCTGGAAGTGCGAGCAGCACGGTATCGACACGCAGGTCGCTCACAACTTTACGAATGTTTTCTGCAGAATAAACCTGCAAACTGCGAATTTGGCTGCCGATTCGCTTCGGATTATCGTCAATAAATCCAACGATTTTTGTACGTTGATCTTGCGCAAGCATTGAGACTAATCCTGCGCCGACATCGCCAGCTCCATAGACCAAAGTCCGAGAGCATGACCTTTGCGAGGAACTTCGAATCATGTATCGAGCCACTGCGCGCGAGCCGCCGATCCCCAAGATTGACAACATCCAAAAGATCACAATTGCAGAACGCGGAAGACCATTTTGACGGCCATTCATAAATTCGGCAAACGCCAAAATCAGTGCGAGTGTTGTGACGGCATAGCCGACTCTTACTGCAAAGCGAAGTCCGACATAGCGAGTGACTTCTCTGTACAGGCCAAATCCATAACAGCAAGGAAGTCCGACAACAACCGCCCAGAGACAGAGATTGAGAAGCGAATGCCCTTGGATATCTGGCCACAAGTTTTCAAGACGAATAGCAAGCGCTGCCCACATGGCGAATCCCAGAACTGCGAAGTCTGCGATTATGGCAACAATTTGTTTTCCCCGACGCGGAAGCCCTTCAATGAAGGTGATCATTTGAAAAAGAATACAGTAAATCTCTAATCAAAAACAGAAAATGTTGATTTGGATTTAGTTCAGCCCAATAATCTCATACATCGATTTGCCAATGAATTTGCGTTCACAAATAGGCCCGCCGGGACTTGAACCCGGATGAGGTTTAGCTCTGCGGATTTTAAGTCCGCTGCGTCTGCCAATTCCGCCACGGGCCTTTGCGTGGTCAATTCCAATGACTCAATAGGCTATCGCAAAAACGCGGCGAGATACAGCGCATCTATCCTTTGCGAATGTCCACAACTGATCACTCGCCACCGCTTGCGGCAATCACCGTCATTGATCTTGGACGCGTCTTGTCCGCACCATTTGCAACATCGGTCCTCGCATCGCTCGGCGCACGAGTGATCAAAGTGGAAAGGCCAGAAATCGGCGATGACTCTCGCGCATTTGGACCGCATCTCAATGGAAAGAGTTTGTATTTCACCAGTGTCAACTGCGATAAAGAATCGATCGCGCTCGATTTAAAAAATATCGATGATCGAAAAATTTTTGAGGCACTGCTCGACGGCGCCGATGTGTTGGTGGAAAACTTTTCTCCAAACGTCATGGAAAACTTTGGATATGGATGGGAAACACTGCATGCGCGCTGGCCTCGCCTGATTTATGGCGCACTTTCTGGATTTGGAAAAACTGGCCCCCTATCGCCTTTGCCTTCATACGACATTATTGCGCAAGCTCTCAGCGGCATGATGAGCTTGACTGGATATCCAAATGGCCCGCCTGTACGAGTTGGTGCGTCTATTGGCGATCTTGTTGCTGGTCTTTATATGGCACTTGGTCTGACGAGTGCGATCCATAAAAGAACACGCACTGGCGAAGGATGCTTGATCGATATCGCAATGCTTGATTGTCAGATCGCATTCTTGGAAGCAGCCGTCACAACATTCACGGCAACCAATGTCGTCCCTGCGGCACGCGGCACGCGCCATCCGTCAATCGCTCCATTTCAGGCATTTTTATGCGCAGATCACTGGATTGTCATCGCCGCTGGTAATGATGCTCTCTTCTCCTCACTCTGTGGCGTCATCGGACATCCTGAGTTGGCAACGCATCCAAACTTTTCAACAAATGCGAAACGCATTGCGATGATCGATGAACTTGATCGAGAACTCACGCTCCTCTTGGCGACTCGTAGCGCGCAAGAATGGATCGAGCGATTGACTGAAGTTGCTGTTCCGTGTGCTGAGATTCAATCAATCGATCAGATGGTCACAATGCCACAAGTCATCGCACGCGGAATGATCGTCCCTGTGGAAGATCCTGCGCTTGGCACAACGCATGTTCCAGGCAATCCGATCAAGATGAGTTCGGTCACTCCCAGAACTTCTCGCGGTCCTGCTCCTGACCTTGACCAGAATCGCCTTGGACTTCTCGGCGAAATTGCAGATCGAAAAACCAAGAAGAAGGTGTAAACTTTTGCCATGGAGCAGGACATTGAACGAGCGACGCTTTGCCGCCAGAACTGGGTGTCACCTTAGGCGAACTCGAACGTCGCGGAGTTCTTCCGCGACATGAGGCAGACAACATGCACGCCATTCGCCG
>CAJCCX010000193.1 GCA_903961015.1 uncultured bacterium
GAGTCATCTGTTCTGGTGAAGGGTCAGATCCATTTTGCAGAATACGTTTGTCACTCCAGAGTTCGTTTGTGAAGGTAATGACACCGAGTGATTCGGCAAGCCAATTCACAAATCCGCCGTGAACCGTATAGAGATCTTGATAGATCACCATTGATCGATAAAAGGGCAGCATTTCCGCTCCGACATTCGCGATCGAGTCATATGTCGCACGATCAGCTCCGACATATTCACCCTCCAGATAATTTGCGCCAGGTCCGCGCAGAATCATTCCGCCCGCATTGTGATAACTCTGGCCTGCGGCAATGTTGGGATGCTTCAAAATCCACTGTGAAATAGCCTTTGTTTCTGGGAAGCAAAATGGGAAGTCTCCAGCACCGCCTTGCACATGTTCTGGCTGCCAGTCAGCTGCCCAATTTCGATTCATGTCATAACCACCTGGACCGTCTTCGTTGACTCGGCCATCACCATCATTGTCGATTCCTTCACTCCCAGCCATGGACCACTCTCCATACTCCATCGTTCCGTCAGGACGAAGTTCTGTCGATACGCGTTCGAGAATGCGCGGATCGCGTGCATTCCGGCGATGCGAACCCTTCGAATCTTTTCGCCACATCTGTCCGATGGAACCATCGCCGTCAAGATCATCTGGTCCATCTTCATCGCAGACCCCATCTCGATCATCATCGGTGGGTTGCATTCCAGTTCGCGACGAGTGCGGACTATTTTGCTGGTTGAACCAGTTCGCGCGTCCATCTGGATTGACTGAAGGAAGAAAATAGAAAGCGCATCGATCGACGAGTTCCGTTAATGCTGGAACTTTTCCGTACGCGCGGCAGAGATAGTCGACGGAATACATCACAGTTTCAGTCGCTTGGATTTCATTTCCATGAATGTTGCCATCAATCCACATCGCAGGCTTGGAAGTATCTGCGCCAGTCGCTGTATTATTGAGAATGATCACAATCAGCGGTCGATTCTGCGATGTTCTGCCGATTTCCTGAAGTGAGAGCAAATTTGGATAGGCAGTCACCAAATCATTCGCCATCTTGAGCACCTCTGGATAGTCATAGAAACGATTCCATGCAATCAGCACTTTCCCAGGCAATTGCTGTTGCGCTGATGCCGATGCGACTGGAATCATGATGAGGAGTAGTGTTGAAAACAATCTTTTAAAATTCACGGGATGACCTCCGATGGCAGCGTGACCTTCTCGCCAACGATTGTGGCGCGATATGTTCCGCTTGGTTTCCAATTGGCTTCAAGAATGAGTTGCTCGGATGATGAGGACTCAACGAGCCACCGAAACGATTTTCTTCCTCCAGCGCCAGTGAGTCCATCGATGATGGTCATTCGTTGGCCGGAGAGAATCCGATCTTTTGGACTCGAAATCCGAACAATAATTGGGAAGGGTTTGTGATTGATTCGCCCCATTTCAGTGACGGTCGGCAACCAACCATCATTCGCAATCTCCGCTTCGATTTCATAGATGCCAGGTGCAGTCATTTTCGAAGTTAAATTACAAAGAGAAATCTTCGGTTGTCGCTTTGCCAGTTCGCTCAGAAAGGCAGCGACCGCATCTGCGATCTTGGGGATTTCACTCGGAGGCGGATTTGATCTAAAACCAGTGAGAAATCCACCAACTTCAACTGGACCAAGGGTTGGATGATTGAAGGTTGTCCAAGGAAGAAATCCTCGACCTGCTTGATCACGGTCGCTCCAAGCAAGCCATCCAGCAGCTTCTTCATCGGCAGGTTGATCTGGAGGCGCAGGTGTAACAACTGGTACCGCGGGAACAACTGGCACAGCAGGAACAACTGGCGCAGCAGGATCAACTGGCGCAGCGGGAACAGGTGTGGGATCTGGTCGACCCCACGCTTGAGTCGCAAATGTTGGAATCCCTCGATGAGCATAGAGCCACAGAGCGAATGAGCCTGATGGATCACACTCAGTCGAACGAGCTTGTCCAGAAAGTTCGCGCCACTTGCGTCCCATTTCTTCCCAAGTTGCAGCATCGCCAGAATCCAAAGCAATTGGAGTTTTCCCAGTGACATCGCGCGCTTTCGAATCCGGAGTCTTTACCAAATTATCCCAGCGCCCAATCACAAGTGCTCCGATGATGCGCGGATGTTCAAGTACGAACTTCACAAGTGATTGCGATTCGGGCTCACTCAATTGAAACTGGCCAGCTGAGGGATTGAATTCAGGCCAAAGATGTGGAAAGTTGCGGTCAATATCAACGCCACCTATGTCATCTTCAGCGATGAGCCCATCGCGATCTGAGTCCAAACCTTCGGTATAGAGCGTATAAATCGCTCGCTGATCTTTCGTTGTGTCTGGAGTTCGCAGCAGTCGAGGCTCGCCTGGATCTGCGAGATGAGTTGGCGGATCATTCGCAGGCGGGTTGAGCCTGCGCATCATTGTGATTGCGCCATCAGCGTTGATGTCTTGCGCAGGATCTTCATCGATGCGTCCATCGCGATCTTCGTCGACTGGTCTTGCATTGCGATTTGCACGACCATCTGATTTCATGAACGTATCGAGAAACACATCAGGATTCGCGCACGGGATGACATAGAAAGTATTCTTCTTCAGAATCTCTGGCATTTCAAGAAGTTTCTTGATTGCTGCGACGGAGATTGCAACGGAACTTGGACGACTTCCATCGAGTCCGCTGACAAGAAGGATTGCGGGTTTCTTCTCTGCATCGACAACATTTTCACTGAGTGTGATCAACTCAATTGGTTGGCCAGTCCATGATTTTCCGATGGTCGCAATCGATGCTCGTGCTCGATTGTTTTGGACAATCGTGTTCGCTTGTGCCATTGCATCTCGCACAGAAGTGGTCTCTGCAACCGGTGGGTCCGTGGCGAGTCTCAATGCAAGAAGTGTGATCGGGATCAAGAACATGTATTACATCTCCGTTGAGAGGGTTGCGTTATCCATTGTGTACAAGCCAACCAACCATTTTTCGACAACATATGGATCGATATGAAAAACACCTTGAAGAGTGCCGACACGGACAATATGCCGTTTCGAGTTGTCGGCAGGCGTGACGAGTTTCACTTCGATTGCGTCATACGGCGAAGGCGGAACGCCGATGCAACAACCATCCCACTGATTCAGCATCACGAGGCATTCACTCGATTCTGTGACGATGAGTGGAAATGCGATGAATCCAGAGATTCGTACATACGCTCCATTGAGCATTGCAATGCGCTGTGGAATTTCTTTTTCGCCCAAGCGGGGGATGTATGTGTCTGCGGCACTCATGAGTAATTCCCATGACACTTCATATGGACTTTCTTTTGTTCCTTTTCCCTGGATGACAAATTTCCCATCTGCTGAAATCGCTCCATCTTTTTCAACGAGTCTTCCTGGACGAACCTTTGCGTCTTTAATAGTTTGATCCAGCCCCTTGGTGAATGTTCCAAGAGTTGGTGATGCAGCAGATGGCTCGGCGACGAATGGTGTTTTCGGCGCGGCGGGTGAAGGAGTGATCGTTGGAATCGTATTTGCTCCGCTTGTTGCAATTCCAATCTCGACAGTCGGCGCGACTTCTGGGGCAGGAATCAAAAAGAGAGCAGCAAGTCCAGCGGCAATAACAATCGAGATTGTGATCCAGAAGGTTCGCACGGGTAGTTTCGCAGGAATTGAAAGGCTATGCGATTGGTCGCAAGTGTCGAGCAACAGGAGTTCGATAAGACTTAATTGCAGGAATGATTCCAGCCAGAGCAGCGAGCACAACGGCGCCCGCCATGACAAGCGCAGCGGAGCGAGGATCGATTGTTCCTGCGACTGTGATGCCAATGCGTTGTGCAAGAATTGTGCTTGCAATTGCACTTCCACCTATGGCAAGAAATGCCCCCAGTATCGCGCCAATCAGGCCAATCAGCGTGCTTTCAGTGATGGCAAGTGCAAAGACTCGCCAAGCACTTGCACCTAGGACGCGCAAGACTGCAACTTGGCGGCGACGAAGTTCCATAGACGCAACCATCGCAAGCATGATGCTGATCGCACTCGAGACAAGCACCACAACCGCCATTGCAAGGAAGAGCCAGTCAATATCACCAACGATGGCCATCAATCGTCCGATCTGTTGTGCAGGTTGGGCAACAGTGATTGCCATGTCGCGGCGAAGTCGGTCGAATTGGGCTGCGATGGATGCAGATGCATCGCTGCCGGGTCGAGTTGGAAGTCGCAGAAGGATCCCAGTCATGAGTTTGTCGGCATCGGTCAAGTCTGCAGCTTCAACATGTTCATGTTCATGGGCATGATCGTGACCTGCATGATCTTCCTCTGCCTCCGCTTCATGTTCTGCACGCGCGGCATTCTCTCGACGATCTTCTGCATGAATGATCCAAGTACTTTGCAGATTGGTAAAAAGCGCTCGATCATGAGCAGATCCAGTCGGTTTCAGAATGCCAACAACCTCGTATGGATGGTCCGCATGTTGATGACCGCCTTCTCTGCTCCCACCAGTTCCGTGAGAAAAGACAATTTTCTGACCGACGCTCAATCCATGTTCACTCGCAGCTTGCGATCCAGCGACGACCTGAAAATCCTCGGCAAATGATTTCCCAGATGCATATTGGAATGGTTGACCACTGACAGGTTCGAAGTTGCTTAAGAACTCTGGTGTTGTCGCCATCACCGGACTTCCGCGAAAAGAATCGCCAAGTTGAGTTGGTATAGCCCACTGCCACGGAAAACTATTCTTGATCTCTTCATACTTTCCCCATGCAATAGGATTTGCAGGAGCGTTGGCATAAAATAGTCCGTTGAGAACTCCAACGAGGGGGCTTGCGTCCGCACTTACGAGAAGATGAATGTTTCCAGTTCCGCGCCGAAATGCTTGCGATGCTGCTTCACGAAGCGACATCAGTACCAAGAGCAACGCCACTGCAATGGCAACCATGGCGACGGTGACAGAACTTGCCAAGAGTCGTACACGAAGGCTTCGCAGCACGATGATCATGTCATTCATCGGACTGCCTCCGTCGGCGCAAACTGCGAGACTTCGACAATTCTTGTGAATGCCTCGCGCAGTGAAGGATCGTGGCTTGTCACGATCAGTGCGGCTCCCGCAGCTCGCGCCGCTTCTTTTATCAACTCAATTGCGACGCGTGCGTTTGCAGGATCGAGGCTTGCAGTTGGTTCGTCTGCAAGCACAACGCAAGGTTCGCCTGCAACTGCACGCGCGACGGCCACACGTTGCTGTTGACCAACAGAAAGCATTTCGATTGGAGAATGTGGATCTGCGATTGCAAGTTTGCTTAGTGCCGATTCTGCGCGCGAACGCTGCTGCGAAGAGGAGTATCCCGCCAACATCAACGCCATCATGACATTTTCAAGAGCTGTAAAACCTTGCAGCAAGTTAAAAGTCTGAAAGATCATTCCAATGTTCTTGCCACGAAACGTATCCCGCTGTGCGCCGTGAAGGCCTAGAATATTGGTCCCGCGGATTCGGATTTCGCCGGCGGAAGCATCGTCGATTCCTGCAATCAAGTGAAGCAATGTCGACTTCCCAGATCCAGACGAACCTGCGAGCAGGACATGTTCTCCAGATGCGACATGAAAGTATGGAATCGAAAGTTGGAAGCCTCTGCGATACGCAAAGTGCAACCCTGAAATATCAATTCCAAGAGTGTCGGAAGTTTGTGCGGAAGAAGCAACTTTCATCTTCATAGCCTAGCCAAGATGATCAACCAATGTCGCTCAAACCGAGCGCTGCGCCATAAAGTCCAAGAACTCGGCGTCGAAGTGCAAGGTCGCACGATTCGGTCAAGTCACCACTCGTGCCGATCCAAGCTTGCGCATCGCTTTTTGCATCTGTGAGCAGTGAAAAGTCTCGCGTCAAATCTGCAACTTGAAGCGGGGGAAGTCCAGATTGACGTGCGCCGAAGAATTCGCCTGGGCCGCGCAATTTTAAGTCCATTTCTGCAATTTCAAAGCCGTCGGTGCTGTTAGCGATCGTATCGAATCGACCTTGCGCGATGTCGCTGGGAGGGTCGCCTATCAGCACGCAATATCCGGGCTTACCTCCGCGGCCGACTCGACCTCGCAGCTGATGGAGTTGCGCAAGTCCAAATCGTTCTGCATGTTCGATGACCATGACAGTTGCGTTTGGAATATCAACACCAACTTCAATGATGATCGTCGCGACCAGCACGTCGATTTTCCCTGCACGAAATTCATCCATCACTTGATCGCACTCCGCACTCTTCATCTGTCCGTGCAGTTGGCCAATTCGACAACCGTGCAATGGTCCTTCTGCCAGACTCTTCGCATGGGAAGCAACATCCTTCAGTCCCATTTCGCTCTCTTGAATTGCAGGAACGACAACGAATGCTTGCTCGCCACGTTCGATACGTGTCTTGAGCCATGCGTACACCTCGAGCGCACGAAGACTTGGCATGACACGAGTTGTCGGAGCAGTGCGCCCTGGCAAGAGTCCGCGCAGAGAACTGACTTCAAGGTCGCCGAAGAAGGAAAGCGCGAGCGTTCGTGGAATAGGAGTCGCAGTCATGACAAGAGTGTGTGGAACTTGTTGTGGAGTTGCTCCCTTTGACCGCAGCGCGGCGCGTTGTTCGACTCCAAAGCGATGTTGTTCGTCGATGATCGCGATTGCCAAACTCTTGAATCGAATATCTTCGCTAAGAAGCGCGTGCGTGCCGACGGCCATATCGAAATCGCCAGATGCAAGTCCATTGACCACAATCGCGCGATCGGCGGTGCGCAAACTGCCAGTCAGTCCAGCAATTCGAACTCGACTTCCTTTGAGCATCTCTTCCACAGTCCGCAGGTGCTGTTCTGCAAGAATTTCCGTTGGTGCAAGCAGAACTGCTTGATGCCCGTGCGCAATTGCATTCAACATTGCATGAACTGCGACGGCTGTTTTTCCTGATCCAACATCGCCTTGAAGTAGACGATTCATTGGAATCGTCTTGGCAAGATCATCAGAAATTTCTTTGCACACTTGGCGCTGTGCATCAGTCAGTACAAACGGAATTCGCGCAAGAATTTTCTCCTCGATGGTGTTTGTCAGCACAAGTGCTGGTGCGCTCATCGAATATCGCACTTGCCATCGTCGCATCGCCATCGCAAGTTGCAGGCAGAGAAGTTCGTCATAAGCCAAGCGTGTTCTGCCACGTTCCGCTTCGAATGCATCTTTGGGGGCATGGACCATTCGATATGCATCGCGCAGAGAAACAAGGCCGCGCCGAGTGATAATCTCGGGTCGAATCAGATCGACAATCGAATTCAGCGCTGGTTGCAAGACTGAACCAAGAACTTTTTCGATCCTTGCTGTCGCCAATTCTTCAGTCGCCGAATAGATCGGTCGCAATCGCCCAGCACGGACTGGCACTTGATCTTCTTCGTTCACTGGTTCCCAAAGTGGATTGACCATCTCGAGATATCCGCCGCGTACTTTCGCCCGACCTTTCGCAATGCCCAACTGTCCAGGATGAATTCGCTTCATCAGCCACGGTGCGTTGAACCAAACAAGTCGAATCGTGCCACTCTCGTCGGCGAGAATCGCTTCGATTCTTGGTCGGCGAGATGGAACATGACGCACTTTTTGGATTTCGCCTCGAACGGTGCGTGTGACCGATGCTTCTGCAAGTTCTGTCGCCTCCTTCGCCTCTGTGACTGCAGCCTCCGCAACTTCGATTTCATACCGAATTGGAAGATGATTGAGCAAATCTCCAATAGTCCGCAATCCTAAATATGCGAAACGTGCGCCGATCTGCGGTCCGACTCCAGCGAGTTGGATGATGGGCGCATCGAGAGCAATCTTTGTGGTTGGGTCTACGTCTTGACTCACCCTTCATACGATAGACGCATGGCTCGCAAACCCTTTGATCCTTCACTCGCAGCTGGCGGATTGTTTGACAAGCCCGCATCGCCTTTGCCCGCGAAAGAAGAACTGAATGCTTCGGCAGCTCTGGGAGTTTCTGCCCTCTCGCTGCTCATTCGAAATGCGCTTGAAGGTGGCGTTGGGACGGTTCGAGTTGTTGGAGAGATGTCCAACTTTCGCGCGGTACAAGGTCACTGGTATTTTTCTCTCAAGGACGCAGATGCACGAATCGATTGCATGATGTTTCGTTCGGCAGCGGATCGAAGCGCTTGCAAACCAACAGATGGAATCGAGGTGATTGTCACCGGGCAGGTGACTCACTATCCGCCTCAAGGGCGCACGCAAATCCAGTGTGCGAAAGTTGAATTGGCTGGAGCGGGGGATCTTGATGCGCAGTTTCGGCAACTCTGCTTGGAACTTCGTGCGTTGGGATATTTCGATGACTCCGCGAAGGTCGAGATTCCGGCGATGCCAATGTGCATCGCACTCTTGACTAGTGCTGGCAGTGCAGCGGAGGCGGATTGTCTCGATGCTGCTCGTCAGACTTTTCCATCAACCAAAATTATTGCTGTCGACATTCGAGTGCAAGGGACGAACGCTGCGCAAGGAATTGCTCGTGCAATCACCGCTGTCGACGCCTCTGCGAAAAGGCTTGGAATTGAAGTCATTTTGCTCGTTCGAGGAGGTGGAAGTCGCGAAGATCTGTGGGCGTTCAACGAGCGCGTTGTCGCCGATGCGATTCGTCGCTGCGTCACTCCAATTGTGACGGGAATCGGGCACGAAATCGATACTACGATTGCAGATCTCGTCGCTGATTTTCGCGCGGCAACTCCATCGCGGGCAGTCACTGAAGTTCTTCCCAAGCGCGAAATCCTGCACGAGCAACTTGCCGCGCTGACTCGTCGACTGTCGCGTGCTATGACCACGCATTTCGAGCGCGCTCGTGGTCGTGTCGAACTTGCAGCACGTTCGCGTGGTCTAGTTGATCCTCTCACTGGATTGTCAATTCATCACAATCGTTTGATGCGCAGCGCGATGGGACTTGTTCACGCCATGCGACAGAGATCGAATAGACGGGAGCAACTTCTTGCGGATTCGATCGCACGACTTGCGCAAATTCATCCCACAAGTCGATTGCGCACGGCGGATGCGAGGATTACAGCAGCAACTGTAAGTTTGCGTCGGAGTGGTCGGACACTTGTTGACGCAGCCGATCGTCGCATTGAATCGGTGTCGCGCACGCTCGAAGCCATTGGCCCAATGGCGGTTTTACAACGGGGATATTCGCTGACCTTGAACTCCAGCGGAACGCCAGTTCGTAGCGCAGATTCGCTGCGGGTGGGCGAGAAAATTGAAACAGTTTTGGCAGATGGGCAAATTCGTAGCGTGGTTGATCACATCGCGCCTTCATCTTCGACGAGTGCATTACCAACAAAGCCTTCTGATGGCGGATCACTAGACTCCACAGTATGAGCGAAGCGAAACCCAATCGTGCAGCAAGCAAGACTTCGGCAGTTGTTGACGAAAATTTGTCGAGCATCACATACGAAGCGGCGCTGACGGAATTGGAATCGATCATCGCTCGCATCGAATCTGGTGATGTCGCGCTCGAGGAAAGTTTGCGCCAATATCGCAGAGGCGCAGCGCTTGTTCGACGATGCCGTGAAGTTCTGGATGGAGCGCGAGCTGAAATTGAACGCATCGCTGCGGCCGATCTGATTTCCAAAGCCGACTCGACAGGCGCGTGATGCGCAGCAAACGATCACGATGAACGACACGCTCTTGATTTGGATCCCACATCTATTGGGTTTAGGCTTTGTCTTTGCATTTGGCGCATGTGTCGGAAGTTTTATCAATGTTGTTTCACTGCGAATTCCAGAAGGAATGAGTGTTATTTCCCCACCGAGCCGCTGTTCAATCTGCGGACGCAGATTGACTTGGTACGAAAATCTTCCGGTGATAGGTTGGCTGATTGCTCTGGGAAGATGTTGGTCATGCAAGACGCATATCTCGTTTCGATATCCAGCGGTCGAGATCATCACTGGAGGACTCTTCGCGGCGTATTACGGTGCAGTCTTTGTCGCCGATCCGTACGGATGGCTCGGGCGATTCGGCGGAGCGTGGTTCCAGAGTCAAGGATTTATTGCGACCATTCCCGCATTCGCAGCGATCGTTGCACTTCTTGCTGCGCTGTTCGCTGCGACGTTGACTGACCTGCGAACATTTTCAATTCCATTGTCAATCACTCTGACGCCAACAATCATCGGACTTGTGGCTTGGACTGCGCAAGGGATGATTACGTCTCCAACTCGTCCGCAACCTTGGCCGATTCCTTTGGCGGAAAGTTGGTCCGTTTGCGCTGCGGTCATCGGTGGTGGTTGCGGTACTGCGATCTCGCTCTTGCTGCTTGCAAAGGGCGTTTTTCTTCGCTCATTCAGCGACTATCACGAGTATGTGAAGGAAGGGGAAGTGCTGGCGGATTATCCTCACGCTCGCCGCGAAATGCGGCGCGAATTGGTGTTCTTGTTGCCGATTGTCGCGCTCGCGATCGCAGGATTCTTCGTTGGCAGAGGGATGGAAGGCTTTCCGCCAAAGGTCTTGCAAAGTCTTGCAGGAGCAGGGCTTGGATACTTCGCAGGGGCTGGCATCATGTGGTTTGTCCGCATCCTTGCATCGTTGATCAAGGGAGTTGAAGCCATGGGTATGGGTGACGTGCATTTGATGGGTGCTGCAGGCGCGACACTCGGTTGGATTGATCCAGTCATCGCATTTTTTCTTGCGCCGTTTTCTGGACTTGCCTGGGTTGCAATCAGCGGAGTGTGGGGATCGTTTCGCAAAGGTTCGTCTCGACGCGAGATTCCATACGGTCCTCATCTCGCACTTGCAATTGTGGCGGTTGTTCTGCTTCGACCCGTGATCATCGACGCAGGCAGATTGCTTTTCCCAGGCTTGATTTCTGCAAATACCTCTTTACATGAGAGACCGAATAGGTTCAAATAGTCACACGCTTTCGGAATGTCCGAAAGTAATAATCACGTTTCGGAGAAAGGACTCTCGAATGAAAAAGACATGGATTGTTTGCGGCGGTATCGCCATCCTCGCGCTCGCGGCGGGTTGTGACAGTTCGGTTCAGAGACAAAATGGAACACTACTGAGCGAGAATGAAACGCTCAAGCAGCAGCTTGCAACTAGTTCTGCGGCACTCGAACAAGCAGACCGCGAGAAGCAAGCTGCCATTGCACGCGCTCAAGCTGCGGAAGCACAATCGAAAACTTCGATTGGAGATCCCGCGACAGCTGATGCCGGCGCATTTGCTGGCATCGAAGGTGTGACAGCCGCTGCACAAGGAAAAGACATTCACGTTTCAATCGAAGGTGATGTCCTGTTCGATTCTGGCAAAGATGTGCTGAAAAGCGGCTCAAAAAAGTCGCTCGATAAAATCATCGGAATCTTGAAGGACAATTATGCATCCAAGTCGGTTGACGTCGCTGGATTCACAGATACGGATCCAATCAAGTATTCCGCGTTCAAGAACAACTACTACCTCGGCTTCGAGCGTGCGTATGCAGTTCGTGAGTATCTGATTTCCAAAGGATTGAATGGCAAGCAGATTTCGCTCTCAAGTTTCGGACCAGATCAACCTCTCGATTCGAAGTCAAAGAGTCGACGCGTCGAGATCGTCTTGATTGGTCAGTGAAAAAGCGTTCAGAATTTTACGCCGAGACCTTCGGCGCGAATCTTCTGCATAAGCAGTTCGACTTCGCCCAGTGTGCTTTTCAGCCGCTGGGCGGAGTCGTTTAATGAGTTATACAAATCTGGGTTGCTCATCAGTTGGCCAATAGTTCCCTTGCCATCTTGTGCTTGCTTTGTCAGCAATTCAACTTGCGCAAGTGTCTTTGAGAGTTGGTCGAATACGGGCTGAACGCTCGCAAGCAATGCATTGGCATTGCCTTGCAGACTGTTGGCAGTTTTGGTCAGAGCCATCACAGTTGATGCCGTCGCATCAATCAAATCGTTTGCCTTCGCAACTGCGCTCTTCGCATCTGCAAGCATTTGCTCGTCTCCAAGCCATTTCTGTGCATCTTTTCCAAGTTCATCAATTCTTCGCATTGCCAAATCAAGCCCCGCCAGTTTTTCGCTCAGCGTGCGGGACAGGCGTTCTTCGAGTCCCTCAAACTTTGCTGTGACGATCGCATTTCCATCATGCGGAAGCGTTGCTCCACCAGTCGTGTATCCAGCAGGAATCGAAAAGTCCAAGCGTGCTGTTCCACCGATCAAACTGGTGCTCACCGTGGCTTCGACTCCAGCCGGAATATCAATTGACCCTTCAATATTCAAAATGATCTGCACCGGATTTTCGCTGTCAATGACAACCGTGACTGCTTTGACTTCTCCAATTGGTACACCAACAAGTGTGACCTGACTACCTAATCGCACGCCCATCGCTTGATTGGCGTGGACAGTCACGTCGTATTTTTGGCGAAGAGATGTGGTGAGATTGCCAAAGAGAAGCAGCAGAAATGCGAATCCCGCAACTCCTAAGATGGCGACAATTCCTATGACGAAGTTTCGAGTGGTTTCTTTCATAACTGTCTTTGCACTCCATCATCCCTCTTTCCACGGATTCGCGCTAGTTCATCAACGCCCAGTTCTCCGCGAAGGAATTGACCTGCGACTGGATCGGTTGTGGATTGAAATTCTTCGGCAGACCCTTGCAGAATGACTTTTCCCTCGTGTAGAAGAATGAGATGATCAGCGATTCGATATGCGCTCACCAAATCATGCGTCACCACGATGCTTGTTATCCCGAGTGTTTGGGATAATTTCAGTATGAGTTGATTGATGACTTCCGAGCGAATTGGGTCCAGTCCGGTCGTGGGTTCGTCATAGAGCACCACTCTGGGCTCGAGTACGACCGCACGCGCCAAAGCGACTCGCTTTCGTTGACCACCAGATAATTCAGCTGGCATTTGTTCAATGACTTCGTCCAGAGCGACCAAACTCAAAACCCGCTGGACTTTGTCTTGGATGAGATTTTCGTCGTTCATCCCATGCTCACGAAGTGGGAAAGCAATATTTTCTCGCACACTCATCGAATCAAAAAGAGCGCTTTGCTGAAAGAGAAAACCAATTTGTCTGCGGACGATGCCGAGTTCACGCTCAGGCAATTTATCAATCCGAGTGGATCCAAACCAAACCTCGCCTCGGTCTGGCCGCAGTAATCCCACGAGATGTTTTAAAAGGACGCTCTTGCCACATCCCGAAGCGCCAAGGACCACGGTGATTTTACCGCTCTGGAATTCGAGATTCACTCCGCGAAGCACTTCCCTCCGTGCGAATCGCTTGCGAAGATTTACCACCCTCATATCAATCTGAACGCTCATTGCTTCATCCTATGATCTCCAGCGCAACTCCATGGAACATCAAATGCAAGAAAGACAGAAAGATCCACAACGTGACATTGTCCTTCAAAGCACTGTCTTTGCGATTGAGCGTTTGCAGGTTTCTTTGCGAGGGGGCGAAACGGCCGTTCGTCACATCGTTCGACACCCTGGGGCAGTGTGTGTTCTGGCACTCCTCGACGATGGTCGGCTTGTCACGATTCGAAATTTCCGTATCGCCATAGGAAAGTGGATGAACGAATTCTGCGCCGGCAAGTTGGAACCAGGCGAAGATCCACTTCACGCTGCAGGCCGAGAGTTGGAGGAGGAGACTGGCTATCAAGCAGGTTCGATTGAATCACTCGGAACGTTCTTTACATCGCCAGGATTCACAGACGAGTTGATGTATGCATTTGTCGCTCGTCAACTTCGTCCATGCCCCGCGCGCTTGGAATTGGATGAACGAATTGAGGTTGTCTTGAGAACCACCGACGAGTTTGCACAGTTGGTTCGAACTGGCGAAGTTTGTGATGGGAAAACTCTAGCAACATTTCTACGTTGGCAACTGGCGAACATATGAACACGCATTTCTACGATGGTGAAGGTTCGAATTCCTGCGACCCTCTCTTGGGCAGCGTGATGCAGGAGAGATTGATTCCTGAGCGACCTTGGACATGGTCAATCTCAGTCGTTCGCATCCGAAGTTATTCAATCCGATTGCATGTCACCTTGTTGGCGTTTGTGGTTCTGCAGATTCTGCGAACATTTTTATCTTCGGCGACTGGCCCACTTCCAAGCGAAAGCGCACCGATGATTGTTTCGCTTGTCGCGCTTTTTTGGCTTGTGATGATCCACGATGCGGCACGCGAATTCGTTTCGCGGCGCGTTGGTGCTGAATTTTCAACGCTCATGCTTTGGCCCGCTGGGGGAATTTCATGGCGTCAACCAAGCGATGTATGGGTCAACCGACTCTCTGCTGCACTTGCTGGTCCAGTCGCATTGTTGCTTGTGGGTGTTTGTATTGCTGGGATTCTCTTCGCACGACTTGGATCATGGCAGAACGCTCTTCTCCCATCTCCGCTTTCCCTCGAGGGGCTTTCTCTTTTCGATTCCGATCGAATCGGCGCAATTCTTTGGTTGATTCTTTGGACCGATGCGATGGTTCTCGCTGCAAGTCTTCTACCAATGCATCCATTTGCAGGTGGGCGAATCGTGGCATCCCTTTTGGAGGTTCGATTTGATTTTCTACGCGCTCAACGCATTTCGCTGATTGCCACCATTGTTCTGGGAATCTTGCTGGCAATAATCGCATTGGCATCAAACTCGCTCATTGTTCTGCTTGCCGCAACGGTCGCAATCACAACAGGAATGGCTGGAGCTCGCGGGTTGATGCAGAGTGAATTCAGTTCTGGATTTGTTCAATTCGTGCCTCGCAATGAAGCCAACAGAACCGATGAACATCGCCGAAAAAAAGAAAACCGTACAGCGGAAAAGTTGCGAGCCGAAGAGGCGAAAGTCGATGCAATCCTTCGCAAAATTGCGCAAACAGGAATGAGTTCGCTTTCGTGGTCAGAGCGCAGGTTGCTCAAGAACGCAACTCGTCGCAAGCGAATGTAGTCTCACGCTCATGGGTGCATACGACCGTGATTACTGGAGATCAGAGCCGACATCGCAGACTCGTTCTATCGGCGGGGGGATCAAGTGGACTGCGACCACATGGATCATCGTTGCATGCGTTGCGATCTTTGTACTGGATGGTTTTCTTCCACGGCAGTGGGTGGTCACCGAATCGAAGTGGCAGCCTGGACTTCCTGATGATGTGCGGCGATTGATTCTTGATGGAAAAATCCCAACATCGACTGACCCATCAGAACAAAGTGCAAGCAAATTCTTGAGTGTCGAACAACCTGTCTATGCACAGCAGCCGAACGGTCAAACCCAACTTATTGCTGTCAATACGCTTCAGTCCATGCCATGTATTCAAAAATGGCTCTATTTTTCAACATCGACTGCGCTCTATTCCACAATTCCTGGAGTCGGAACAAGCGCATTACAACTCTGGAGATTCATTGGATTTCAATTCTGTCATGCCAGCCTTCAGCACTTGCTTTTCAACATGCTTGGCCTCTTTTTCTTTGGCCCTGTTGTTGAGCGCTATCTCGGTGCGAAGAGATTTACAGCGTTTTATCTCATCTGCGGAATCGCGGGAGCTCTTGTTTATCTCCTACTGAACTTTGCCGGATTTATGGTCACAGAATCGACCAACGGGCGTGTGATGATTCCTGGGCTTCTTTCGAATGATCCAGATATGCCACTCGTCGGAGCAAGCGCAGGAGTTTTTGGAATCATCGTCGCAGCAGCGCGCCTGATGCCCGATGCAACGGTGTTACTGTTCTTTGTCATTCCGATGCGCTTGAAGACATTGGCGTATGGGCTGGTACTCATCGCAGCCGCAAGTGTTTTCTTGAAATGGAAAAATGCAGGAGGTGAAGCTGCTCATCTCGGTGGAGCAATCGCTGGTTGGTACTTCATCAATCGCCCAGAAAGACTTCGCAGTTTCTTCGATTTTCTCGGTCGTGCAGATCCCACCAGTACGTTTCACTCTGCTCGCAAGGTGCAGCGTGCTGGATTGGTCGATGGTCGGGGTCCATCCAATGCAGAAATCGATCGGATCTTGGACAAAGTTCGGTCTGGCGGATTAGGTGCGCTCAATGAATCTGAACGACGAACTTTGCGCGATGCGACGCGGCATCGAAGTGACTCATGATGCGTTCAAACGCGCTTGGATTTGTGGTCTCGCATCAATGCACTTCTGCAATTGGAGTGCACGCTCGTCGAGGTCGTGTCACAACACCGCACGGAACTTTCGAAACTCCAGCGTTTATGCCAGTTGCAACTGCAGCTGCAATGAAAGGACTCACTCCCAAGCAAGTTCGCGGGACAGGCAGCGAATGCATCTTGAACAATGCATTTCATCTTCTTCTGCGCCCCGGCGCTGAGCGCATCAAAAATCATGGCGGCGTCGAGAATGGCGGAGTTCATAATTTTATGCGCTGGAATGGTCCGATCCTGACTGATTCGGGGGGATTCCAAGCCTTCTCGATGGCGCAGATCAATCGGATGGATGAAGATGGCGTCACCTTCAAATCATTCATTGATGGCGCAATGGTTCACCTTGGACCAGAGTCAAGCATGAGCGTGCAGCAAGCTCTTGGGGCAGATATCGCAATGGCTTTCGACGATTGTCCACCTGCGGGCGATTCGATCCCAGAATCTCAGCGGCGCGAGCGAACATTGCAAGCGAAGGATCGCACCATTCGATGGCTCAAGCGCTGTGTTGCTGCGCATCACCGCGAGGATCAAGCGCTCTTTGGAATTGTTCAAGGCGGCACCGAACTCGATCTGCGAACTGCATCGGTCGAAGAGACGTGTGCATTCGATCTCTCTGGATATGCCATTGGCGGAGTTGCAGTTGGCGAGGGGACCGATGCGATCGAAAGTGTCGTTCGTCACACCGCGCCGCTCTTGCCCGCCAATCGTCCGCGATATTTGATGGGAGTCGGATATCCGCGAGACATCATGATGGCTGTCGAAAGCGGCGTTGATATGTTTGACTGCGTCTTGCCGACGCGAAACGGTCGAAACGGGATGGCGTTCACTCGCGACGGTGCGATTCGCCTTCGCAATGCGATTCACTCTGACGACCCCAATCCCATCGAACCCGACTGCGACTGCGAAGCGTGTGCGGGCGGTTTTTCCCGAGCATATTTGCGCCATCTTTTTATGGCCGGCGAGATGCTGGGCCCGACATTGGTCTCACTTCACAACATCCGCCTATTCCAAAGGTTGCTACTAGACATTCGGCGTGCAATCGAGGATGATGCGTGGCTTCAATTACGCAATCGTTGGCCCTGTGTAAATCAGGCTCACGGTGAAACTCAAGAACTCAACGGAGTATCGGATGAATGAAATTATGACGACATCACTTCTGCTCGGATCACTTCAAGATGCGCCACCACTGGCTGGTGAAGCTGTCGCTCCTTCGACGACAGCGACAACCACAGCAGCAGGAACCGTCCCAGCAGGCACAGGGCCAACTGCTGCTCGTCCCGCGCAAGATCCGTTTGGAATGATTTGGATGCTGATCCCATTCCTCGTCATCATGGTCTTGGTTTCTGTCATGGGCTCACGCCGCGACAAGAAAAAGCGCAACGCACTTATGTCATCTATTAAGAAGCATGACGAAGTTCAAACAACCGGCGGAATCATCGGTTCCGTGGTGGAATTGAAGGATGACACAGTCGTTTTAAAAATCGATGAAAATTCAAATGTCCGAATGACATTCGCGAAGAGTGCCATCGTTCAAGTCATCTCATCTGGTTCGTCATCCGAAGTTGTTCAAGGCATCAAATCATGAATATCAAAATCCTCCCACGATTGCTCCTCGCACTTTTTGTGATTGCCATTTGTGTTTGGCAAGTTTTCCCTCTGGATAAAAAAATCCGCCTCGGGAAGGATTTGCGTGGAGGAGTCAGCATGGTCTATTCCGTGGCGATGCCGCCAACGGGAGATTCCCAGCGCGTGCTTGCTCAAGTTGTTGAATCTCTCAAGCGGCGCGTCAATCCTCAGGGCGTACTCGATATCTCACTTCAACCGCAAGGAGCGGATCGCATCGATGTTGTGATGCCACTTCCATCCCCAGAAGTTCGTGATTTAGGTGACAATTACCGAACCAAGTTGACAGCACTCGGCGCTCAGATGACGATCACGAGTCGCGAACTCGATCAAGCATTGGCAGCGGGAACAGCAGCGGATTTAGCACCCGCCCCTTCGAAAGGTGTTGTTGCAGGGGTGAGGCGTAATCAGTTGACGGAACTGCAGGCAGCCTTCAATGATGCGACTTCCGCTCGGATCGCATATCAAGCGGCAATCGCCCAGAATGCTCCGGCGAGTGACATTGCAGCTATTGAAGACAAGATTGCCAAAGCCGAAGTCACTCAGCAGGCATTGATTGCGTCGATCGCTGCGACGAACATTGATGAAGCGAAGTTAAAAAGCAGCTTTGGGCTCTCGAATGTCCGTCCGTTTTCCAAGGACGAAAAGGGAAACACCAAGTTTGCAACTGATGGCACTCGTGAAACAGTGGCGAGCCCACGTGAAGTCGCAGTCAATCAATTGAAGATCCAATTGCCGGACTTTGCCATTGATATTGATGCACTTTCGCAAATGCAGATCGAGTACGCATCCAAGGTCACTGGCTATGACGACCCAGAAGATCTCAAGCGACTCTTGCGCGGTGCAGGCGTTTTAGAATTTCATATCGCTGTTGGTGCGGCGACTCCAGAAGGCGTCAATCCAGACGAGATGCGTAAGCAACTTGCAGAACGCGGACCCGCTGGAACCGATTCGCCCGTCGCTCGTTGGTTTCCGATCAATGACCCAAAGCAGTGGGGTGATAGCCAAGCTTCCATCGATTCTCTGATGGCAGATCCGGCTTCATACTTACGCAGCCGAGATATGGTCGGTGCAAAATATGACGGCGTTCCTTATGCGCTTCTGTACGTGACTGATTCGATGAGCCTTGATCATCTCGGTGGTCGACAGTGGACAATGCAGAATGTTTTCCCCAGTCAAGATCAACTTGGTCGTGTTGCGGTTGCATTCCAACTCGATCCCGCAGGTGGCACTTTGATGGGACGATTGACCGGTGCAAACATCGGTCGTCCGATGGGAATTGTGCTTGATGGACAGCTTTTCTCTGCTCCAAATCTTCAGAGCCAGATTTCCAATAATGGGCAAATCACTGGCTCATTTAGCAATGAAGAAATCGAATATCTCGTTCGCGTTCTGCAAGGCGGCGAATTGGAAGCAAAATTGCAGCCAGAACCGCTGTCGGTCAGCATCCTCGGTCCAGCGCTTGGTCGTGACAATTTAGAGCGTGGATTGTGGGCGGTTTTTATCGCTGCCTGTGCAACTGCCGCCTTGATGGCGGTCTATTACCTCGGCGCTGGATTGGTTGCAGACTTCGCAATCATTTTGAATGTTGCAATGATCTTTGGAATCATGGCAGGAGTCGATGGAGCATTCACCTTGCCAGGACTAGCAGGTATCGCACTCGTCATCGGTATGGCAGTCGATGCAAACGTGCTCATCTACGAACGAACGCGCGAAGAACTGATCGACAATAAAGAGCCACTCAAGACTGCAATCGATCTCGGATTTGCTCGCGCTTTCAACGCGATCATCGACGGCAACGTCACAAATCTGATTGTCTGCGTCGTGCTGTACAAGTTGGCTGCAACGGAAGTGAAGGGATTCGCCCTCACAATGATGATCGGCGTGATTACGACTCTTTTCACGGCGCTCTACTGCACAAAGTTGATCTATGCAATGTTGATCAACTGGTTTGGCATGAAGAGATTGCCGATGTTGCCAACCATTTTCCCATGGCTGATGAAGTTCCTTCGGCCAAGCATTGATTGGTTGAGCATTCGATATGCATGTTGGATTGGTTGCGGTGTGGTTTCGATCATCTGCCTTGCACTTTGTTGGTCTTCTGGCCGCGAGATGCTCGAAACCGAATTCCGCGGCGGTGTCACGATGACTCTGATGACCCGCAAAGCCGCAACTGGCGAACCCGCTTCTGCAAGTGGTCGTCTTCTGCTCAGCCGTGAAGCTGTCGAAGCGAAGGTTCGTCAGCTTGGCGACAACTCGACCGATCCAATTCTTCAGGAACTTCGCTCGGCGAATGTCTTGACAGTTGGAGACTCGACTCCTGATGGTCAATCCAGTGGATTCCAAGTCAAGGTCTCCAACCCCGCGCAATTGGCTTCCGACCAGACTGTTACGGAACCATTAGTTGCCGCAGTTGCAGGTGCGTTTGCAGATTCACTCGATGTGGTAAAGCCAGTTCAGTTTGCAGGATCCGATGACCCAGAAGGTGCGCTTTACACCCAAGCAATCAGCTCCGACACACTTGGAGCATCGATCGGCAATCCTGCGATCAAAGATTCTTCCCGTGACTTTCTTGGAGGAGTGGTGGTTGTTCTAAAAGACCTTCAGCCTCCGGTGACTATCGAGGAAGCAGAAACTCGCATCGCCCGCATGCGAAAGCAGCCAGACTTTTCAGCGATCAGTTCTCGGCCCACCCAAGTTGTTGGAGTGCAGTTGGCAGACCCAGCGAATCCCGCGAAGGGTTGGTCCTCGGTCGCAGTCATGGTGACAGAGCCAGCAGCTCTCTTGAGCAAGGTCGATGCCGCAACATGGGAACGCGTTGTCGCCAAACCAGAATGGCAGTTGATTCAAGCTGCATTTACGTCAAAATTGAGTTTGGATCAAGTCAACAGTTTCTCGCCAGTTGTCGCAGCCAACTTGGCAGCGACGGCAATTGTGGCGATCATCGTCAGTCTGATCGGAATGATTTTGTACATATGGATTCGGTTTGCCAGCTTCCGATACTCCATGGCGACCATCGTCGCTGTCTCATTTAACGTCTTGGTTTGCCTTGGTGCGTTGGCTCTCAGCCTTCGCATCGACGGGACCAGTTTTGCCAAGATGTCTCTTATGGAAGAGTTTCGAATAGATCTCAATGTTATTGCTGCCCTTTTGACGATAATCGGATACTCATTGAACGACACAATCGTCATCCTCGATCGCATCCGAGAAAACAAGGGCAAAAATCTCTTTGCTTCTTGGGCACATATCAACAATGCGATCAATCAAACTTTCAGCCGAACGCTGATGACCGGTGGAACCACCCTCGTCAGCGCAGCGGTCTTGTATCTCTACGGAGGCCCGGCCATTCAGCCGTTCGCCTTCACTTTCATCGTTGGTCTGCTCGCTGGTACGGTCAGTTCTGTCGTGATTGCCGCCCCCATGACTTACATCAAGGGGCAAGATCATTCAGTCCTTGGTCTCGCCAAAGCAGGCTCCGGAGGGGTCGTTAACCCCACTCCGGCATAGTTTCTTTTCACGGACGGTTCTTTCAAATTCTGGACATGGAGGTCCAACAATGACTCGCGGAGCTAAGATTGTCGTTTTTTCTGTCGTAGGCTTATTCGTACTTGCAGGGATCTATTACGGTTTTATGGCGCCAACAACGCCAACAGAGCTGAGTTCAGATTCAACCCCACAAGTCAGCGAGAGCCCAACCCTCACAATGACACCGGCCATTGACGGTCAGCCACTCAACGGAATGGGCAATGCTCTTCCGGAAATTGGCGGAACCACAATTGGCACTACAAGTGGAACTACAGACGGAACCATGACGGTCAATCCAAACGGATTCCCAACTGTCTCGGATCCCGCCTTTGCGCCATCGAGTGGTTTTCCTATTGGAACGCCATCGGTTGTGACCCAGAATCCTGCCATTGGTGGTGGCGCAGCATTTCCTTCAGTTGTGCAAGAAACTGTTGGTCCAGTCGGACCTGTTGTCACAAACTCGCCAGCTCCAACCGCACCGACAAAGAAAGTGGCGACTGCGAAAGCCAAATCTTCGTCGTACACGGTCTACACCGTCGAAGCTGGTGACACGCTGACTGCGATTGCAGGTACTTGGTTCAAAGACACCAGTAAGTGGAAGGAAATCGTTGCTGTCAATCCAGGCTTGAGCGCATCGAATCTGAAAGTTGGTCAGAAGATCAATCTTCCAGCAAAGTCAGGCAGTTCAGCCACGAAAGTTTCTGCAGCGACCAAGTCGCCCGCGCCAGCAGTGGCCGCAGGAAATCAGCATGTCGTGACTGCAGGTGAAACGCTCGCCTCAATCTCGGACAAGGCGTACGGAAATCGCACCAACTGGAAGAAGATCTACGAAGCCAACAAGTCTGTGATTGGATCGAATCCAAGCACGCTCAAGGTCGGCATGAAGTTGACGATTCCTGCCAAGGGTTGATTTCGCGCTGATTCAGTTTTTAGTTCAGGTTTTTTTACTTTATAAACCTTCAGGCTCCCTTCGGCTCAATGCTGATGGGAGCCTTTTCAATACTTGAGCAGCAAGAGCGTGCTATCGTCTGCGCTTCATGAAATACACGGCTGTTCTTGTTGCTGGCGATGGAATCGGTCCTGAGGTTGCGCACGCTGCCCGCGAAATTCTTGCTGCGGCTAAGGCCCCGATTGATTGGGTCGATTGCTTGGCAGGAGTTGCGGCGCTCGAAGCGGGGGGCAAAGATCTCCTACCGATTGCAACGATCGAAGCAATACGCAAGCACGGCGTTGCGCTGAAAGGTCCGTGCACAACTCCAGTGGGTGGAGGTTTTTCTTCTGTCAATGTCGCAATGCGAAAGACACTGGATTTATATGGCGCTGTCCGTCCAGTTCGTTCGCTCAATGGCGTGCAGACGCGCTTCGACAATGTGGACATTGTCGTTGTCCGCGAAAACACAGAAGGCTTGTATGCGGGGATTGAAAATGAGATCACCAGCGGTGTTGTGACAAGTCTGAAGGTGGCAACTCGTGTTGCGTGTTTACGAATCGCGGAATTCGCATTCCGATACGCAGTCCACCGCAAGCGCAAGAAAGTCTCTGTTTTTCACAAAGCAAACATTATGAAGTTGTCCGACGGAATGTTTATCAAGTGCGCTCGAGAAGTGCATGAAAGTAAATTCCCATCGATCGAATATGAAGAACTCATCATCGATGCGGCATGTATGCGTCTTGTTCAAGACCCGACGCGCTTTGATGTATTGCTTATGGAAAATCTATACGGCGATGTCATCAGCGATTTGTGCGCAGGACTTGTCGGTGGATTGGGCGTTGTTCCTGGCGCGAATCTTGGCGAGCACTGTGCAATCTTCGAAGCTGTCCACGGAAGTGCGCCAGATATCGCAGGAAAAGGAGTCGCCAACCCGCTTGCAATCACCATGAGCGCCGTGATGATGCTCAATTACATCGCTGAAAAACATTCGGATACATCGCTTGCTGCGATTGCCACGCGCATTCGAACTGCCTATGACCGAGCGCTTGTCGACGGATGCAAGACGCGTGACTTAGGTGGCAAGCTCAACACGAAAGAGTTTGCAGCGGCCGTGATCGATCGGTTATAGCTGCTCTGAATCCAAGAACGAACTGATCGCGCGAAACGTTTCCTTCGGAGCGTCATAAAAAATAACGTGCCCCGCGCCTTCGATCAAGACTCCAGTCGAGTTTCGAATGCCCTCTCGATAGACATTCAAGAGCGATGCATCGGTGATTTGGTCCGCGGTTCCATACAAGATCAGTGTCGGAGCACGAATCGATCCCAAAATTTCAGCATTACCGTTCAGCAGAAAACTTTGGAGTGTGTTGACCATTTCTTTCTGTCGATGCAAGTTAGAAATTGAACGGTCGATGAGAAAAGTCTTGAATGGCGTAGGGATCGGTGGAGGTTTGGCAAAGCAGAGATTGATGACACGATCAAAGTCCGATGAACTTGCGATCAAGAGTGGATTTTTCCCCGCAGCCACATCACGCATAAACGCATTGACTCTGGGAGCCTGCAGGCCAGCTGCAGATTGCAGCACGACTCGCCGAACAGAATCTGGATATGCAGCGGCATATGCCGCAGCAAGCGCGCCGCCCATCGATTCTCCTACAACATCAACTCGCCCAAGATTCGCAGCGATGCGAAAGTCTTCGATCCATTTCACATACTCAGCTCCATCAAGTGCGGGTTGATCCGCATGCAGCATATTTGCTCCAAAACCAGGCATATCTGGGGCAATGACTCTGCGCGTGGAAACAAACCACCTCATCTCGCTCATCATTGCTTCTTTGCTCGTTCCCCAACCGTGCAGAAACAAAATTGGTGTGCGATCAGGCTGCAGTGGATCAGGAGAAACAGAACTGCCGCCATCAAGCGTCGGGGTGGCAATTCCGCGCACGAGGATTTCCTCCAACCGAACCCCCGAACTCAAACGCCCAAGCGCAGTTGCAACCGTATAAAAACCTGTTGGCCAATTCCACAAGATCACTCCACACGCAATGAAAGTGCCAAAGCAAATCCCTGCGATCTTTAGCAGGCGAAAAAATACCTTTTGAATTCTCGATCTTTCGTGTTTGGACAAATCGATTTCTATTTCCCTTTGACTTTGGCTTTGATCCACCAATTTGCTCCTTGAATTTGCGCAGTGATGCGCTGCATTGCTTGGATCGATGGAGATCCTTTGGTACCTTGGGTGGAAAGACATTGACCGATCAATTCCAAGATGTTCAGTGGGAGAGGTGCTTCGATTTCAATGCGCTTGCCACTCTTTGGATGTGCAAATGCAATTCTCCACGCATGCAATCTCAGCGTAGGGGGCAGATGCCGTTGATTTGATGGGAGCGGGCTAGTATTCGGCGGCAGCAACGATCGATAGACCCGATCACCTTCGACAGGTGCGCCGAGATATGCCATGTGTGATCGAATTTGATGAAGTTTCCCTGTTTCAATCGCACATGCAACCACTGCCAATTCTTTCGATGCAGCAAGCACGCGCCAATGTGTGACAGCACTTTCGCCACGAGGTGATGGCACGCTGATCTTCATATCTCCGCGCCGTACTTCACTGAGAGATTGCCGACAGCATCCTTCCACACCCGGCAGTCTGCCACGAACAATTGCGAGATATGTTTTCTCAATCGTGCGTGCTTCGAATTGTCCCCGAATCTTGTCATATGCATCTGCAGTGCGCGCGACAAGAATCACTCCCGATGTTTCTCTATCCAAGCGGTGCAACAGCCCATAGTCTCGCTCAGTACCAAGTCGTGTCAGCGCAATACGTTCTTTGGCAAATATCCCATTCATTAGACTGTCATTCAGATGGCCAATCCCAGGTTGGGTCACCATCCCTGCCACCTTATTCAGAGCAAAGACATCCTCGTCTGAATAAATCTCGCTGACAAGAACTTTGGCATTGGCGGTGGGGGCTGCTGGCACGCCTCTATCATCGCAGACCATTGGCATAAATGTCCACCGCACACTTGATGACGAAGAGAGAGCCCGCAACATGACAGAGATCATTCAGCACACCAGTACCCGCCTTGCGCCATTTGGAGAATCCATCTTCAGCACGATGAGTCGATTGGCGGTCGAGCACAAAGCCGTTAATCTTGGGCAGGGTTTTCCAGATTTCGATGGCCCAGACTTCGTTAAAGATGCCGCAAAGCGAGCGATTGACAGTGGTTTCGGCCAGTATGCACGCGCCTTTGGATTGCCAGAAACAAATCGTGCAATCAGCCGTTACACCGAAAGATTCTGCGGCTTTGCAGCGGATCCCGAGCGCGAAATCACCGTGACGGCGGGCTGCACAGAAGCGATCGCCGCAGTTCTTCTTGGTCTGTGCAATCCAGGCGACGAAATTGTTCTTCTTGATCCTTCGTATGACTCCTATGCCGCATGCGTTGCAATGTCCAGCGCAACTGCGCGCAGAGTGCAATTGAACGGTCCTGACTTTCGCATCACCGATGCCCTCTTGCGTCCTGCATTTTCCAAACGTACACGCGCAATTATTTTCAATTCTCCGCATAATCCAACTGGTCGAATGTTTGACGAGGCCGAATATCAAATCGTCGCGTCACTCGCCAAGGAGTTCAACGCACTCGTCCTTTCCGACGAGGTGTATGACGCAATCACATATGCACGATCGCACCGTTCGATCTCGCATCTTGCAGGAATGCGCGAGCGAACAGTGATCTTGGGGAGCCTTGGAAAAACATTCTCGATGACAGGTTGGAAAATTGGATGGGCGATTGCACCAGCAGCAATCACGAATGCGATCCGATCCGCGCATCAGTTTCTAACTTTCTGTGCAGCGACGCCGTTGCAACGCGCGGCAGCGGATGCGCTCAATTCTGTGTGCGATGATGGTTCGTATCTTGAAGAACTCCGGCGGGATTATTCCCAGCGTCGTGAGACGATGTTGGAGATTCTGCAAGAGGTTGGTTTTTCCTGTATCCACCCTGAAGGTTCGTATTTCATCTTGGCGGATGCGATTGGCGCTGGCTTTTCCGATGATGTCGCCGCCGCGAAAGCGTTGGTTAAAGCGGGGGTCGCCACGATTCCAGCCAGCGCTTTTTATGACCCAGCGTGCCCAGATCGGCGCTGGTTGCGCGTCGCATTCTGCAAACGGGAAGAGACAATGCGCGAGGCACAAAGGCGCCTGAAAGCCCAACCTCTACGGCAGTTGGCGAATTCCACACTTTGATGTATACTTAACGCCCCATGTACGCGATTATTGAAGATAGTGGAACTCAGATCATGGTCCGCAAGGACGATGTTCTTGATATTGACCTTCGCAAGATTCCAGATGGAACAACCACTCTGACCTTCGGCAAAGTTCTTGCTGTTGGAAAAGAGGACGGTTCTGTCGCTTCGATCGGGCTTCCATATCTGGACAAGGTCACGGTCACTGCCGAGATCATCGGTATCAAGCGCGGAGCAAAGACTATTTTGAATAAGTACAGCCGTCGCAAGGGATATCGACGACACAAGGGTCACCGTCAGTCGTATGTCCAAGTGAAAATTTCAGACATTGTTCTTTAATTTCGCTTGCGCGGTTCTTTAATCTTGCTTGCGCGGTTCTTTGATTTTCCTGCGCAGCAGATTTCATCTATTACTTAGAATCTCGGCCATCTTTGATGGCGATTCTGATTCGAGCGTGAATGCACTCAAGCAAGCGGCTTCAATGAATGCGCGACTTTGCTCATGATGCTGTCGACCAAGAAGACGGCCATTAGCACCACTACGCAGAGTATTGGCAATGATCGAAACATGATCTCCTGATTCCCATTCACTTGGTGCTGGCGCAGTGTGTTCAACCAAAGCATTTGCAGCATCTCTCCAATCAAGCGTGGCGTCATCGACTTGAACTGCACCAAATGGCCCACACGCAAGCGCCTTTCTGCTCCATGTTGGATGTTGATTCGACGCCATAATGAGCCCTGCACGACCGTCTAAAAATTGGCATGTCAATGCAAATGATCCGACCCACAAACGAAGTGAACGGCTCGCAGAATCTGGATGGTCATCGCTCGATCGTGTCAATCGTGGTCCACCGACAGATGCACTGACACGATCTGGAACTCCCATCCATTTCAGAAGAATGCCTGCAGACTCTTGAATACGCGCGAGTATCGATCCGTGGACAACTGATCCGAGTGATGTGATCTGTGCAATATCTGGCGAACCTGATTGCTCAAAGATATCGCTTGCTTGGGACAATCGGCCGTCGAGTGGAATTCCTGGCAATGTGACTTCACCGATGTCTGATGCGCTACCAATCAATGGAGCAAGCCATGGTTCTGTTGTAAAGACCATTGGATGATTCGATCCAATGGCGGTGTGCGATGCCGAGTTTCCAAAACCGACGAACAGGAGGGGTATTCCCCGCATACTTGAAGAAAAAACACGAAGGTCTGAAAACGAATCATTGTCGCAACCAAAACAACTTCGCACATCTGCACGAGGCGATCCCACTGCGATTACTTTCAATCCACTCGAGCACACTGCTTGAATCAACCAATCGGAAATCGGCGCAGCTGACCAAATGCACAGAGCGCATGGTGATGAGCCTGTGCTGTTCAAATGATCCATCCCGTTGCGATTCGCCACGATGTCAGTCTACGACTACCCTGCGTGGGTGGTCAGACAATCGCCCCCGACATTTGTCGGGCGAGGAAAGTCCGAACACGGCAGGACACGGTGGTGGCTAATGACCACCAGCCTCGACGCAGGCTCGGGACAGTGCCACAGAAAAGACACCGCCGGTGCCTCACGGCAACGGTAAGGGTGAAAAGGTGCGGTAAGAGCGCACCGCTTCTTCGGTGACGAAGGAGGCATGGCAAACCCCACCGCGTGCAAGCGCAAGCAGTCCTCAGGCGGGTTCTCCGCCACCTGCTGTCCGTAGGTTGAGGACGGGTAGCGTGCTTCGAGACCATCGGCAACGGTGGCCCAGAGAGAAATGATTGTCACCCGCAAGGGAACAGAATTCGGCTTACGACCACGCGCGTTGGGCGGATCCGCAAGGGTCCGCCCTCTTTTTCCTGTTTGTGAAATGAGTGAAAGCAACGCTGCTGCAAGCACTTGTACATGTTTTTAGCCATTCAATTGCGCATATCTCAAATTACTAAAGAAAAGTATTGATTCTCAATTGGAAATCTGTAAACTCGATTCAACTATGAACCCGATCATCAAGACAAACAGTCTTCAGACATACACAATGCTTCTGTATCGCAAGGCGATTCACCCAGAGTTCTTCGCAATTGATAGTCGAAAGCGAATTGAAAATGGCGGAATCGAAGCTGAAGCATGGATTTTTCGAGGTGGACATTCGATCCGCTTTCAGCAGGACAAACTGTGCCTTTGCGAAGTAGTGACGGATCAGCCGCACGTTCTTCCAGAGCGCGGGTTGTCCAACAATGTTCCCTGCGCTGGTGAGCACGATCACGAAGAAAGTCTGTCCGAAACACTTAAGTTTATGTCCACTGTGCAGACTGAGACTCTTGCCGAGCATTTATATATTGGCACATACAAGGAGATGCAAGCGCATGCACGTGAGAATGAATCACTGGTGTGCGATTGGGTCGATCCAGTCACTCACAAATCAAATCTTTCAGTGATTGATTTGCAGCGTTATCGATCTGAGATTCATGTTCAGAGTTGGCATCTCCGCAGTGATTGCGGCTTGGTTCTGCGAACTCAGTCCATGTTTCAGTTGATCGAGACTCCAACGAAAAGTGAAAATCGCAAGACGAAGTAAGAATCAAGATTCGGTTGATGTTTGATGATTGCTTCGAGAGTGGTGCTCTCTAATGTCAACGAATTTCAGATCAGCTCAACAACTCATTCAGACCGACCTTCTTCTGGGTATGGTCGATATTCCTTGTCGACGCACCTCCGACACTGGTCGGACATCAGCGAATGTGCCGACTTCGATCATCGTCGAACCCACTCGTGATTCTGAATCGAGCGTTACAGAAGTCAGCCTCACTCCAAGTCTCACCAATCAAAGAGCAGCTCTTGCTTCAACAACTGTGTCATTTGTGCCAGTACAACAACTCGATTCGAAAGAAAACGGTTCTCTCTGTGAGAAGGGAAAGCGACTTGCTGAACTCCTTGAGAGGCACGAATTAGAGTGCGAACATTGCACAAATGTTCGTGGGCATATTCAGACAGTCTTTGGAGAGGGCAGCCCCGACGCAGATATCTTTTTCGTTGGTGAAGCGCCAGGTGAAACTGAGGATCGTATAGGGCGCCCATTTGTTGGCGCTGCAGGGCAAAAACTGGATGAAATGATTCGTGCAATGGGACTTCGTCGGGAGGATTGCTATATCGCAAATGTTCTCAAGAGTCGCCCGCCCGAGAATCGAATGCCGCTTCCAGAAGAAATTGAGCGTTGCGGTCCATATCTTGTGGATCAGATTCTCATTGTCAATCCAAAGGTGATCGTGACTCTTGGAGGACCAGCGACTAAATTGTTGTTGAAAGTTGATCTGGGAATCTCCAAATTGCGTGGGATTTGGGCAGAATGGATTCCTCCACCGAGCACTCGGCGAGAGCCAATTCCTGTGATGCCAACCCATCACCCCTCATATTTACTGCGGAATTACACTGTGGAAACGAGAAAAGAAGTCTGGTCTGACTTGCAGGCTGTGACACGGAAAATTACGCAGTCGCCGATTTATTGAAAATCTTTTTCGGTCGAACCAATTCGCATGCGAAGCGTAATTGATAATGAATCGTGCATCCCGACAGTGAAATGGTGCGTATGGATTCATGGAGGAAGTGGAAAGGAATAGGTACGACAAACTCATGAAGGCTGCGTTGCAATTGATTTGAGTGGCCTGATTGCATGGAATTCAATAAATACCCCCACGAGGAGCCCGTCGCGATTAGTTCTGCGATGGGCTCTTTTTTATGCTTTCCCTTCTTTGCTTTTCCCTTTTATGTTTTTCCAAGACTAAATTCTTTAAAAATCAGTTTCAAGGTCTTTTTGAATCGAGCACAATTGTGACAGGGCCGTCGTTCTCCAAAGAGACCAACATGTTCGCGCCAAATTCCCCGTGCGCAACTCGAATGCCTCGCCCCACAAGTTGTGCCGCAACTTCACCGCATCGAATGCGAGCGATAGTTGGTTCTTCTGCATGAGTGAAACCAGGTCGATTGCCACTGGAAAGATCTGCGAGCAAAGTGAATTGACTGACGAGCAGTATGGAACCCTGAGCTTGGTGAATGTCCCAGTTCATCTTGCCTGCCTCGTCGCTGAAAATTCTCAGGGAAGCGATTCGCTTCGACATCCAAAGCACATCGCTTTCAGAATCTCCGCGTGCGATGCCCAACAAGACGACAATCCCTCGTTCAATCGATCCAACCTCTTTCGAACCAACATCAACTTTGCCGCGTGTCACTCTCTGAAGAACGGCGATCATCGGCGAAGTCACACCTTTATCAACGCAAGCGCGGCGCTCGAGACGAGTGCATTTCCCTTCGGGTCAGACTCAACAGGACTTTGCGAATACTCGCAGAGTTCGGGCAGTCCGCCAGTCACAATTTTGGCCGCAGTCATATTTCCGATGCTGCACCAGCGTTGATGATTTCTATCGCGTGTGACCTTATGCAAAAAACTCTGAATATTGCCTTCGAGATATGTCGCAAGAAGTGATCGATCATACGACTCAACTTCTTTACGAATCTCGCCCCCAATAGGAGTCTCATCTCCAAACTGTGGCCCCACATGGCTGAGATCCGCACTGGCGATGACCAATGTTCGGCCGGGCGATTCTGCGATCGTGGTTTGCAGCGCAGTGACAATTTCGTCGAAAGACACACGCGCGCCATCATCAGAAAGAAGTGGGACAAGTGGACTAGGTACAAGGGCTGCGACGATTGGAACATTTCCAAAGACTGTGTGAATCCAAGGAAGTTGAATCGATATGGAGTGTTCTCCAAGATGATCGACTTCATCCTTGAAGAGTCGATCTCCAAGTTTCTTATGCAGAGAATCAAGGAATGCAGAGTCGGCCTTGAAAATTCCAAATGGGCTATTGAATCCAAATCGACTCATCACGACGCCATCGCCAGCACCGAAATGATTTGTGCCCAAGATGACAATCCGATCAACTTTTGTGTCCGTACCAAATGATTTGTAAGCAGCGGCGTATGTTTTTCCACCGCGGCCATAATCAAGATGTGGAGCAACGATGCCCAAGATTTCTCCTTCAAGTTCAGGGTCTTCCGCTGCGGCAAGCATCTCCCGAATCCGTTCGGTTGCCTCGGCAGCATCTTGTCCTGCGGCATCTGCGGCATTCGTAGAGAACGCGCCGCTTTCGCGAACTCGATCCATCGCTTCTTTTTCCAGACGGTCACAATTCGGTCCCCACAAAAGTCCGGCTTCATCCAGAACAGTCACCAACTGAAGAAGAAATTCTTTGGGAGCGCCTGTTGCTTCGCTGATCTGGTCGATCGTTTGTTCTCCTTGAAAAATGGAGAGCAGGGGCAGTAATTCCGGCGGAATGACGGGGCTATTCCCATCCCCACGCAGATTCGCAGGGTCGCGTAATGCAAGAAAAACCTTCTTCTCGGCATTCTCCACCGCAATCGGCATGAATTGGCGGACATGAGGGCGTTCACGATGTGCAGGTATCTGGTCCATAAAGAAAAATGATTGTATGGCGAAATCAAATGTTTATCTGCCACTCGTAGAGGGAATCTGTTGAATCTTGCCGAGCAAATTGATCTTGAATTGCGAATAACCGATAGTTGAGACAGTTCATTGTGAATATGGATTTGGTCTATGCTGATCAACCCAATCCAAAGTGAACTGCTTCATTTGTTTCTGCCTCTGCTTCATTCACCACACGACTCGATCAAGAATTCAAAGGATAATTCAACACAATGAAATCATTTACTCACAACCGTCTGCTTCTCGTGCTTGCTCTCGTTGGATCAACAACAACCCTTGCGTTCTCCCAGCAGGCATCGCCTGAGTCGGCAGGTGGAGCAGTCATTCCAACCAAACCACCTGGAAGTCAATCGGATGGGATCCTGTCAACCCACAATCAGGTGGGTGCAAGCCCTCGTGATTTGATGTCATCTACCAAGCCTGTGAATCAGGTTGGGGATCCAAGTCTTGGGAAGCAAGATGGTTCTCAAGCAGATGTTCCATCAGGTCCGCCTCCGATCGTCTTTGATCCACCAATTCTCGACCTTGGAGAAATGCAAGCAGATGTTCCCAAGACAGGGAAATTGATTATTCGAAATGTGACTGACAAGCCTGTCACGATTGCACGAGCAATTCCAGGTTGCGGTTGTACGACGGCGAATGCACCGAAGGATCCCATCCCAGCTGGTGGCTTTACCGAGATGGAAATCACGCTCAAGCCAGGGCCAAAGCAGGGCGTGAAGTTATCCAAGCGCGTGACATTTCAAATCGAAGGTGCAGCACCAATCATTCTGACTGTCGAAGGAAACGTTGCTGCGTACGTAACGATTGCTCCCGACGTTATTGAAGGACCAGCGAAGGCGGATGCTCCTGGAAATCTCGATGGAAAGCTTGTAATTACTGCTGCTGACGGGCAGGAATTCAAAATTACTGGAGTCAATCCTCCCGTCATTTCTAACATCAGTCCAAATGCTGCCAAAGAGCACATTCTCAATATCGATTGGGCGAAATGGGAAGAACAAGGTCGTGCGATGAAAGTGACTATTGCAACAGATCATCCCAAGGCATCCTCTGTGAGTGTGATGATCAAGCGACCGATGGTTGCTGGTGATCGTCCAACTCCTCCGCCGCCAACCCAGCGTGCCGTTTCAACGCCAACAAGTGAACTTGTACTCGCAGCTCAACAGGGAAATGTTGCGAAGGTCAAGGAATTGCTTGCTGTTGCTGGAGTGAATGTGAATCAGGTCGATGCCGATACTGGCCGGACAGCCCTGCATTGGGCAGCCCGTGAAAACCGTGGAGAAATCGTTGCGATTCTTATCGAGGCGAAGGCCGATGTGAATGCGCAAGACCGAACAGGAAAAGGTCCATTGACTCTCGCGGCTGAAACTGGAAGCGTTGATGCAACTCAAAAACTTGTTGATGCTGGCGCAAGTTTGACAGCACGCGATTCAATCGGCGGAACTCCTCTCACGTGGGGTTGCGGATTAGGTTCTGCCGAGACTGTCAAGATATTGCTTGCAAAGGGAGCTGATGCGACTGTGGTCGATGTCAATGGATTGACTCCCCTTATCTGGGCAGCGGGTATCGGCAAGCCAGAAACAGTTGCTGTTCTATTGGAAAAATATCCAAATCTTGATTTGAATATCAAAGATGGAGTGACCGGCGACTCTGCTCTGATGCGAGCTGTCCGAAGTGGCAAGATTGAAAGTGTTCGCATGCTTATTGAGAAGCATGCAGATGTGAACTCAATCAATAAGCAGGGATATACGCCACTTCAACTCGCAGCTCTTTCGGGGACCCCCGAGAAAGTTCAATTGTTGATTGAAGCAAAAGCTGACTTGAATTCGAAGGATGCGACCGGGCGAACTGCGCTTGATCTTGCGCAACGACGAACGGATGCCTCAGGAAAGGAAATCGCTGATTTGCTCCAAAGCAAAGGCGCAGTGAGCGCTGTTCCACTTCCTGCAACAACTCCCGCAGTTCCTGCGGCGAAGTAAGACCAGCATTTCTCGGATTTTTTATAAAGGTTTTTAAGAAGTCTTCACCTAAGCCTCCGCATGTGCGGGGGCTTTTTCTATTTGGTTCATTCCAATGGTTGGCGATAGAGTAGCCACATGACTTCAGCAACTCTTCAATCGTCGACAACATCCGACAAGACTCCCAAGGCATATCAAGCGCTCATCGAAAGAGTTCGTGATGCACATTTGCTTGGTGCCACGGGTGGAATCTTGAGTTGGGATCAAGAGACAATGATGCCAGCAGGCGGAGTCGAATTGCGAAGTCAGCAATTGGCGATTCTCGCTCGACTGCAACATCAGATGTCGACTCATCCCTTGGTTGGAGAGTTCATCTCGCAGTGCGAAGCAGATCGTTCGTTTATGGAAAGTAATTCTGTCGAGTCAGCAAATATCGTGGAACTGCGACGTGATTTCGATCAAGCGACCAAATTGCCAGAAAGGCTCATCAGCGAATTCGCGGAGGTTTCCAGCAAGGCTCAACATGAGTGGGCGTCAGCACGAAAAGCCAGCGACTTCAAAATGTTCTTGCCTTGGCTTGAGAAGCTCGTTGCACTCAACCGCGAAAAAGCAGCATGCTTAGGAATTCCAGCGGATGGAGAACCTTGGGATGCGCTTGCAAATACATACGAACCTGGTTGTACGGCAGCATCTGTGACAAAGGTATTCAACCCACTTCGAGCTCGTTTGGTCAAATTGCTTGGAGATTTGATGGGAGGATCACGTCGTCCATCGAATCGATTCAACGAACTTGCATTGCCAATCGAAGCCCAGGCAAAGTTTGTTCGAATGGTTGTCGAGTCAATTGGGTTCGATTTTCAAAGAGGGCGATTGGATTCGAGCACGCATCCATTTTGCGGCGGCAGTCATTGCGATGATGTTCGCATGACAACCCGATATAGCGAGACGTGTTTGAATGATGCGCTGGGATCGTCGATGCACGAGGCTGGCCACGGAATGTACGAACAAGGATTGCCATCACGTGCAATTGGAACGCCTGCAGGCACGGCGGTTTCGCTCGGAATTCACGAAAGTCAAAGTCGTCTCTGGGAAAATCAAGTTGGGCGCGGACTTCCATTTTGGAAATGGTGCGCGCCAAAGCTTGAAGGATTCTTTGGGCGGAGCGTCGATGGATTTTCTTTGGATGAGTTGTATGGCGCGGCAAATACCGTCGAGCCTGGATTCATTCGTGTCGATGCAGACGAAGCGACTTACAACATGCACGTGATGGTCCGATTTGAAATCGAACGCTTGCTCATTGCGGGTTCACTTGCACCGAAGGATTTGCCGAGCGAATGGAATCGCAGATACAAGGAATATCTTGGTCTCACCGTGCCGGATGATCGAAGAGGGTGTTTGCAAGATGTGCATTGGAGCATGGGAGCATTTGGATATTTCCCGACATACACGCTTGGCACTTTGTATTCGGCTCAATTCTTCGACGCTGCAAAGAAAGCGATACCTGGACTTGAAGATGGATTTGCCAAAGGCGATTTCGTACCACTGCGCGAATGGCTCAATCGAGAAGTTCACTCGCACGGTCGCAGATTTTTGCCTGAAGAACTTTGCAAGCGAGTGACTGGATCGCCGCTTTCGTCGGAACATTACATGGCATATCTCGAAGGAAAGTTGCGACCGCTCTATAACTGCTGATTCGGAAACTGCTGATTCGGCAATTGCTGATTGGGAGGAGCGGGAGGTGTGTTTGCCAGATCATTGGGCAGATCCTTGCCAACGGAAGTCATCGCACCCATTCTGCCCGGAAGTCGACCCGTCGTAGCGAGGAGCGCCACGACCATTGTCCAAAGCGGAACCATTCCTACGCCTGGTATCGCCTCAGCGAGGAAGACAGCTAAAAGAAGCATCGGTCGTCCAAGTGCGAACCAAATCAGAACGCCGGTCACGAGGTCGATGCCGATGACGAGCGGTTCGGCGATCACTGTGGGAGATAAGAAGAAACTCAAACCGTCAGAAACAAGCGCAATTGCCATTGCAAGCCCGATTCGGACCCAAGAAGGAGATTTCCAAATATTTGATGGTGCGGAATCTGGCATTGCGAGTAGGCTCGGAGGACTCTACCTGTTTTCCTATGGCATACGAACAAAAAAATATCCGAAATGTTGCAATCATCGCCCACGTTGACCACGGAAAGACAACGCTGGTGGACGCCATGTTGCGATCTTCTAGCGCTGCTCTCGAAGTGGAGACAGGAGCTGAATGCGTTATGGATTCCAATCCGCTCGAGCGTGAGCGAGGAATCACCATCCTCTCGAAAAATTGCGCAGTGAATTATGTCGTGAAGAAGGGGCCTCATGCGGGCCTTGCGATGCGCGTGAACATCATTGACACACCAGGCCATGCTGATTTCGGTGGCGAGGTGGAACGCGTTCTCCGTATGGCCGATGGTTGTCTGTTGTTGGTTGATGCAATGGAAGGTCCGATGCCGCAAACGCGCTTCGTACTTTCCAAGGCACTCGAAGTTGGATTGAAGCCCATCCTCGTCGTCAACAAATGCGATCGTCCTGATTCGCGACCAACCGCAGTGGTCGATGAAGTCTTTGATCTCTTGATTGATCTTGGAGCGGATGAAATTGCTTTGGACTTCCCAGTTGTTTGGGCATCAGGTCGTGATGGTTGGGCAAGTCGAGATCGTGAAGATCGTTTGAATGGTGTCGATGATCTCTTCGCAACAATTGCAGAACGTGTGCCTTCGCCTACTGGCGACATGAATTCACCCTTGAAATATCTCGTTGTGAATCTCGATTCCAACGATTATGTCGGGCGACTGGGTATCGGTCGAGTTTTCGA
>CAJCCX010000194.1 GCA_903961015.1 uncultured bacterium
CCGTCACTCCAGCTCCGTATGCGAAAACCCCGCCGTCAATTGTAAAATATTGATACTGCGAAGTCTTTGGCTGGCGCAACCAAATGACCAACCCAATGCCACACTTTCCAAAATTGCGCTCTTGCGTCGGCAGTGTGTTGCACGATGTCAACACTGTTGCTGCAACAAGTATGACAAGTCCAAACATTTTCTTGGGAAGAATATGAACGCGCATCAAGTTCAACCAATCAAGGCTTCACAGGTGTTGAGTTTGCGAAAGACCAAGGCGGCGCCTTGGTGAATCCCTCGTATGGATTTGGACCAAAGTCATATCGATGCGGGAGATTTCGGTCTGGACTGCGATCCGTCGACCACGCCAAAGCACAAAGGCTTCGAACGAATGCGACAGCATGCGGATCAGGAATGTCTGAAGTTTGAAAGCGTCGAACGAACCACCAATCCATTCCATTTGCATGAAAGAAGAGGATGTAAATAATTTCTTTCTTCGCCGGCCGCAACGACCCCGGCCAAACGTCAATAGTTGATGCGGACGTCTCGAGCCACCCTTCATCTCCAGCCATTTTCCAAAGTCCATCGAGTTGACTCTGGTACAGCCAACGCGTTGGTGCTGGCCGGGTCAAAAAGTTCAGGCTGTCGCCATAATCGCTGCGCAAACTCCCATCAGAAAGCACTGTGAACTTGCCTTGACGAAGATGCGCTTGGGGCAAATCCTTTGCAGAGATTCCAGTGAGAATCGTAATATCGACCGATAAATCTTCAGGTGTCTTGGACAGATCGACACGCGTGGTTCGCACATCGGTGCATCCCAGCAAAACACAAGGGATCAAAACGAAAGAGGCGAAAAGTTTACACACCGCTGATCGACCGAACCATCTCTTCATGGCGAGAGAGTAACACGGCGAAGCATTCGGTAGTCTTACCCATCACATGCGAACCAGCGTGAATTGGATCAACGAATATTTGTCCTCCCCCGCTTCGGCGCAGGAGCAAGCAGATCTTCTCACGGCGGTCGGTTTTCCTTGTGAATCTTCCGAGCCAGTTGCGGGAGATGACATCGCTCAGGAGGTCGAGACCACCAGCAATCGTGGTGATTGCCTCTCGCATCTTGGTCTTGCGCGCGAGATTGCCGCAGCAACGAATCGAACGATTCAACTTCCTCGCGTGAACGCTCCTCGCTCGAATGAATCCACTTCCAGCGCAATCACGGTCGAGAATCATGATCCACTTCGTTGTCCTCGATATACAGCTCGTGTCATTCGCGGGGTAAAGATTGGCCCAAGCCCTGCGTGGCTTCAACAACGGCTCATCGCCATCGGCCAAATTCCACGCAATAATGTGGTGGACTGCACCAATTTTGTGCTCTTTGAATATGGACAGCCCTCGCATGTCTTCGATCTCGCGACTCTGCGTGGCAATGCGATCAAAATTCGCGGCGCGAATGCGGGTGAAGAGTTTTTGCCGATCGGAGATGGTGCGAAGTCAATAAAACTTGCCGGCGGTGAATTAGTGATCGCCGACAGCGATCGACCTGTTGCGCTCGCTGGAGTGAAAGGCGGAGCGCTCACCGCCGTCACGGACAAGACGACGGACGTCGTCATCGAAGCGGCATCATTCGATCCAGTTGCAGTTCGTCGCACTGGTCGAAGCACTCGAATCTCCAGCGATTCCAGCTATCGCTTCGAGCGCGGCGTTCATCCATCCGAAGTCGACGAGGCTGCGGAGCGATTGGTTTCTTTGATTCTTGAAACTGCCGGCGGCACCGCGCTCGGCGGATCCGTTGCTGCTGGATCGCCGCTCCCTGCGATTAACACAGTCAGCTTGCGCGTTGAAAGACTTCTTTCAATCGCAGGCTTTGACATAGCGCAAAGCGAAATCGTGAGAATTCTGACTGTGCTTGGTTTTACGCCCAGCATCGCTGGAAAAATTATTGCCTGCAAGATTCCTCCAAGGCGAATCGACATCACGCGCGAAATCGACTTGATCGAAGAAGTCGTTCGACTTATTGGCCTTGACCGAGTCCCGATGAATGATCGGGTCAGCATTCGACCAGTTGGACCTCAACCTGCGGTCGATGCAGTGCGAACAGCAAAAAATTGCCTCGCAGGACTTGGCTATGTGGAAACCGTTTCACCAACACTCATTTCAGAGCGCGCAGCGAGCGCTTTTACTACGAGTGCGATCGCAACTCTGCGAATAGAAGACGAACGCGCACTCGGCGAACCCATTCTGCGACCATCGTTGCTTGCAAGTCTCCTGCAATCTCTCAAATTGAATCGAGATCGCGGCAATGCGAATGTTCGACTCTTCGAACATGCAGCAGCCTTTTGGCTTGCATCACAAAGTCATCAAGAACGGCGAATGCTGGGAATGGTTGTCGGCGAAACTGGAGATGCAGAATCGCTCTATCGACTCGTGCGTGGATCAGCGGAACGAGTCGCACGCGAATTGCGTGGAGCGCACGCGCGCATCGAAGTGCGTGCCGCCCCAATC
>CAJCCX010000195.1 GCA_903961015.1 uncultured bacterium
ACCGACGATCCAATCCGGAGTCCCCGAGAGTTTTCGCGCCTCGACGACAGGCAATACTTCATCGATTGCGCCAACGGGGATTGCACATCGTTGTTCACCAAGCCAGACTTCAACGATGCGCATTCACAAGCTCCCTTACGAAGTTTCTGAAATTTTAAACGTCGCAACACCATCACGCAACGATGTGATCGATTCTTGCAATCCTGCTGCGGCTTTGCATGTTTCCTGCGCTGCGGTGACCGCTTCACGGGCACCACTGGTGAGTTGTCCCATCGCATCAGAAATTTGCTTCGCGCCTTCGGTCTGAGCCTTCATTCCTTCGGCGACTTGTCGGAAGTCACCAGTGCCAGCTTCGACTTGTTGAATGATTTCGCCAAGTTGCCCGCCGATACGTGCAGTCTCAGTGACACCACGTCGTACTTGTTCGCTGAAGCGATCCATTTCCATCACGCCTGCACTGACCGCACCTTGCATGTGTCGAACGGTCTGCTCGATGTCAAGCGTTGCCGCCGCGGTCTGATCTGCCAAGCGACGAATTTCGCGTGCGACCACCAAGAATCCAACGCCGTGTTCGCCAGCCTTTTCGGCTTCGATTGCAGCGTTCACCGAGAGCAGATTTGTTTGGTCCGCAACCTTTGTGATCGTTGTAACGATGGCATTGATCGAACTTGCTTTTTCGCTGATGGTTGAAAGTCGACCCGCAATCGAGTGCGTTCCTTCATCAAGTGATTGCATTGCAGTCGTCATTCCTTGCAACGATTGTCGACCATCACGCGCAAGGTCTGCAGTGGCGTTTGCAGATTGATCCACGCGTTCCATCAGTTGCGAGAGATCTGCGGCAGTCGTCGAAATCTCCTTGATTGCCGCGGCAATTTGCGTCGTGCTTGCACCGAGCGATTGAGAAGAGCCATCTTGTTCGCGCGCAGTCGCGGCCAACTGAGTGGCAGTCGAATTGATATTGATGGTTGCTTGCTTCACTCCACGAACAATCGTCTGCAACGATTGCGCCATCGTATTGAGAGCTCGAAGGAGTGATTCTGTTTCGTCTCCACCTTCGATGACCACAATTTGCGTGGAGAGATCTCCAGACGCAATCTGATCAGCGACAACATTCGCCCGACGAACTCGGCGCGTGATCTGTATTGAAGGAATCAAGAGCGCAATCGTGATGATCGCCAACCCGCCAAGTCCTTGTGCGGTTTGCGAATAGATTTGCTCCCAAACTGGAGCAAGCATCACTTCTTCGGGCTGCCGAAGAATCAACGTCCACCCACCAGTTGCGATTGGCACGCTTGCATAGACGCAGCGAGTCTTCAAATCAGGATCTTCCGCGTACTGCAATGTTGCGGCTTTTGAGCCTCGCATCTTGCCGAAGAGTGCGGCATACGGGCTGCTCTCGAGGGTATGTGTTCGGAGAATTCCGTTGGTGTTTGCCTCGTCGGAACGAACCTCGTCCGTCGTTGCGGCGATAAATGCTGGTGATTTTTCAAAGCCAGGCGTTTCTCGCCCAGACGAGATCAGAAATCCTTCCACATTGATTTTTTTACACACCATGCGCAAGTGTTGGTCGATGCTCTTCAGCGACCGATCAGCACCCCCGATTCCAACGAACTTGCCATCAATAATAATCGGGCAT
>CAJCCX010000196.1 GCA_903961015.1 uncultured bacterium
ATTTATGAATACACGCATACGGTTGGACTTTCGATCACAGGCGGCAGTGTCTATCGAGGTTGCGCGATGCCATGGTTGGTGGGGCAATATCTGTACGCGGATTATCAAAACAACAAAGCGTGGCGAATGAATCTCGCGACGGGCGTTCCCGTTGTGACGGACATCACCACGCAACTTGCGCCGATCAGTGGAATCACTTGCATCGGCGAAGATTCACGCGGCGAGTTGTATGTTGTCAATCACTTGAATGGAACGGTGAGAAAAATCACATCGAATCCTGCGCCACCAGACACCGACGGCGACGGCATTCCAGATACGTGCGAAGTTCGGGTTGCAGATATCAATAACGATGGCCATGTTGATGCTTACGACTTGTCGCAGTTGATGGCGGGATGGACGACGACGGGCGTGACCGATTTGAATCATAATGGTTACACCGATTCTGCAGATCTCACGATTCTGATCGCGGACTGGGGTTGAGAGATCGAGTCCTCGAAGAATGAGGAATTTGATTTCAATTGGCGGAATTGAATGCTCCCTCGTCGTAATCTGCCAAAAATGAATCGCAGAACATTTATGCAAACCTTTCCCGTTGGAGTCGCAGTTGCTAGTGGTGCGTTGTCAAATGGTCACGCTGTTGCAAATCAGGAAGTCGCTGCGAAGCCATCTGTCGGCAGGGGATCAGGATTTCGTCACTCAGTTTGTCAGTGGTGCTATTCATCGATGGACCTTGCGGACTTGACCAAGCAGGCGAAGGCGATGGGCATCGAGTCAATCGAGTTGCTCAGTGAAGAGCAGTGGAAAATTGTGCAGGCGAATGGATTGATGTGCGCAGTTGCCAATGGTCCAACGACGATTTCATCTGGGTTCAATCGAATCGAAAATCATGATGCGATTGTGAAGCGCGCCGAAGAATTGCTGCCCAAGATCAAAGCGGCTGGAATTCCAAACATGATTGTTTTCTCTGGGAATCGTGCTGGGCTTTCAGATGCAGATGGATTGAAAAACTGCGCAATCGGCCTGAAGCGCATCACGCCGTTGGCGGAGTCGCTTGGCGTGACAGTCATTATGGAGTTGCTCAACAGCAAGATTGATCACAAGGATTATCAATGCGATCACACTGCATGGGGTGCGGAACTTGTGAAGCGCACTGAGAGCGATCGATTCCGCTTGCTGTATGACATCTATCACATGCAAGTGCAGGAAGGCGATGTCATCCACACCATCAGCGACAATCAGTGGGCGATCGCGCACTATCACACGGGTGGAGTGCCGGGCCGGGCGGAAATCGATCAGAGTCAGGAGTTGCAATATCCAGCGATTTGCCGTGCTTTGAAAGATATGGGGTATCGAGATTTTCTCGCGCAAGAGTTCATTCCGCAGCGTGATCCGATGAAATCCCTCGCAGAAGCAGTGCGAATCTGCACGGTCTAGTTTTTGTGCGGTGAGTGTTGGAAAAATTATTTCAAAAAGAAATCAATTCAATTTGCATTTCGTAAAAATGGCGATACTTTGCATATGCAGAATAGGGTAACGCCGACAGATATTGGGCGCTCGGGCGGGCTCCTTCGTGGGGTAGCCCTCCCAGCGCCTTTTTTAAATTCTGCAATTATTCACAAACTGCTATTGGGGTCAGCAGATCAATCAAATCCCTGAATTGATCCAGCGCCACTGTTTGCATATGGATCCCAATTTCCGATAAATGCTCCGCTGCCGTATGCCACATTGTCGAGCGCTGGGCGAAAGCCAGAGACTCCATTTCCCATATAAAAATTCGTGCTGCCAACGCGCGGATTCGATCCGAGTGCTTGACCTTGTCCGGACTCGCCACGACCGCCAATATTTCCTTGATACAAATGCCAAGAAGTGTTCATCGAATTTGTGATCGGAGTGACGTAACTGTTGTTTGCATAGCCAGGCGTGGTTGATGGAACTGAAGCAACCGGCGTTCCTGCGTGCGAGGAAGATGTTTCGCCGGTTGCGCTTGCATTTCCATTTGCGTTTCCCGCTCCAGATGCTTGTTTGGAAGATGGTGCGCCGTAATAGTGGTAATGCACGGTGGCATTTCCGATCGCGGCTTGTTCGAGCGCTGTCGAACTGAGTTCGCCGCCCTTTTGATTGAATCCCACCCCAGCTGGCGTTGCGTTCTCATCAATTTGCTTTGGCGGTCCAGCAAAGGAAGTGGTGGATTCTTGCTGCGCCTGCGCTGTTGCAATTGCGATGAATGCAGTGGATACAAAGAGCAGACCAAGGCCATGAGTAGGTGATGCGATCTTCATATTGGAAAGGGTATGCTGACTCTGCTTCATTTGGAAGCGCGTTTCGCAGCCACCCTCGAATTGAAATGGAGAAAGTCATGTCCTCAATCACCACGCAAGCAACATCCAATCGCGCAACTTCTCAGAGTCCGTATCCAATCAGTGGAGTTCCTGGAGACGTTCCTGAAATCGACGCACTCTGCATCAATACGATCCGCACGCTTTCAATGGATGCTGTTCAAGCCGCAAAGTCTGGACACCCTGGCACGCCGATGGCGCTCGCACCGGTGGCGTACACGCTTTGGCAAGAATTCTTGCGATTCGATCCTGCCAATCCACTTTGTCCTGGCCGAGATCGTTTTGTATTGAGCAATGGGCACGCTGGAATGCTGCTCTATTCGCTGTTGTATTTGACGAAAACTCAAGCGGTGAATTCGGAGTATCAACTGACAGGCAAGCCGAGTTTGACCATCGAAGACATCAAGGGATTTCGTCAAATCGATACGCGTTGCCCTGGACATCCTGAATATCACTGGACGAGCGGTATCGAAACGACAACTGGTCCACTTGGCCAAGGACTCGCGACAAGTGTTGGAATGGCAATGGCCGAACGTTGGCTCGCGGCGCGATACAACCGACCTGGATTTGAACTTTTCAATTATCGAGTC
>CAJCCX010000197.1 GCA_903961015.1 uncultured bacterium
ACATTCACGAATGCGCCGCCATTTGCGCCATCAACTTCGGCGATCGTCAACTTTCCACGCAGAGCCGAACCCATCAATAGATCATCGTCTCCATCGCTATCCATATCAGCGGCATTCACAGTCCACGCATATCCCTCTATTCCAGCAGGACGAGTGACTTTCTGCGCAAAGCGACCGAACCCATCATTGATCCAATAGACGGCCACATTGGGCGAAGAAAGCAACAATCCATTTGAAATGATGTCGATATCACCATCTTTATCAATATCTGATGCTGCGAGATTGGCAATCGAAACTGTTTCATCTCCAACTGGAGGAGCGCGCCATGTTTCTCCCTGAGCAAAATTCCCTGAGCCCATGTTGCGCATGATTGCAACTTGAGAACCACCGATGGAGGAGGTCGCAAGATCGAGATCGCCATCGCCATCAAAATCTGCGGCGATAATGCAGAATGGATATGGAATGCCCGCAGTCCATTGTTGGGTCATGATGATCTGAGAAAGCTGAAACTGCATTGCACCATCGCCCTTCCATATCTCAACCGAAGCAGAGATGTAATTGACAAGCGCAACGTCGAGATCGCCATCACCATCAAGATCACGCACAATCATTCCCGCAGGCTGACGCTGAGCAAGAATCATGACAGGCCGTGCGAACAGCCCACCACCAAGACCCTTTAAAATCGCAACTCTTCCGTATCCCGAGCGAATACTCGCAAGCAAGTCTGGAATTCCATCTCCATCCACATCGCGAATCTCCACCCAGTCTGTTTGTGAACCGGCATAAATCAATTCTGCTGGAGCGAAAACACCTGCGCCAAGCCCACGCAAGAAAGCCATATTGCCCGTCGTATCGCGGCAACTGACGACGATGTCCATGACACCATTGCTATCAACATCGCCAACTGCGGCGTGCGTTGGATAGAGCAGCGTTGAAAGCGGGTAAGTCGTTGGTCCAAAAAGCGTGATCCCCGCCATCGATGGCGCAGTCATTGCAGCGCACGTCAGCAGAATCGTTGCAACGAAAGTTCGCACGTCATAAGGATATGCCTGACTTGGAGAATTTCCACTCTGACCTTTGATTACAATAAAAAAAGTTATGCCTGCCCTTCTTCAATCGACAATTCTTGCGCTTACGACTGCTTTGATATTCCAAACTGGTGGTGGACAGGCTCCCCCCAAGGATTACAACAAGAAATTTGATGCTTGGCTGAAGACCCCAGATGAACCTGCAAAGGTCAAGACCAAAATCATCAAGCGGACTTTTACATGGCTCGATGCGACGCCGTCGATCACCTATCGCGATGGCGTGAAGTATCGCGATCCTTCGATCAAGCCTTGGAATTTTACAATTCAGGCTTCGGTGAATGAAGCACAAGCGCAGTCAATCGAAAAACATTTCGGCGTTCCAATGGATGCAATTCAGTTTTCATTCACAACTCCTGAAGACAAACTGCGGTGTCAGCGTCTTGAGGAAGAAAAGTTAGCGCATCATGGAATGCAAGTGACTCCATCACCCGATGGTGCGCTGGGCATTCTCGAAGCAAACTATGAATGGTTGGTTGACGGATGTCGAAATGAAGTCCAACCGATTGCTCAAAGCATCTTGCGAGAAACAGATCGGGTGTTGAAGGAAAGTGACGCGCCGAGAGTTGCCACGGCTCGCGACAAGGTCGCCGCCATTTTTCGCTTTATTCAAAGCATTCCATACGAAACGATTACCGATCTGCCTGACGGCAAAGATCGCTGCGGGATGCGCACTCCCATGATCACGCTGCTGAAAGGCGGAGATTGTGATTCGAAGTCCACGCTGATGGCTGCACTGATTCGGTCAAAGAAGATTGCAGATGTTGTGATGGTCACGATCAAGATGAAAGATGGAACAGGCCATGCGATCATTGGCGTACGAGTCGATGTACAACGAGGCGATCAGACGATCACATACAAAGGACAAAAATATGTGCTTGCGGAAGCGGCAACGACAGATGTTGCTCACGATGGAAATCTTGCGGATTTGGGAGAGGTCGGCGAGGAATGGAAGGACTTTCGATCGCGACCATTTAATGTGATCCCCCTGCGATAAAAACAAGATCGAAATCAGAACACCAACTGCAACTGGATTCGCAGCACGACTTGCCCCGTGGATCCTGATGTCTGGTCCGATCGATAATCTGCGCCAAAAATCGGCTGGTTATACAAGCCACTCTGGAACAGAATTCCGCCAACGACATATCCAACATCTCCGTTCAATTTGATTTCATTCTTGGAGATGTAATAGTTCGCACCAACCGTATAGATTGAAAAGTGTTGCGCGTTGATGGCGGATGAATTTCCAGGATTCGGTCCTGCATTTATATTCGTCGTCCCGCCACTGACATTCAACCACTCCCAACGTGCGGCGAGTTCGACATCTTCGCTGACAAAGTAACCACCCTGTACAACGGCGCCATAGGAATTCACGGGAGCCGCACCATCGGGACGAGAATAAAAAGTGTTTCCCAAGAATGCCGCAAAGAAACTTGCCCCGCTGAACCGCGCATTGAAGTCTGCGGTGTATGAAAGATTGACTCCATCGCTATTGCCTACGAAATCACCGTTGAATTCATTGTTCGATCCACCGCGTTGCCAGTTGTATGCGGCAGCAACTTGAATTCCGTCATCGCTGCCACGAAAAGACATCAATTCGCGAAAATGCTTCCACTCCCCCGCCAACTTCAGTTCGACGCGTCCAGCGGTTGCCCATTCGACATTCATTCCAGAATTATTGCCCACGTTCACAACTCCAACATTGCGATTTCCGCCGCCGTCGTTGTAATTGATATTCGCACGGACTTTTGCAGATTGATATTCAAGTTGGACACCTTGAATCCATTTGGTGTTGAAATATTGATTGATAAGAGTGCGCTCGACAAATTGCTGGTCTGTTGAAGAGACGGATTCTTCATAATTGAAGTTGTTCTTCCACTGCCCCGTCGTCATCGAGAACCCATTTCCAAAATTTTTGCGGATGTATGCCGTCTCAAGCACGAACGTATTTACAGTGTTCTGAAATTTTTCAGATGTCTGGGTAAAAGGCGAATTCTGATTGAATCCCATCCTGATCTTGTATGTCCAGCTGGGATCAAGAATGTTTCCATCAAATCCAAGCTTGGCTCGACGCACTTCGAAACCGTATTCAGATGATGGGCCATCGTTGGGAGGAACTCGATTCGCACTTGGTTGATTGTTGAAGGCCATGCGCGATTGGATTTCTCCACTGACTTCCAATTTGAAATTGCCGTCTGCGCTGCCGATGAAGAATCCGTTGTGCCAGCCCGCGGTCAACGGAGAGCCTTGAAGACTGGATCGAGTCTCCGAGTCAGAGAGAACATCGTTCACCAATTCTCGAATCTCTTGCGCCCGTTGCTGGGTCAGCCACTTGTCTCCATTTTCGTTGCGAATCGCTGCGATCTCCGCATCGTGGCGTGTCTCCATCGTCGAAATCTTGCTCTCGAGCTGTTCGATCTTGTTGATCGCTTTCTTGAGCAGATCACTCTCGTCGTCCACTGCATGTGCGCTGAAAGAAAGAACCGTTGCAAGCGCAGTCATGCTTGCAACGTTTAATTTCGTAGCGCCTGAAACAAATTTCATAGCGCAAAGGATAATCGAATTTCAGAACAACAATTGCATTTGGATTCGTGCGACGACTTGCCCAGTGGCGCTCGAGTTTTGATCCGTTCGATAATCCGCGCCAATAATATTTTGATTAAAAAGTCCAGTCGAGAACATGATTGCACCTGCGACATAGCCCACATCTGCATTCAACTTCACTCTGTTTCCTGATATGTAATAGTTTGCGCCAACGGTATAGACAGAAAAGTGTTGAGCGTTGAGAGCAGACCCCAAAGCATTCGGACTCGTGGCAGGAATGGGAGTATTCCCAGAACTCACGACTGAATATGCACCGCCACTGACATTCAGCCATTCCCAGCGTGCAGTTATTTCGATGTCGTCGCTGAGGAAAAAACCACCCTGCACGACTGCGCCGAGCGAGTTCACTGCATCTGCTCCATCTGGCCGAGAATAAAAACTGTTTCCCAAGAACGCTGCGAAGAAACTGAAACCGTTAGAGCGTAAATTAAAATCTGCGGTGTATGAAAAATTGATACCGTCATCATTGCCGACAATCGGTCCACTCACCCCTGCGGATGTAGGGACATTGCCTGCACCGCCACGCTGCCAGTTGTACGCAGCGCCAATTAATATGCCGTCTTCGCGTCCACGGAAGGACATCATTTCCCTGAACTGCCCCCATTCGCCAGCCAACTTCAGTTCTGCGCGGCCCGAAGTCGCCCATTGAACATTGTTTTCAGAAGTGCTGGAAGAACCGACGCCACTAACATTACGATTACCTCCGCCGTCATTCCAATTTACGCTTGCGCGCCAAAGTGCGGTTTCGTATTGAAGTTCGATTCCTGCAATGAACTTTGGAGTGAAATATTGATTCACAAGCGTTCGCTCAACAAACTGCATAGAAGTTGAACTCGCCATCTCTTCAAAGTTGTATGCACTCTTCCACTGACCAGTTCGGACCGCGAATCCGTTACCGAAATCCTTGCGGATGAACGCGTCATCGAGAACAACGCCATTTGTAGAGTTCTGTGAATTGTTCGTTGTTGCCGAACCTTCGACGAGTGAATTTTGGTTGAATGCCACAGCCACTCTGTATGTCCAACTTGGGTCAATGACATTTCCCGTAAAAATTATTCGCGCACGGCGAATTTCTGTTCCATATTCATTCGATGATGATTCTTTCGGGTAAGTCGTCGCCGCCCCAACCTTTAACGGATTCCGACTGGAAGTCGACTGATAATTGTAAGACTGCCTCGCCTGAATCTGACCGGTCACGAATAATGTGAAATTCCCGTCGGGGCTTGCGAGAAAAAAGTTTTTGTTCCATCCTGCTGTGACGCCTTCACCTTGAAGACTCGTCCGAGTTTGAGAGTCCGCCAAGACATCTTTCACAACTTCTCGGATCTCATCTGCGCGTTGCTGAGTCAGCCACTTGTCGCCATTTTCGTTTCGAAGAGCAGCGATTTCTGCATCGTGGCGCCTTTCCATCTCTGCCATCTGCTGCTTGATTTGTTGAATCTCGGACATCGCCTGACTTGGCAACGCTTGATTGCCAGCAACAGCTTCATCTGATTTTGCGCTTGCAATATTCGATAGTGCAAAAGCAGAAAATGCGAGAATGAGAGTCACTTGATTCATGTCAATTTCTCCAATAATTATGTTTTATGCCAATAACACGCTACGACTTCACAGTGTGGAATATCACAAACGTGGAAAGGTTTGGGTTTGTAAACAAAAAATGAACGCAAAGCGAACAATTAGAAATGAATTGTGAAGATTGGGTTCAATTCGTCCATTTGCCAAAAAGGCCCATTGACGCCCAACTCAGATTTATGAATGATGCACTTGCAATGAACGCTTCTCGATCATTCAGTTTCGTTGTCGTCCTGCTGGCTGGAGGGTGCGCCAACACTTCCACTGTTGATTCGCAAGCAAACAGTGCCACATCAGAGACGATGCTCTGCCCGATCAGCGGCGAGCCGGTCTCCACTGATTCGAGATATGTGGCTTATTACAGCGTCTATCCCGTCTATTGCGCATCTCTCTCGGACTCGACCCAATTTGGATCGATGCCGATTTCCAAGCGCGCCAAACTCTGCGCACCGCAAGTCCTGGAACAGAAGGGAATCACGAATGCCACGTGCCCATTGACTGGAGAAACGCTGACTGCGTCCGCTGCTCCAGTGAAGTATGAAGGACAAACGATCGGATTTGCCACTCTCTCTGATGCGAATCAATTCAAATCTTTGCCGAAAGTCCAGCAGAAGAAAACCATCGACAAATGGATGGCGACGAATGCAACTCCAACGAATTAGGGCGTTCGTGCGACTCGGAATCCATAATCAGTGATTCGAGGATCGCCCTGAAAATAGTTCAGGCGAAATGATGCGCGACAATTCTTGCCGTCGAAATCCCACGAACCGCCTCGAAGTGTACGAAATGGATTTTGCGCAGCGCCAGTTGGATCCGTCGCGCCATTTTCGCAAGCTCGGTAATAGTCCGCGGCGTACCAATCGTTGGTCCACTCCCACACATTGCCGATCATGTCATAAAACCCAAGCGCATTTGGCAATTTGCTGCCAACAGGATGCGTGCGATTCTCTGAATTCGATGTGTTCCAAGAGATTCGATTCAACTCGCCATAAAGCGGTCCAGTCGAACCTGCACGACAAGCGTATTCCCATTCCGCTTCGGTTGGAAGACGCAATCCACTCTTCTGCATGAAAGACTGAACATCTTCCCACGTCAGAGTTTCAACGGGCCATGTTGCTGTGACAACAGTTTCCATAATCACCGCACCAAGTTTTTGCTCAGCTTGTTGGCGTGTGTATCCAGCCTCCAATAATTCTGCGATCTTTGCATCGCGATCCTCCGCGGGAATGACCTCGAAATTGACATCCTGAAAATAACTTTGATTCGTCCCCATCAATCGAGTCCACTGCTCTTGCGTGACTTCGGTTTGACCGAGGTAGTAAGGTTTGGTCAAAATCACTTCGTGCGAAGGCTTTTCATCTGTATTCGCGTCTTGGTCGCCAACGCTCATCCCCATTACAAATTTTCCAGATGGAACCAAAAGCATTTCGATGCCTGTGACTCGATCTCGAACTTTCCAAGGAAGACCCGTCGCCTGAATGCTTGCGCGCATGCCTGCATCTGTAACGACCTTTGGATTTGGCGCAACCTCCAGAACTTCCGCCCATGCCATTCTTACGGCGAGTTCAACTCCTGCGTCACTTTGTCCGCCAGTGCGTTGAATCTGATCTTGAACCGATTGCTGTCTGGGCTGACTTTGTGTTGGATTTACATTCGACGAGGCTGCGGGCGAGGCTGCCGGACTTTGCGCGGTGACGCTTGTGGCTACGAAGGTTGTCATGAGAAGTAAAGCCAGGATGACCTTCGGACTGACGAGATTCATATATGCGTTCATTGTGTTGGATTCCTCGAATGATCTATTGTGTTAATTTTTATGGATTTCGAGCAACGCGAAAACCAAAGTCAGTGATTCTGGGATCTGGCATGAAATGATTCTCTCGAAACGATGCTCGGCAATTCTTCGAAACGTGATCCCATGAACCGCCGCGAGCGACACGAAATTCGTTGACGGATGGCCCAGTTGGATCGGTCACGCCATTTTCGCATGTTGCGTAATAGTCCGAGGAATACCAATCAGAACACCACTCCCAGACATTGCCAATCATGTCATAAAAACCAAGAGAATTGGCCTTTTTACCTCCGACTGGATGCGACTTTTCCTGCGAATTTCCCGAATACCAAGCGATGTCATCGAGTGGACCATACAGAGGCTCACGAACGCCAGCACGACATGCATATTCCCACTCGGCTTCGGTTGGCAAGCGCAGGCCAGTCTTCATCAGATACGGCGCGATTTCATCTGGCGTAATTGTTTCGAGTGGCCAAGTCCCCGAAAAAGTCTCCACAAGTTTTCCATCGCCAGCTTTCGACTTGGCTTCTTCGAGGGTGTAACCCGATCTCATGAACTCGGCGATCTTCGCATCTGTCTCATCTGCAGACTCGATCCGATAGTAAGCCTCTTGGAAATAACTTTGGTTGGATCCCATGACCTCAGTCCACTGACCTTGAGTGACTTCGGTGCGACCGAGGTAAAAAGGTTTCGAAATTGTGACCATGTGCGCCGGCCGTTCGTCTTCCATTGCAAGTGCATCGCCAGGACTCATACCCATTACGAAATCACCAGGAGGAACGAGCAGCATTTCGATGCCGCTGGCCGTATCACGAACTCGCCATGGCAAACCAGTCGCCTTGATCTTCGCGAGCATCTGAGGATTTGTGATAACCGAAGGATCAGGATTGCGATCGATCACTTGCGCCCAAGACATCGGTGAACCACTGCTCGATTTTCCCATACCGCCAGGACCAGTGGTCGAACAACCGACCAAGAGCGCGGTGCTTGCCGTCAGAAAAACGATCTCTCGTGCCCAAATATTCATATTGAAAGAGTACCTCTTCAAAAAAATCTTGTTCGTTGTTGACTAGTTCACATTTCGAACAACGCGGAATCCGTATGCGGGATGGCCCGCAGCGCCTGCGATGCGATACGACGCGCGACAAGTCTTTGGCAGACTGAGCCAATTACCGCCACGCACAACTTTCTGCTCTCCAGATCCTAGACCACTCTGATCCGTGGCCCCACTCTTGCCCGCCGCGTATGAATCGGCAGAGTATGAATCCCAACACCACTCCCAAACATTACCGAGCATGTCGTGGATGCCGAATGCATTGGCCACTTTCGTTGCGACAGGATGCGTG
>CAJCCX010000198.1 GCA_903961015.1 uncultured bacterium
CGTCGCGATGTCGCAAGAATCTGGAATGGTGTTGAGGTTGCAATCTTTGGCAACACTCGTCGCGATGTCGCAAGAATCTGGAATGGTGTTGAGGTTGCAATCTTTGGCGACACCTGTTGTGATATCACATGAGTCGGGAACTGCGTTTGCGTTGCAATCGTTGGCAGCGCCCGTCACGATGTCGCAAGAATCTGGAATGCCGTTGAGGTTGCAATCGTTGGCAGCGCCTGTAGCGATATCACATGAATCAGGAATTCCATTTGTGTTGCAATCCTTAGCAATTCCGGATGCGATATCTTCTGCATCGGGGATTCCGTTGTTATTGCAGTCGATCGGCTTTAAGTTGAATATGTATGCAGAACCTTGGTCCGCCTTGAGCGGAGACCCGATGTCATCTCCGTTCGCTCCTATCAATGCGTTCTGTCCATATATGCAGGCAGAAATGCCAAAGAATTTGTCTGACAATCCGTCGGTGCTCGTGAAGCGAGCTTCTTGAGTCCACGTCGAAGTGCCGGTTTGAGTGAAGAGATACGCGGATCCAATGTTGGTGAATGTTGCAGATCCCCCTTGCGCAGTCGCATCGTCATTAGGAGCACTCGCAATGGCAAGGTTGCCTTGCAGTGCGACAGATGCGCCAAAAAAATCACTCGCCAATCCGTCGCTTCCAACGATCTTCGCTTCTTGTGTCCATGTCGCTGCGCCAGAAAGTTGGAAGATGTACGCGGAGCCGCGATCCGCCGCGCTGGCAATGTCGTCGTATGGCGCGCTTGCGATCGCTTGATCATTAAATAGACAAACCGAATATCCGAAGTAATCATCTGCGGCACCATCAGACGCCACAAGTTTCGCTTCGAAAGTCCAAATTCCAGTTGTCCCTCGTTTGAATGTGTACGCAGAACCGCGATTCAGAACTGTGCCGATGTCATCAAATGGTGCTGAAACAAGCGCTCGATCTCCATAGATTGAAACAGCCCATCCGAAGTCTTCTTCTGCCGCCGCATCAGTTCCAGTGATGACGAATTTTGATTCCTGCGCCCAAGTTCCAGAGGTTGCTCGCTTGAAAACATACGCAGAACCCTGATTCTGGATCAATCCGATGTCGTCATTGGGCGAACCAACAATGACGAGATCTCCGAAGTTCGAAGTTGTGACTGCAGTGTTCGTGATGGCGACGGAATATCCAAATGCGTCGCTGGCGCTTGGATCCGCAGGGATCACCTTGACGACTTGTGTCCAAGCTCCTGCAGTGTTCCTTTGGAAAATATAGGCTGAGCCTTGATCCGCTAATGCAATGTCATCGAACGGCGCACCGACAACCACGGTATTGCCGAAGATTGCAACCGAATAGCCGAACGCATCGCCTGCGACACCATCAGCAGCCGTCAACTTTGCTTCGAAGGCCCATACTCCACTCGAATTTAATTTGTAAATATTGGCAGAGCCACGATCTGCTGTTGTTCCGATGTCGTCGTATCGCAGTCCGACGACGGCAATGTCTGGCTGAGCGCCAGCAAGTCCAGCGAGATTTGAGAGAGCGACCGCATTGCCGAATTGATCGTTCGCCAATCCATCGCTTGCTGTCAACTTGATTGTTTGAGTTGGCGGGATTGCCGCAACAGGGGAATTGGTCACAGCGAAAATTGCCATGCACAAAAAAGAAGCCCAGTGACCTCTGATTGAAGGTGAGCATTTTGTATTCGTTGAATAAAATTTCATGCGGCGACCTGAACGGATTTAGATCATCCCAAAGAAAGCTCGAAATGCAATGAAATTTGTTTGCAAAAAATATTATTTGAGGCGCAATTGCGATGAGAGTGTGCGGGATAGCATCTTCTTCAATGCTTTGGCAGCCTGAGATTCCGCAAAAATATCGAGAGGCCTCGGAAACTGCGCTTTCGCAGATCATTCGGGCTCGGCGAACCGAACTTGGCAATCGTTTGATGATCCTAGGCCATCATTACCAACAAGATGAGGTGATTCAGCACGCAGATTTCATCGGGGACAGTCTTAAACTGAGCCAGACGGCTGCCGCCGAAGCCCAGCGACGCGGGACTGAATTCATTGTCTTCTGCGGAGTGCACTTCATGGCGGAGACGGCAGATGTGTTGACCGAAGATTCCGTGAGGGTGATATTGCCCGATCTCGGCGCGGGATGTTCGATGGCGGATATGGCGGCATATGAAGATGCAGTTGATGCGTGGGATTTCATCAACTCTGCCCTGAAAGAGAAAGCCGAATCTAAGAAGCCGCAGAAGTTTCGAGTGATCCCTGTGACGTATGTCAATTCCAGCGCAGCGATCAAAGCCTTTGTTGGGAAGAACGGCGGTGCGTGTTGCACAAGTTCAAATGCGAAGCAGATTTTTGAATGGGCATTGAAAGGTGGAGACACTCCGCGAGAGAAGGGCGAAAAAATCAAAGTCTTCTTTCTGCCAGATCAACATCTTGGTCGAAACACGTCCCATGCGCGGGGCTTGATCACCGAGATCGACGCTGTGAAAGCGAAGGCTCCTGCGCAGACCGCGCTGTGGGATCCAAAAAAAGAAAACGGTGGGTTGTCTGCAGAAGTCATTCGCGCTGTTGATGTCATCCTGTGGGCTGGGCATTGCAGTGTGCACAAACTTTTTCGTCCAGAGCATGTTGATGCGATTCGCTCTCGCAAGGATCGCACGACAATCTTGGTGCATCCAGAATGTTCGCAGGAAGTCGTTGATAAGTCTGATCTTTCGGGATCAACTGAGTACATCATTCAAACCATCGAAGCAGCAAAACCTGGAACGAAGTTTGCAGTCGCAACCGAAGTGCATCTTGTGACGCGATTGTCTCGAGCCGCAGCGCTTCGAGGAGTGGAAGTAGAAATGCTTTCGGGTTGTCAGTGTCTGTGCACGACGATGTACAGAATTGACCAGCAGCATCTCGCGTGGGTGCTCGACGAATTGTCTGCGGGAAAAATCGTGAATGAAATCCGCGTGCATCCCGATGCGCGCAAATTCGCACGAAAAGCGCTCGAACGAATGCTGAGTCATGTTTCGCCCGCGCCAGTTTTGGTGGACTGACCCGAGGACTTTCTTTGGGGGAAGTGACTTCCTCTTTATATGGTTCTGCTATCTATAGAATGATCAACCCATATGAAACCAGATATTCGCCGTAAATGGCTTCGCAGAAGTTTGTTCGCACTCGCAGGAGGCATCGTCTTTCTTGGAGTGCTCATCGCATTCTTGCCCACGATTCTTTCCGGATCGTTCGGTCGCAATATGGCAGTTGGATTTGTATCGCCTCTGGTCCGTGGGCAAGTTTCGCTTGCGAGCTTGTCGCTCTCATGGTCTGGCCCTCAAGTGATCCAGGGTTTTTCGATCAAGGGCACTGATGGTGCATCGATCGCCGTTGATGTCACAGCGAACAATGGATTGATCGCACTTGCGCGGCAATCGGAGCCGCCGCATATTGTTCTTTCAGGAATCGTCGCCACGACGTATAGACCCGATGGTTCTTTGTCTCTGACGGAATTGTTCGTGTCGCCTACGCCGGCAGTTTCGCAGCCAGCGAAAGTCACGCCAGAGAAAGCACAAGCGCCAAGTGTTTCGCTCGCAGAAACCTTGCGCGGAACAATCTTGGAAATCAGCAACCTTCAATTGATCGCAGCGGGTTCGCAATCTGATCCGAAGATTGAAATCAACGGACTCAAAGGAAAATTTTCAGTCGAAGATGCTGGTGTACGCGCAACGTTTTCTGCAGCCACAAAAGTTGGAGAAAAAACTGGATCGCTTTCACTCAACGGCATGGTTGGTGGACTGTTTGCAAAGGATGGATCTGTCAATATGGATGCAGCATCGATCGACGTCGATCTGCAAGCGAGCGCGCTGGCAATTCCTTCCGCAGGCGTTCCGTTGGAAATCGACTCGCTTTCAATCAAAATCACTTCGGCAAAGTTCGCTGACGCGGTTCGCGTGTCAGGCAACACGGTCATTCAACTTCCCACTGGAGAAACAGCCAATTCCGCCATCAGTTTGGATGCAACAAATCCGATGGATGCAGCAAAGCGATCTCTCGCAGGATCGATCTCTTTGGTCAACCTTCCAATATCCGCGCTTGCCCCATATCTGCCGGCTCCTTTGAATGCGGCGCGCGATCTTGGATCGTCGCTGAATGCGAAGATCACTCTGGAAGGTCGGACAGGCAGTGCGGAAATTTCCTCGCAGAAGTTTTCGATCGCTGCAGCTGGCGGACTTGCGGAAGATGGCAATCTTGTAACGATTGATCGACTCGCGGTCAGCGCGCAAATTGATCCCGCATTGTTGCCGCCGACTTTGGGAGTTTCTGCACCGGTCGCCGTTTCGATTCAAGGTTCTGCAATCTCTCTTCCAATCCCAGCAAAGAATGCGGCGATGGCTTGGAAAGATGCGCGGATGAATACAAGTGTTTCAATCGCGCCGATGGCGATGAAGATTTCTCCCGTGATGTCATTCGCAGTTGGCGCAACCACAATTCTGCTTGAAACATCTGATCCGACAAAGTCAATCACCCTGAAGGTCCAATCTTCAGTCGATGGATCGGCGATCGCAATCGACCAAGTCATCACAGGTTTGGTGAATGCACAAGGACTTGCAGTCGATGCTGCCAATGCGAAGGGTCGAGTGCAACTTTCGCCGATGATGCTTGCGGACGCGCCTTGGCTTGATGCAAGCATGCGCTTGATGTTGGCAGATGCGGCGATCACGAATGTCGCAGCGCAAATTGAAAACGACGGCGGAAAACAAGGAGGAAATGCTTCTGTCACTCTTGGACTGAGTGCGACTTCCATCGCAACAAAAATCACTTGGACCAACAGTGGTTTCTCGACTCAGCCGATTGATTGCTCTTTGATCGTGCCTCCTTCTGTTGTCGATCGATATGCAGGGCCAGCGGTTGTGCTTGCTTCGCCAACACGTCTCGCAGTTCAAATTGCTGCAATGACTGGGACATGGGATTCTGTTTCGGCCGGTCGATTTCTGCCCTCAACGATTTCAACAAAGATCACAACAGATGCAATCGATCTTTCCGCCGCACCTGGTTTGACTCATGGCGGTCGACTGCAAGGTTTCTCAGCATCTGCGACGCTCTCAACGCGCGCAGATGGTTCAATCGGCGGAGTTGATGCACAGGTGGGTCTCAAGTTGATGCAGATGCCAAGTGCAACGAACCCTGGGCGTGATGCAGCAACAATCGCAGCGACTGTGCGTTTGTCAGACGTTGCAAGCGCTGTTTTTCAATCGACATTCGATGTGGCAATCTCACAAGGCGACACCCTGGCGACAATGGTCGATGCGGGCGAGGGCAGCGCGGCACTCGTTGGCCCAGGAACTGTGAAAGGTTCTTTCAATCGCGAACTGACGAAGGATGTATTCACCGCAGACATCAGTCTGCCGCGACTCGCACTGAAGAGTTCGGGAACCCTCACGCCAGGGAAAGTCGCCGCCGATGGGAAAGGCGCGCCAACTGTTGCGCAAATCGATATCGCAAAAACGACTGCAAGCTTCGATGTTCCTGCAGAAATCGTAGAGCAAGCACTCGGCTTGCGAACCGGAGTTGATTGGCGGACGCTTGTTGCTCAAACTGGTGGAAGATCCATTATCGGATCGATTGACATTGAAAGTTGTCGCTGGACTGGTCGCGCGGAAGATGCATCTGTTGTCATGAATGTTGTTGTGGAGCCAGGATCAATCGCTCCTCCAAATCGCGCAGCAATCGCATTCGAAAAAATCACGATGAGCGTTAAGAGCCCCAGATTGGCTGAACGCGCTCAAGCTTCGATCGCAGGAAAGTTCAAGGTTGGGTCGGGCTCGGCGGGAAATCTTTCTCTCACGCTTGATGCCAACGGCGATCTCCGATCTCTCCTCGGCGCATCCCCTGATGGCAAGGATCATCCGTTGGCACTGAAGGCAAGCACGCTTTCGATCAAGATCCCTGGCGCACTCGCAATCGCATTGGCAGATTGGAATGGTGGATCGGATGCGCTCTCGAAGTCCATCACACAGCTCGGCGATATCAACGCTGCTTTCAATATCAATTCACTCTCGCTGCCAACTGGTGCAGCGACAAGTGGTGCGGTTGATCTTCGAATGGATCTCGCAGCGATCGCTATTGAACCTGCAGGCAAGCCGAAGCTTTCGATGGGAGCGATTGCATTCACGATGAAGTCAGCAGGATTTGACCGCGAATTGAATGCTGGACTGAATGGAACATTTCAAGTTGGCGATTCTGCTCCAGGCCCGATTTCTCTTGGAATCGCGGCAAGCGGAGACTTGCGCTCGCTCTTTGCCGGCGATGCTTCGGCTGGAGCAGTCGGGGGCGCTGTTGCAACTCCTCTCACGCTTCAAGCAAGCGAAATGCAAATCAAGATTCCTGGTGCGCTCGCACTTTCATTGGTTGATTGGATGAATGGAACGAAGGACGCATCTGCGGCGTTGACTCGTTTGGGATCGATTGATTTGAGTGCGCATATTAAATCGCTGATCATGCCTGCAAGTGGAATGCTCAATGGCTCTTGCGATGTGTCACTGGATCTTGCTGCGATCGAAGTCGAGCCCAAGGGAAAGCCCATCGTGGCACTTGGCGCAACGCGTGCAGAAATCAAATCGCCTCGATTGTCAGATTCGATGACGCTCTCGTTGACGAGCGGCGGCGCAAAGACTGGGTCGATCACAGCGCAAGCGAGTGGTCAAAAACTTTCCAATGCAGCTGGAGTCTTCGATGTTCTCGCTGGTGCTTGGACTGCGCAAGTTCGATGCGTCAAAGTTCCGACGGCGATCGTCGATGCTGCCGCAGGTCAGGGTGGGCAAATGGTTGAAGCGCTCGGTCCAGAAATCGACGCATCTGTTGATACGAATGTTGTCATCGCTCCCAACGGAATTCAGACAACTGTGCTCAAGGCGGATTTGAAGACACAGTTTTTGTCAGTCGTCGCCCCCAAGGTTGATATCTCAAGTGGCATGGTGTTTATTACCGCAGCAAATCCATTGGCGGTCACTTTCACAATCAACAAAGTTCTGCAGCGCAGACTTCTCGAGCCGATGAATCCAGTTCTCGCAGATATTCGAAAAGCGCCACCGATTCGATTGCAAGTTTCGCAGGCTGCTTATCCGCTCGATGGGCAGTTGGCGAAACTTGATCTTGATGCGCGCGTTGATGTGGGTGATGTCGAAGTCGTGCGAAGTAATCAATTTCTGGGAATGCTTGCTCTGGCGCAAGATGCAAAATCGGACACGATCCCTGCGCTCATCGAACCGCTGGTGGTCACGGTGCGCAAGGGCAGCTTGATATACAAAGATTTCATTGTGAAAGCAGGCAAATTTGCCGACCAATGGCAGCAGGTGCTGAAGTTGTCTGGCGATATCAATCTTGGCAAGACGCCTCCATATGCAAATGCGATTACCTGTCGATATCCGCTCTCGTCGCTTGGTCGATCAATTGGTGGTGCATCGGGCCCACTTTCTTCGACTGCGCAACAGCTCAGCGAAGCGATCAAGACATTGCCGATAGATCCAGGCGATCTCGTGCAAGTCGACATCACGCTTTCAGGACCTTTGGGTGATGTCGATGGCAAGCCAGTTCCGCTGCAGAGTCAAGTCAAGATGGTCTTTGATGCATCTGCGCTTGATGCGAAAAAGATTGGTAAAGGACTTGAAAATCTTGGCGGAACGATTGACAATTTCAAAAAGATGTTTGGGAAATAAAAACCCAGAAATTCAGTCGAGCCGCCGGCTTCTCGCGATCACATTGGCTTTTCAGCAACCGTGTGATCATAGATTTCAAGCAACTTCGACTTATCGAAGATCAGTTCTGCGCGGGTCAATCCCGAAACTTCATAGTGCGGGGTCAATTCGATGGCATCAACTGGGCACGCTTCTTCGCACATGCCGCAATAAATACAGCGCAGTTCATCGATATCAAATTGCTTGGGATATTTTTCGCGGTCTTCCCAAGGGCTTTCTTCGGCCACGATGTGAATGCAATTTGCGGGGCAAGCTGTCGCGCACATGAAACATGCAACGCATCGAACGCGACCATCTTCATCTTTATTCAAACGGTGAACACCGCGGAAGGTCGGCCGAAATTGTCCGCCTTCTTCGACTGGTCGATCGTCGCGTTTCTGTTCTGGATATTGCACG
>CAJCCX010000199.1 GCA_903961015.1 uncultured bacterium
AGCCACTGCTGGTCACTAGTGGTCACATAATTCGTTCCAAACTCACCAAGCAATAGTGGTGCGGTCTGATTGAGGAAGATAAATCCCCAGTGCGACTGCCAGACATCGTCAAGATTGTTTGGATAGGTGGGATCGTTGAACCAAGTCTGCGCATAAACGCTCTTGGGATAGTCGTGCATCGAGTAGACCAATTTATTTGGAACTGACAAGACCACAGGATTCACTGCAACGCCTTTCAGATTTCCACCCCACCATGTTGTCTGATTGTTGTAACGCTCGACGCCTTCAACAATGATCAGCCAATTTGGATTCGCGGCAAGGATTGCATTTCCGCAACGCTCCGCAGCTTTGTTCCAATCGGTCGCAGGAGAAGTTGTTCCCCATGTCGCACTGCGCTTTGGCTCGTTGAAAAGGTCGGCACCGATGATCGTTGGATCATTCGCATATCGATTTGCAAGCAAGACCCAATCTTGAATCCAACGCGATTCGGTGTAGTAACTATCTCCAGCGATATACCAAACATCCTCGCTCAAGTAATTATCTGCTTTCGCTGAGTGACGGTCCAAAATGACTTTCAGGCCAATCTGGCTGCAATACGCAATGATCTTGTCCATGCACTGGATCGGCGTCAATCCTTGAAGGTCTGGATTTTGCGCATAATTGATGCTATTTGTGGCTGCGCCGGCTTTGAGCATTTCATTCGAGAATGGAAGCCGCAGCGTGTTGAACCCAAGTTGTTTGACTTGATCGAGAACGGATTTGTATCCACGCGACCAGAGTCCGTGCAGTACTCCATTGCCAGTTTCGAATCCAAACCAATTCACTCCGCTGATTCGTACTGCCTGTCCACTCGCGTCGACAATTTGATTTCCAGAGGTTGAAAGCCATGCATTTGGTGGGGCGCTTCCACCACCACTGTCGAGAGTTATTCTCGTATCTTCAATTCGAAGATTTGGAAGCACGGAAACTGTCAACGAGTACGAACGAGTCGTTGTGCTCGAAACAGAATCTACAACTTGTGCAGCGAATGTCGAAATTCCTGCTTGCGATGCAACACCGCTGATGTTTCCATTTGCTGCAAGTACAAGTCCATTCGGCAGCGAGCCGGATGCGATACTCCATATATAAGGTGGCGTTCCACCAGTTGCCGCAAGAGTGGCGGAATACGGAGTTCCGACTCCCGCTTGAGAAATCGTCGCTGTCGAAATTGCAAGCACTGGCGCACTTGCGCCACTACGGAAAACCAGTCCAGTCGCCACAATTCCAGCAGGTGCATAGTTCGCAACGCATCCAATATCGACGATGCCATTCGGCGCGATCACAGCGTTGTAATCCATATTCCCAATGATGTAGTGGTTACCAACGCGGCTTTGAATTGTTGCATTCCAAATGCTTGTAATGCTTGCATCCCAATCAAATTCCAATGTCCATCCATCGGTTGGTTGTCCAGTATCGTTGATGATTCGAATGGCGGCTTGTCCTCCACCTTGCCATTCATTTGTAAACGAAAATGTTGCTCCAAATGTGGAGGAGACGTAGAACAACAAACCGCAAAAAGCAGCTGCAAGAAGCTTCATATTTAAAAATCCTTTCGAGTCGTGGGGGTTACCGTTCGAGAGTCTTAATCGAATAACTTTACGCAACCGATTTGAGCCGGGTTCGGTTTTTCTGGTTTGATTATGGAATTTTGTATAAAAAAATCAATTCACTTCTTCAGCCACACAAACAATTTTTAACAAAATCTCATCGATTTCTTGCGTTCGCACATCGCCAATCATAGATCGCAACTTGCCAAGATCTGGCGTGCGGCGCTCCATATCTTCGAATCCTTTTCCATACACATCGCCATACGGAAGATGCTCGATGCAAGATGTGCTTTTACACAAAGCGATAATTTTCTTTGCAAGATCGTTGATCGAGACCTCGCGATTATTTCCGACGTTGATCACTTGCCCAATTGCCGCTGGCGATTCCATCAATTTCACAATTGCTCCAACGCTCTCCGCAACGAGATTGAAGCAACGAGTTTGCGTTCCATCGCCATGCACGATGAGCGGCTTTCCCGCACGCGCTGCTTGCACGAATGCGGGAATGACCATTCCATAATTCGCGCGTTGTCTCGGGCCAACTGTATTGAATAGTCGCACAATAATCGCAGGAAGTTGACGCTCGTCGTGATATGCGAGCGCAAGGAATTCGTCGATCGCTTTCGTGCATGCGTATGACCATCGCCGAGTGCTCGTTGCGCCAAGTCGCCAATCGTCTGTTTCAACGAGAGGACTTGCTTGAGACGATCCCATCTTTCCATAGACCTCAGAACTGCTCGCGATCAAGACTCGCGTGCCACGCTTCGCGCACGCTGCGAGAACATTTTCTGTGCCGTGTGTGTTGGTCAAGATTGTCGAGATCGGTTGTTCCATCACCAATTTCACGCCGACTGCCGCAGCGAGGTGATAGACACGATCGACTCCATTCACAGCTGAGGCAACTGCTTCAACATCGAGAATGTCTGCGACCTGCAAGCGAAATCTTCCTTTGCCAGCGGGTCCTTCGAGTAGCGCAACATTTTCTGCGCGGCCCGTCGAAAGATTGTCCAGCGCAATGACCTCATCGCCGCGTGCAATCAACGCTTCGCAAAGATGACTCCCGATGAATCCAGCGCCGCCAGTAACAAGTGATCGCAAAGCCATAGGGAGATGAGGTTACAAGGTGCGGGGGGGGGGAGTTCTTCACATTCCCTCCATCGCATCCAATCCCTCGCAGCGGTACGATTCGTTTTATGTCTTCCGGCTCGAATCCAGTCGATCACTTTCCGTCTACGCACCGCACGTGGTTGATGACGCAGATCGACGGTGGACTTGATGCGCAGCAAACTGGCGATGATTCCGCACATTTAGCTGCAATTCGTGCGATCAGCCATCACGTCATGGATCGATATCGTGCTCCGCTCTGCGCATACGTTCGTGGTTCGAGGTGGAAATCATTTGGCGATGCTGATGACCTTGTCGCTGGATTCTTTGCGCGTCGACTTGATTCGTTTGCAGATCTTCAGCGGTGGAAAGATGTCGGCGTTCCACTTCGTCGCTGGCTGATGAACGGAATGTTGCTCGAGCTTCGTACCCTCGCGCGAGATCAGCGCCGTCAATCTGCGCGCGAGAATTCCGTTGACCCCGCGCACGCAACGAGTGATCCAGAACTTTCTCACGATCCGCACGCCGAGCGAGCATTCGACCGTGCGTGGGCGCGCGGCGTGCTTGCCGATGCAGCTGCGCGCACGGCGGAGGAGTTGACCAGCGAAGGTCGCGAAACTTCGTGGCGCATTTTCGAACGGCACATTCTCGATGGCATTGATTATTCCACTGCCGCGCAAGAAGTTGGTGTGCCTGCAAGCGAAGCGCGCGCGATGAGTCGCATGGCCGCGTATCGACTCAAGCGTGCGCTGCGTGCGGTGCTTGAAGAAGAGGGGATCGCGGAGGC
>CAJCCX010000200.1 GCA_903961015.1 uncultured bacterium
CAGCGGAACTCCAAATCCAGGCGGCGAAACTACTAATCCGAACACGTGTGGCAGGCCTCGCTTATGTGCGCGCAATACGGTTTGCGTTGCGACCGTCGAGAGCGACACAATCAAGTCATAGGGCGGCGATGCACTGCACACTGCGGCAGCCATCTGCCCGAGTGTCCCAACATCTCCCTCCGCATTAAAAGTGTCAAAGGTCGTTCCAGTTGACTCGCTGAATCCAGCCTCTTTCAATCGTTCAATCACGCCAAGCCGCCCGACGTTCATCGCATCGATCGAAGAGATTTGAATGACTGCGATTCGCCGCGGTCGAGCCGCTTGCGCTGCAGCATCGAGCGGGCCTCCCGTCGGGCGCTGGATAGATCGATCGCTGAGCACCAGCACTGCAGATGCAGCGGCAATCAGGAGAATCCCAAGGATGAGACGTCGTGCGGAGTAAAACACTTCGACACGGTACACACAAACTCATAGATCATGCTAGTCAAAAAAAATTGGTACTTTCAAAGATCTACGCGCGTGAAAATCGTTACGGTTTGATCTTGAGGTATGAGATGAAACTTGGCTTTTCCTGGGGAGTGACGATACATCAATACGAACAACCTGAGTCCAATTGTTTCACTCAATCTTGTCGGCATTGTTGGCAAGAGGCGACTAATGAAATATGTCATCGACTCTGGATCGATGGGGAAGGTCAGCGCACATTCTGCAAGTGTCTTGGGCACATTTGGCAACTCTGCAAATCCGTAGCAAATATTGACTTGCCACAAACCTGGTTGAATTTCAGTCGCCTGAAATCGATCGATACTCTCGACAAACGGCGTGTCCGCGGTCTTCACAGTCAGCAGAATCGTCTGCTCGAACATACAGCTGAATCGTCGGAACATTGCAAGCAGCGGTCGCGGTGCTGCGCCGACTGCTTCGGCAGGAAAAACGCCAGTTCCAGGCACACGACGCTCGCCTTTGGCTTTCACACTCTCCAAAAAACCTTGCAGGCTTATCTCGCATTTTGCCGTGCTTTGCATCAACATTTTGAATCCCTTCGACCACGACCAAATCAAGAAGAAGATCGCGGCAGCAATCGTAACTGTGAACCAAGCCCCGTCCAAAAATTTCGTCGCGTTCGCGCTGAAAAATAACAGATCGACAATCCCCATTGGAATAAAGACAAGCGCACATCGCCAGATCGACCACTTCCAATGTTTTCGCGCAACGATCACCGCCAGAAATGTTGTGCAGACAAGCGTTCCCGTGACAGTCAATCCGTATGCGCTGGCAAGTCGGGAAGACGAGCCAAAGCCAATGACTGCCACCATCACAGCGATGTACATCAAGAACGTGACTGTTGGAATCGTGATCTGCCCACGAATTGTTTTTGAAGTGTGCAGCACATTCATCCACGGAAGAAATCCAACGAGCATCGATTGATGCACGATGGTGTACATCCCAGAAATCACTGCTTGAGATGCGACAATTGTTGCCAGTGTTGCAAGAATGACAACTGGCAACTCATATCCCAGAGGTACAAGGGCAAAGAAAGGATTCTTGGCCGCAGCAGCATTCGACAAAATCAGCCCGCCCTGTCCGAGATAGCACAGTGTTAAAGCAGGGAAAACCACGATGATCCAAGACATGTTGATCGCACGTCGCCCGAAATGACCAAGGTCTGCATAGAGTGCTTCAACTCCAGTAATGCAAAGCGTCACTGCGCCAATGGCCGCGAAAGACTGAGCTGGAAACTTCACAGCCAACCGATATGCGTAATAGGG
>CAJCCX010000201.1 GCA_903961015.1 uncultured bacterium
CAGCCGCCGAGGAGCGCGCCAAGATCTGGTCCATTGACTACGCCGTCGTGATTCACATCCGCGCGCGGATATTCGCTGCCGCTAGTACCCCACGATGTGAGAACCATTGCAAGGTCCACCGCATCGACAATGCTGTTGAGATTGATGTCGCCGAGGCAAGGGTCGATTTCGCAGATGTCTGGGATTCCGTTGGAATTTGTATCGATGAGTTCTCCGCTGAGGATTTGTCCATAGTCCACGATGCCGTCGGAGTTGCAGTCGGCGGACCATTCGATGATGTAACTAAGCGGTAGTGGGTAGGTTGAGTAGTCGGTTGTTACACCGTCAAACCAACCTCGGTAGTAATTTGAGTTCGCGTATCCGAGCATCCCTGTAAATGTGACTCCAGGACCGTACCCGCCATTCGGCTCCCCTGGCGCCCAACCAGCCCAAGTCCAAGGCTCACCCGTGACCCATGCCCATGGCTGTGCTATTTGTGCATCAATTGGTTGGTAGCCACCTAGCCACGGTCCCTGTGCATTTCCACCAAAGTCATCCACCCAAGCAGTGGGGTGATCGGCGCGGTTGCCGAGTTGCGTCACGAGGGCATTTTCTGTTGGTGTGGTTGGTGTAACTAGATGACCGCCGCGCTGTTCGCAGGCATCTTTGGCTGACGGCCAGGTGATCGATCTGCTGATGACAAGCTCATACCAATGCCCATTCCCCCCACTTGCAACGGTCCACTGCACGGCGGTCGATTGCGCCGTCACTCCCGAACAGATCGAACTAGCGGCGACCGCCACGCTCATAGCTTGTGTGAACTTCATATCTTTCTCCTGGATGGAGGATTGTTCCCCCAGAGATAATCCAGAAGATTGTGGGTCATGGGACTCAACTTTCCAAGAAACCAAAATGATTGCGGCAAGTGTGGCGCTCGCGCCAATCCAGAATCGCACTTTGCGCCTGGAAATCAAAGTGAATGGCGCATCCCGCTTCACCGCGTCCCCATTCACCGCATCACCCGTCAGCAGCGCCCCCGCCAACCTCGCCGCCTGAATATCAGCGAGTCGGGCCATGAAGCACGCTCCTGAGAATCGCATCAGCTTCGCTGGAGATGTTTCGCTCCGCAACTCCTTCATCAATCAATACCGCGCGAATCGCACTTCGAACTTCTTGCGAAGCGGCGCGTGTTGCGTCAGCGCATTGTTGCACATTGATTTGCAAGTCGGCGGCGATCGGCGCGTAAGGCTGACCATCAAGAACATGCCTTCGAAAAATCTCCCACTGCTGATCGCGACCTGATCTTTGCATCGATGCCGCTGCACGCGCGAAAGCGGCCTCGAGCATTTCTCGCGCCCACGCACGCTCGAAGGCTTGCTCTGCACTCGGCTCGCTTGCGATATAAGAATCCACTGCATCCAGAGAAGAAAATTCGCGCAATCGCCCTTTATCACGCGCAATTCCGCGCGCGTGGAAAATCATTCCTGTCAACAGCCATCGACGAAGAGGCCGTCCGCTGCCAGGCCAATTGTGAAGTCCGGAACAATCGTCAAGCATTCGCACGAGATAATCATGCGCAATTTCATCGGGCTCGCCGAGTCGTTTGATTGAAGAGTTTCGCACATATGCGGAAAGAGGACGAGCGTATCGCTCGAGCAAATGTGCGCGCAGCGATGCGATGGCTTGCGTGCGAATGGAATCACTGCCCTCTTGAAGTTCGGCAATTTGCGTGACCAACCACGTTCGGTGGGTCGACGGAAAGTCTGTTGACGAATTTCCCGCAGAAGTCATGAAAGTCAGGCTACCAATTGATTGGAAAATAACGAATCATTGCCTGTGCAGGATCTTTTAGTTGACTTTCAGTTATACTCAAACGCTTTCCGAGGTTCCTGGGTGACAACGAATTCAAACTTTAATAACTTCGACGGCTACGCTAAAAATCTCGAGTCGCTTCGTCAGGCTGGCCCCTTTCGACTCGAAAAGATTATTGCTCAAGGCGGCGCGGGTATCATCTATCTCGGCGTTCAGGAAACTCCACTTCGACGAGTTGCTGCGGTCAAAGTGATGCGCAGCGGAATCGAGTCACGGCATATTCGTGAGCGATTCGATTCAGAACGGCAAGCACTCGCTGAGATGAATCATCCAAACATCGAAAGCATTTTCGATGCGGGAACAACAGACGATGGGCGTCCATGGTTTGCGATGCCATACATCGATGGATCGCCGATCACGGTGCACTGCGATGACGAGCAGCTTGCGATTCGAGAGCGGGTCATCTTGTTCTTGGAAGTCTGCGCGGGAATTTCCCATGCGCACGCAAAGGGCATCATTCACCGCGATCTCAAACCTGGCAACATCTTGGTTGCACGCCGAGACGGACAGTGCATTCCAAAGATCATTGACTTTGGAATTGCGAAATACCGCGAGGACGATGCCGATTCTCTGCGAGACATGACGGCGCACGGTGTCTTTCTTGGAACGCTCGCGTATACGAGCCCCGAACAAGCGACGCTTGGCAGCGCGCACGCTGATGTTCGCAGTGATATTTTTTCGCTTGGAACACTGCTGCACGAACTGCTTTGTGGAGTGTCGCATTTGATGCTCGATCCTCGGCAAGCTGGCTTGAGTGATCTTGCACGCTTCGAACCTGTTCGAATGTCACAGAAATTTTTAGCGCTTGAACAGACGGATGCACCGCGCGCAGAGGTTATTGCGACGAGACGTTTAACCACGCCTGCTGGGCTTGCTCGTTCACTGCGAGGAGATTTGGATTCGATCGTAATGACGGCGCTCAATCCCAATCCAGACCGACGATATGGAACTGTAGAAGGATTGGCGGACGATCTTCGACGAATGCTTGATGGGCGGCCAGTTGAGGCGACGCTACCAACTCGGGGATATCTGATTTCGCGATTTGTACAACGGCACCGCATCGAAACAATTGCCGTCACATCGGCGGTTGCAATTGTATTTGCTGCGTTGACGACGGTCTCAATCATGTTGCTGCGCGAACGGTCAATGTCATCCCGACTCGAACACGCATTGATGCTTTCAAGCCTTGCTGTTGCGGACGAAAAGTTGTCCCATGACGAATTCAGCGGTGCGAGAGCTGCATTGGAAGTTGCGCCACCTTCGCAGCGGAAATTCGAATGGAATTATCGCATGCGAAAAACGAATTCAGCGATTCGTACGAGCGATGCGTTCGGCGCCCAAGAATATTGGTTGCGATATTCACCAGATGGAAAATTGATTGCGATTGTTGCTGGATTCATTCAGATCATCGATGCGCAGACGTTCAAGATCTTGCAGACGTTCGAGCTGCAGAAATCAAAAGATGGAAACCAAGAAGTGTGGTGGGTTGAATGGAGTCCAGACGCAAAGCACATCGCAGGCGGCTCAACAGATGGTTCGATCGCTCTTTGGGATGTTGCGACTGGAAAGCGAATTGCCGAGCGCATTTCAGGCGATAGCGCTTCGATCGGCGCATGGATTGATGAGACAACGATCGCCGCTGGCTCCACTCAACGCGGCATTTTGTTTCTTGATGCGCACACGCTCGAACAGCGCCTTTCGAGTGAGCCTCTGCCGGGCGGGCGAATGGTCGCCATCGAACATGCGAAGAATGGACCGACCTTTGCGCTGACGAATGGTGAGCTTGGTGCATTCGACACTCAGACTCTCAAAGCCATTTGGCGTCTTACTCTGAAAGGGAATGCCGTGGGACTTGCGCTCAGTCCAGATGGAAATCGACTTGCTGTCACATATCGATCGCAACTCCCAATGACGATTCACGATGCGTCGAGTGGCGCGCTGCTTCAAGTCGTTGCTGGATCAGATGGCGCGTGGTGCGCACGGTGGTCGCCCAAAGGTGCAACTCTTTGGACTGGCGGATTTGACCAGCGAGTTCTTGCCTTCAACGGATCGACGTATGAATTGGAGCGAGCTTTCGGCGGATCTACTGGACAAATCTGGTCGATCGATAGCGCCGAAGAAGGATTTGCATTATGCGGTGGAGTGGACTCGCGCCTGCGTGAATGGAAGATCGACTTTGATCCAGCGCGCAGAGAATTAGCGCTCGGTACTAATTCGCTGAAGCGCTGCACTTTCACAGCTGATGGAAAACGTGCATATATCAGTAATGATATTGGTTCGATTTATGCGGTTGACTTGGTGACGATGACGACATTGTGGTCGCTTCCATCGCCAGGTCCGATTGCTGGCCTTCGTTCGCTCAAAGATGGAGTCTTAATCACCGTGGGGAATAATGGTGCGGTGAGATTGGTGAATGAGGCGACGGGCGAAGTGACGCAGGAAGTTGCACTGAACGCATACTGTGATTGCGCGTCTATTTCGAGCGATGGATCGACGCTCGCGGTCGCGCGCGGGAATAAAATTATTTCGATCGCTTTACGCACAGCCGAAGAGAAGTGGAACACCACAATTGTTGATGGAACTGTGAATCGTTTAGTGATTTCAAACGATGATTCCAAGATTGCAGCCAGCGTGTCGGGAAGGCCTCTCCAGTTGCTCCATTTGGGAAGTGGGCGATTGCTTCATTCCTTCAATATGGGGGAGAGTCGAATGGATTGTGCATTCTCCGTCGATGACCAATCCGTCTGGACGTGCACGCAGGAATCGCTGTATGAGGTGACACAAATGGATGTGGCGAGTGGAGAAAAAATTGGACAGTTTGGGCAACTGCCAAGTGCGGGACGTCGACTGACTCTTGCTGCGCGCGCGCCTCGCGGAGCGGTTCAGTCGACTCCAGGAATAACCAAAGTGTTCGAGCCTGGCAAAGAAGATGACTTGCTTTCAATTGTTCCACGCGACGACAAGCCAACGATTCCGTTCTTCGCGCCAAACGGAGATCGCTTGCTGCTCTTGCGTGGAGATGGCGTGCTGGAATGTTTGGATGGATCGCCGATTGAGACGAAGTGAGGGGGCGAATCTTGTATGCCCTATTTACGCACCCCCTGTTTACGGACAAGGTTTACGGGCAAATATCGCCTTGCGAAATGCGCACCCCCTGTTTACGGGCAAAAATGATCCAAAAATGAGCGATATTTGACCGTAAACGGGGGGGTCACACTTTGGTGAGTGCGAGAGTGTTGCCCTGAAGCATTCGAATCGTGCTGCGTACGGTTTGCACGACCAACGCCGGATCTTGCGTGATCTGTTCCCATGTGAAACGCAATATTGTCCAGCCAGCGAGGGCGATCTGATTCTGGCGGACTCGATCTCGCTCGAACGAACGACGGTCGGAGTGGAAAGATCGCCCATCCACTTCGATTGCGATTTGCAAATCGACATTCGCTAAATCAATCGAAGCGATAGCGCGACCATTCTCATTATCGATGCGATGATTGCCCTTCCACCCATAGAGTTTATTTTTCGAAAGTAACGATCGCATACGGCGCTCTGCAATTGATTGCGCGCCACCGCTTGCCAGTGTGTGAAGGCGAGAGAGTTTTCCACGATGTTGTCCCAACGCTGCCCGATTGTTGCGCGCAAATTCTATAAATTTGGCGGTGATCCAGCGACGCTGCAAAGCAATATCGAGCAACTGTTTTGCCTCACGCGATGGCAATGCTTCGAGCGTGTCAAGTATTGCTTCTTGTGGATTGACCAGACAAATTGAGCCTCGAATGGACGTTGGCAAGAGCGGTGGCCGACGCAGAATTCGTGCGCCAGGCACTCGAGCATGCAGATCGAGCGGGCTGATGGCGAGGATCAATGGGTTGTCGATTGGTATTCCTTGCAAACGTGCTGCAGTCGGACCGGTGATGATTGCGCAATCGCCAATTCGAAGTGCAAGCGCCCACGCATCGCGCAAGTCGACGTTGGTGACGCATTCTGGAAAGACGATCGCGCCAAGACGACTTTGCCAAACTCCATTTGCGATGCGCCGCATCTTCACACGTGATGAGACGCCCCAAGAGCGGAGTTGCCGGTTCAGTAATACTCCACCCTGATTTGAAGCAAACTTACGCAGCTTGATTGGCGCTCGCGAACACTTCGAGACTTGCTGTTGCGGAATCTGCACGCAACAAACTTATCGCTGTTCTTAGAACGTTCTGTAAACCCGACAGTTTTTCTTCCGCGATTTTTTCTTGCGGAGGATTTCAGCGGAGGATTGCGGAAGAGGATTGCGGAAGAGGATTGCGGAAGATGTCTCAACCTGTCACCCATGTGCCCGAACACTTGTGTCACCTATATGACCAATATGTAGCAGGAGGTTTACGGGCAAATAGCGCCGTGCGAAATGCGTACCCCCTGTTTACGGGCAAAAATGATCCAAAAATGAGCGATATATGCCCGTAAACGGGGGGGAGTGTGCGCGAGCTTGGGTGCTGAGGCAACTGATTACGGATTGCGCGCGACGCGGAAGCCGAAGTCGTTAAGGTTGTCGTTGGGTGATCCCCCGAGACGTTGCGACGAACGGCAGGGATCGTTGGCGTAGAAAACAGTACCGCCCCGC
>CAJCCX010000202.1 GCA_903961015.1 uncultured bacterium
AACATCCATTCGGCCCCCAAATGACCCGACTTCAGTCAACTTTCAAATTTTTCGCCCCCATCTTCGATACACTCCCCCGATTCAATGCGAATTCACCCCTTTTCAGCCATTCGAACCCCTGCCCACCGTGCCTCGGAGGTCTCATGTCCTCCGTATGACGTTGTCGATCGCTCGGAAGCTGTTCAATTCGCCACGAAGACAAATAATTTTATGCGGGTCATCCGACCCGAGGTTGACTTTTCCAACGAACAGGATCCGCACTCACCGGCCGTGTATCGACGAGGACAAGAAAATCTGCAAGACCTCATCACACGCAAGTTGATGACCCGAGATTCGACAGCAAGTTTGTATGTGTATCGACAAGCACGCAGCGGACGAAGGCAAGCGGGACTTGTGTGCTGCGTCGATGTCGAAGATTACAAGATCGGAGATATTCGTCGCCACGAACTGACTCGACCAGAAAAAGAACTTGATCGAATGGAACACATGCTCGCATCTGGGGCGCACTGCGAGCCTGTGCTCTTGACAGTGATGGGACAGAACGAATTCGTTCGCCAACTCTCTCGAGACATGAATCACCGCCCACTTCTGCATTTCGCAGCGAAGGATGGTGTCACTCACACACTTTGGTCGGTGCAAGAAATCAATCCTTACACGAAGATTTTTCAAGACGTCCAACGCATGTATATCGCAGACGGGCACCATCGCTGTGCAGCAGCAACGCGTGTCGCTGAACATTTCCGCAACTCATCTGGCGTATCAGTTGACCATGAGTCACAGCGCTTTCCTGCGGTTGTTTTCCCTGGAGAAGAACTGGTCATCTTGCCATATCACCGACTCGCGCGATTTGCGCCTGGCCAAACCAGCGAAGAGGTCGAACGAAAACTTGCCGCAGCCGGATTGTTAGAACCTATCAGCGAAAGCGTTGGTCCTGCACCTGCGAGTCGCGGAGAGATAGGCATCTTCGTGAATAAGACATGGTGGAGATTTCGATTTCCACCTGCAACTGGAGATTCGGTATTGGATCAACTCGATGTGGTGCGAATTTCGAAAGTTGTTCTTGCTCCAATACTTCGAATTACTGATGAGAGAACCGATCCGCGCATCTCATTTCTTGGCGGTTGCTCGACAGAAGATCTTTCTGCCTCAGTCTTGGCAGGTCAATGCGATATCGCATTTGCAATGCACGCAACATCGATCGAGGAGTTAATCAATGTCGCAAGCGCAAACCTCATAATGCCGCCGAAGTCAACATGGTTCGATCCCAAGATTCGAAGCGGTCTCTTCGTGCATTCCTTTGCGCTTCAAAGCGATGTCGAGTTACCATCTCACGCATGAACGATCTCGATCCAAATGCGTTTGCGACACCGCTGGCTCTCGCGTCGCGTGTGTTGGTGATAGACCAGTTTGGTCAACATGGAATGGATGGCCTGCGCGCCGCGGGATGCGATGCAATTTTTAATCGACTTCTATCTTCAGCCACGCTCGAACTTGCGGTACGCGATCTGGAACCAGACATTCTGGTCACGCGATCTACGAAAGTCACTGAAGCGGTCTTGAACGCCAATGTAAGACTCGGCTTGGTCATCTGCACGGGCGCATCAACCGATCATGTGGATATCGACGCTGCCAGCAAGCGAGGAATATTCGTCTCACATTGTCCAGGTCGAAGCGCGATGGCTGTTGCAGAATTGGCGTGGGCTCTAATCTTGGGATGCGATCGCCAACTTCCAGATCACGTCAATGCAATTCGCACTGGCCAATGGAACCCAGAGCGAATCGCCGACTCGTCGGGATTGGCTGGCCGGACTTTGGGAATCATCGGACTTGGACAAGTTGGTCAAGAAATCGCGCGGCGCGGAAGTGCATTTGGAATGCATGTCGTTGCATGGAGTCGCAACATCACCGAGGAAAGATGCGATGCACTTGGCATTGATTACTGCGCAAATCTGGTCAATCTTGCCAAGTTGTCAGATGTGGTCAGCGTCAGCGTGACAGCAAACGAAGACTCCGACGGACTCCTTGGAGAAAAGTTTTTTAATGCACTACGACCAGGCGCAACCGTGATCAATACAAGTCTTGGGAGAGTCGTTGATCAGAAGGCACTGCTGAATGCCGTACGAACAAAGGGCATTCGCGCTGGACTTGATCTGCACGAATATGTCGATTCGACAGATTCAAAAGCGGCAATCTTGGAACTCGTCCAACAACCCGGCATCTATGGAACCATGCAATCTGGTGCGATGACAACTCAAGCGCGAGAAGCAGTTGATCATGAAGTTGTGCGCATCATCCGTCAGTGGCTCGAACATGGAACCGCCAGCGGTTGCGTCAATCGAACGACCGAAAGTAGCGCAGTGACATTGATCCACGTGAGACATTTGAATCGCCCTGGAGTTCTTGCTGGAATCTTCGAGGTCATTGGTAGAGCTGGCATCAATGTCGAAGAAATGGAAAACGTAATTTGTGCAGGAGGCGACGCAGGAATCGCTCGCATTCATCTCAATGAAACTCCAACCGAAGGGCACATCACTGCAATCCAACAGGCTCCACATGTTCTGGGGGTCAGCGTTCAAGCCATTCATCGTTCCCCGATTTCAGCGTGATCAACTTATGAAAACTCAACTTAAAACAAAGCGTATTTGGAACTTTTCTGCAGGACCTGCAACAATGCCCCCAGAGGTATTGGCGCAACTCGGCGATGACCTGATCAATGTCGACTCGACGGGGATTGGGATTCTCGAGCACAGCCATCGCATGCCAACATTCGATCGCGTGCTTGGTGATGCGATCGATTCTTGCCGACAACTGGGCGAGATTCCAAATGACTACGAAATCATTTTTGTGCCGGGCGGCGCAACGGTCCAGTTTTCTCTCATTGCTCTCAATCTGATTCCAGACGGAGCAACCGCGGACTATCCCGACACGGAAATCTGGTCTGCAAAGGCGATCATTGAAGCACGCGATGCAGTTCCAACCGCCACCATCGCGGTTCCTTTCGAAGGGAAAAAATTCCACTACGACCATGTCCCAGTTGCTGGTGAAATGATCCCAACGCCTGGCGCTGCGTACATGCACTATTGCTCGAACAACACAGTGCACGGAACCCGATTTCACCTTCCACCCACAGCGGCTCCTGGAACACCCTTGGTATGCGATGCAAGCAGCGAAATCTTTGGACGACCGATGGATTGGAAGAAGCATGCATTGGTCTATGCTGCAGGCCAAAAGAATTTTGGTGTCGCTGGCATGTGTGTCATCATTGCCCACAAAGATGTGATTCGCAAACCAGTCCGCAAACTTCCGTCGATGTTTTCATATGCCGCGCATCTTGATGCAGGAAGTCGCATCAATACACCGCCAACATTTGCGATTCACGCTGCGGGCTTGATGTTTCGCTGGATGATCGAACAAGGCGGAACCCGTGAAATGGAAAAACGAAATGATGCGAAAGCTGCTCTCATCTATAAGGAAATTGATGGCTCTGGAGGTTTTTATCGCGGACTGAGTCGTTTGGAATGTCGATCGACGATCAACGTTTCCTTCCGACTTAAGAACGAAGGTCTCGATCAAAAATTTGCGCAAGAAGCAACAGATGCCGAACTTGATGGACTCATTGGTCACCGCGATGCAGGCGGAATCCGAGCATCCATGTACAACGCAATGCCAATCAAGGCAAGCGAAGCGCTGGCTGCATTTATGCGCGATTTCGCTCGCCGCAACGGTTGAATTCGCTCTGCGAATTTTTTGCGCAATCGAATTAAGGCAACGCTCGAATACGGATGTTTCGGAATTCGATGTGCGCACCTTCGGATTGCAGCCCGATTTTCCCGGCGACAACTTCGCAATCCTGAGCGACATTTTGCACTTCGCCATTCACACGCAATTCAAGTCGACCGTGATCAAGCAGAATTGCGTAATTGTTCCACTCCCCAAGTGGTTTTTCGTTTGTTGGACTGACTTTTGTCGTATGCCGTCCGTCGGTTCGGCTTGGCTCTGCACGCATAGGAAAATCCCCAATATTCCAGATGTCTCCCGCACTGCGGCTTTCAAGTTGAGCTTCAATTGATTTTGGCCACACTTGATCGGGACCGACGACGCGCAAGAGAACTCCTGAATTTCCTGCGCCCAACTTTGGATCAAATCGCCATTCGAGTTCCAATTCGAAATTGGTGAAATCTTTGATCGTTCGAATGTAACCCACTGGAGAACCACCACAGATCAACACGCCGTCGCGAAAACTCCAAACCTTGGGCGCATCACTTGATTGTGCGGGAAAAATCGTCCATCCATCCAAGTTCTGACCATTGAAAAGCGCAATCCACTTCGGCTGTGAGGAGTCGGGCTGAACTGGCGAATCTTTTTGCGCAGGCGCACTCCCCTGCATTGCGGTGTCGTCACGAATGCTTCCAGCAAACATGATTGCTATTGCCACACCAGTACCGCATCCGAACATCATGCCAACGACCCCCACTCGACTTCGAATCATTCCTTTGATCCCCGCAAATCCTGTTCAGCAGAAAGCCAATTATCTCCTTCATGCCCACCTGACTGAAGCCAACGGTGATAGGCGGCCAAGCGAATTTGCTCGAAGGATGGACGATTGGTTGTTTGCGACCAGTTCGCGGGCGAGGTTTCAACAATTGAAAAACTCTTAAGTGGATTTGTCGCAACAATCTTTGTGCGAGACTTTGCAACAGTTTTCTTCTTTACCGAAGCTGCCTTCTTGGCTGCCGGACTCTTCTTGGCTGTCGGGCTTTTCTTGGCTGTCGGACTCTTCTTGGCTGTTGGGCTCTTCTTGGGTGCCGGACTCTTCTTAATGGCGAGCGCAGAAGCAACTTTGCGCTTCGTCGAACTAATTGATTTCGTCTTACTGACCGCCTTCACAGGGGCTTTCGCTGGCATTTTATTTGTGCTCACTTTCGTTTTACGGACAGTTTTCTTTCGCAAAGGTTTGGACACACCATCAAGGTATCCAACTCCGCCGTTGGATGCCAATCATTCTGGAACCCGACAGCCACAATTGTTCGCTACTCTTTGCCCGCTTATGGAAAACGCATATGAATTCGATCTCGTCGTCATTGGCAGCGGACCCGCAGGTCAGCACGCGGCGATTCAAGCTGCAAAGTTAGGCAAACGAGTTGCGCTTGTCGAAAAAAAAAGGGGTGTTGGCGGCGTTTCAGTTCATCTCGGAACACTGCCATCCAAGACTTTTCGTGAAGCTGTCTTCAGTCTCAAGAGAGGAACGGTTCAGCGATCCCTTTCAGCTGCAGGCGCAGATCCGATCCAATTGACAATGCCGATGCTTCTCGATCGAGTTTCCTCTGTCATCCAAGAAGAGCAGCAATTGATCCGCTCAAACCTCCTGAGAAACAATATCAAGATTTTCAATGGGTTCGCTTCCTTCATCAATGCGAATACAATCGCAATCGACAGTCCAGATGGCGATCGACAAATTACAACGTCCTTCACTCTGTTGGCGTGCGGGACGAAGCCGGTGATTCCTGCAGGATGCCCAGACCAATCGAATGAACAGTTTCCGATTGTTCTCACCAGTGACAATATTTCTTCACTGCGAGAAATCCCTCGAACAATGATCGTTGTAGGAGGCGGAGTCATTGGCATCGAATATGCATCTTTCTTCGCGACTCTTGGAACAAAGGTCACGCTGGTTGAACGCGCCGACCGACCAATTTCGTTCATGGATCATGAAACCGTTGACGAGATGATTCATGAACTGCGGACGCAAGACATGATCATGCGCTGCAACGAGACCGTGGCAAAGATTGCGGTGATCGAAGATTCTCCTCGGCGAGTTCTTATTGAACTTGAAAGCGGCAAGCGAATGACCGCAGATGTTGCTCTCGTCTGCGCTGGTCGACAAGGATGCACAGACGGATTGCACCTGGAAGATGCAGGACTCAACGCGGATAATCGCGGACGAGTTAAAGTCGACGAGAATTATCGCACCGCAATTCCGTCGATTTTTGCAGCAGGAGATTTGATCGGGTTTCCAGCCCTTGCTGCGACGAGCGCGGCTCAAGGTCGCATCGCGGCATGCGTTATGTTTGGGACGCCTGTCAGTCCGATGGGAGAGGACTATCCCTATGGCATTTATTCAATCCCAGAAATGAGCAGCGCTGGCGCTTCGGAACAAAAATTGACCGCTGACAAAGTGCCATATGAGATTGGTGTGGCGCGATACAGTGAAATCGCTCGAGGAAAAATCGCTGAAACATCGGACGGATTCCTGAAACTGATTTTTCACCGTGAATCGAAAGTCCTACTTGGCGTTCACATTCTTGGATCCAACGCAACCGAATTGGTTCACATTGGCCAAGCAGTCCTTCGCTTGAAAGGCGGACTCGATTTCTTTTTGACCAACGTTTTCAACTATCCAACATATGCGGAGTGCTACAAAGTTGCTGCATACAACGCGCACAACAACTTGCGTAACAATTCCATCGGCTGATCGCCGAGCGTGTGTATTGGTGGAGAAAGCGCAGGATTACTCCGCAACTTGCGGGTTTCCAAGAGGTCGAATCCAGATGTTTCGAAACTTCAAAGGATCGCCATGATCTTGCAACATGATTGGACCCGTGTCTGGATGCGATGAATATGTTGCATGCTCACCATGAGCTGTCGCACCAAGAAGCTCTACATCATCCTGCACAAGAACACCGTTGAAAATGAGAGTGACGGTCGCTGTCCGAACAATTCCAGCCGATGCATCAAAGCGCGGACCACGAAACACAACGTCATATGTATTCCATTCCCCTTGTGGACGACATGGATTGACCAACGGAGGATATTGGCCATAGAGCGAGCCGGCCATTCCATCCGCATAGGTGACATTTCCAGATGAGTTCAAAATTTGAATTTCGTATCGAGAATGAAAAAAGAGCCCACTGTTACATCCGTGCTGACTCTCGCATTTCAGTTCTGCGGGCACCATCCACTCAATGTGAACTTGGCAATCGCCAAATGATTGGCGAGTTGCGATGTTTCCAGACCCAGGAGCGATCGTCACGATTCCGTCCTTCACAGTCCAACCAACGAGTGCATCACTTCCGGCTTTCGACCACGCGGACAAATCTTTACCGCCAAAGAGAACAATGGCATCACTCGGAGCGCTGCTGAGGCAAGCGGGCCCAGGG
>CAJCCX010000203.1 GCA_903961015.1 uncultured bacterium
ATGGAACTGTGTGATATCGAATTTCGACTTGCGGTTGGCAATCAGCCTGCGCATTCATTCGTTGTTCGGCCATCTGCTTGGCTTCGAGTGTGATGATTGCCGGTGGAGGAGTCGTGCCAGCTTGCAGCCTGGAAAAGTACGACTCGATCTGCGGCTTGATTTCAGCGGGCTGGAAATCTCCAACGATAAATCCAACGAGATTATTTGGGCGGTAATAAATGTTCCAATACTTCATCGCCTCATCCATCGTGTACGAATTCAGATCACTGGTCCATCCGATGACGGGCCATGAATATCCGCTGGACATCCAGAACATCGCATCGAATTGTTCTTGGAAAGCGCCAGTTGGAGTGCTCTCAGTTCGCAGGCGGCGTTCTTCGTGCACCACATCGCGTTCGCTATAAAACTCGCGGAAAACGCTGTCATTCAAGCGGTCGCTTTCCATCCAGCACCAGAGTTCAAACTTATTACTTGGGACTGTGATGAAATAGAATGTCAGGTCGTACGAAGTGAATGCGTTCATTCGACTTCCTCCACCCTTTGTATAAATCTGATCGAATTCGTCTTTGATGATCGAACCAATCTTTTTCTGATCGGCTTCGAGCGCAACGATCTGTGCTTTGACCTCTTCGGTTTTCTTCGCGCCATCTGCAGACTTTGCATCGATCTTTCCCAATTCTGTTTTCAGTGCAGAAAGCGCAGTCGTGTTGACTCGGCCTTGTTGACTGTCCATCGAAGTCTTCAGGTCTGTTCGCATCTTTGCCAATTCTGGAGTGTCATTGGCGGCATTCCACGGATCATCAATTTCTCCAGAGAAAAACCGTTGATACTGAGTGGTCCACACATACTGATTCATCGCATCCCGAAGCGCCTTCTGCTTGGCACGGAATTCAGCGTCCTTTGTCGCTTCGCCGGTTCCGATTGTGTTGGTCCCCTTGAACATCATGTGCTCGAAGAAGTGAGAAATGCCTGTGATGCCAGGGCGTTCGTTGGCGCTGCCGACTTTGGCAAGCCACCCAGCCGAAATAGTGTTTGGTTCGTCGGTCCGCGGGATGAGAACAAACTTCATCCCGTTTTCAAGGGTGAATATCTCAGGGGTCAATTGCTGAGCCTGAGCAGGAAGTGCGGTCAAAGCAGTAGCGACGAGTGCGAAAATAGTTCCGAAGGTCAATTTCATAGGTTTCTCCAGTTGGGGGGAATATATTTATAGGCTAATTTTGAAGAATTTGCTTCACGAAGCGAATTTTGGGGCTATGTTCCCTGTATGAGTTTCGCATCACGAACCACCACGGTGTTCGCTGTGGCTTTTATGGCTCTATCCATCGCAACTCCTGCTTTTGGGCAGTTGCGGATAATGAATTACAATTGTGCCCATATGGGGGGCGATGGGCCAGCTTTTCAGCAGGTGCTTACTGCTGCTCATTCCGATAACAAAGTAGGTTGGGCCAAGCCTGTTGATATTTTCATTTTTCAAGAGGTCAGTTCGAGCACTGTGGCCGAATTGCAGTCTTTGGTCAACGCAGCTGCACCCGCGGGAACAACTTATAGCCGTGCGACCTTCACCACTTCGGGAACTGAAGATAGCGCAGCAGGATCCCAGTGCGCCTTTTACCGGGTCCAAACTATTTCAGAGACGACGGCGGCACACGCGGACATTTTTACAGGTGCGAGTCGCAACGCAGATCGTTGGCTTTTTCGATTGAATGGATACAGCTCGACTGCTGCTCAGTTGTATGGGTACAGCATGCACTTGAAAGCCTCGGTTGGATTTGAAGCGGATCGCCAAACAGGTGCGCTCGCAGTTCGTGCAAACGCTGATGCGCTCGGTGCTGGAGTGCGGGCCATTTTCGTCGGCGACTTTAATGTGTACAACAATAC
>CAJCCX010000204.1 GCA_903961015.1 uncultured bacterium
CGCGATAAACCGAATAGTTCTTGCGGATGATTCTGGACTCTCTGTCGACGCGCTTGGTGGAGCGCCTGGTATTTTCAGCGCGCGATGGTCTGGGCTTGGAGTCACGCGAGAGGAACGCGACAACGCGAATAACAAAAGACTGCTTAAAGAGTTAGCGTCGACTCCCTCGGATCGACGAACGGCTCGATTCGTATGCGCAATGTGCTTGTCTGCTGCGGATGGTTCGGTGATCGCGGAAACTGTTGGAGAATTTCATGGTTCGATCGGCACACATACGCAAGGAGTGAACGGATTTGGATATGACCCCCTCTTCGTGGTTGATGCAAACGGACGAACAAGTGCAGAATTGACCTCTCAACAGAAAAACGATCGCAGCCATCGAGGCGCTGCCACTCGTGCAATGGCAAAATTCTTGGCGACGCATCCTTCCCTATCCTGATTGCGTGTCGATCTCCCTTCCAATTCTTCCGCTTGCAACGCCAGGTCAGCGATATTCCTGTCACGGATGCGGCAATTGCTGCCGCGATTTCACAGTTCAACTTCGACCTGAGGATTCGCAGCGAATACGCCAACAAGCGTGGGAGAATCGAATCGGTACAAATCCAATTGTTGTTTTCCGTGGTCAGGAATATTTGAGACAGCTTGCAGATGGCGCGTGCATTTTCTTGTTGGATGATGGGCGCTGTCGAATCCACGCCGAATTTGGATTTGAAACAAAGCCAGTTGCATGTCAGATGTTTCCATACATGCTGGCTCCTTCAGAGACAGCAAGTCAAATGGGCGTCAGCTTTGCATGTCAGAGTGTGGTGGAAAATAAAGGCAAGCAGTACAACGAACAAGTTTCCGATGCCCTCAAGATTGTTTTGAGGGGAATTCCAGAAGTTGTCAGGCCCGCTCGAAGTGCTGCCATTTCGCGAAGCAGGCGTGCAGAAGCTGGAGAATTAGAAGCACTCAAGAGTCGACTTGTTCGTTGGATTCAATGCGATTCACCGCTGCATCAAAGATTGGATGGTCTCGCTTGGATCGCACAGACTCTTTCGGTGGCGCAGTTGAATAAAGTTCGAGGTTCGCGCTTCAAAGAACTTGTCGATCTTCTCTTTGATGCGCTCGCTGATGAGTTGCCGCTGCATCCAATTGGCAGTGCAATTCCACGGCAAATTGCGCTCTTTCAAGGGTCTGTTTTTGCGCGCACCGAAGATCCCAAGCCTGTTGCTGAAGGAGCCCCGGGCCGATTTCTTTCGACGATCAGTCAACTGCGCAGAAATCGTTTATGGCGTCGTGGAATTGCGGACACAGTTGTCCCACCGATTGGAATTGGTTGGCCGACGACCGCAACATTCGGCCATGTTGCGCAGGTCAATCGTGTTCGCGAATCACCGGAACTTACAGCATGCGATCAACTGGTTTCGCGCTGGATGCGATCATCCATCGAAGGTGGTCGCATTTGGGGATCTGGCTATTACGGTTGGAATGCGGTCGATGGATTAAGTGCGTTTGTTCTCTCTGCAGCGACGGTCGGTTGGCTTGCAAGATTGCACGCTGTGGATTCGAAAGCACACGCACCAAGTTTGGCAAATGTCCAAGCAGCAGTGGGCCGCATTGATCGGACAGCGGGTCGAGCTGTATGGCTTGGTGGTTGGTCAGAGAGAATGCGCTTGGCGTATCTCGTTCGAGACGATGGTCTTCGTCGCTTGGTTGCGTCGCAGTTCTAGATGCACGCACGAAAAGCGCACGCCGTGTCGGGCTGATTTAAGAAGGACTCTTGCCGATTGATGAACGCATATCCGTGTCGGCGTTTACATTTTTCATTCGGTAATAATCCATCACGCCAAGATGTCCATTTCGGAAAGACTCTGCAATTGCCCGAGGAATTTCGGCTTCCGCAAGAATGACGATTGCACGATTCTTCTGTGCTTCGGCGTTATGCTCTGCTTCTTGAGCAACTGCGAGCGCTCGGCGTTGTTCTGCTTGGGCTTGGTAACGCTTTGTGTCTGCTTCAGCCTGCGCTGCTTGAAGTTGTGCGCCGATATTTTCTCCGACATCCACATCGGCAATATCAATAGAGAGAATTTCGAAAGCGGTTCCAGAATCGAGTCCTTTGGCCAAAACGGTTTTGGAAATCCGATCTGGGTTTTCAAGAACACTCTTATGATCGAGTGCAGAGCCGATCGTTGAAATAATGCCTTCGCCGACGCGCGCAATGATCGTTTCTTCGGTCGCGCCTCCGACCAAGCGAGAAATATTCGTACGCACCGTGACACGAGCCTTTGCTCGAAGTTGAATTCCATCCTTTGCCACAGCGTCGATGGTTTGCTTGCCAGAAGCAGGATTGGGGCAATCAATCACCTTTGGCATCACTGAAGTATTGACGGCATCAACAATATCGCGACCAGCCAAATCAATCGCCACGGCACGATCCCAAGGAAGTTCGATCCCCGCCTTTTCCGCAGCGATCATGGCGCGCACCACATTTGTCACGCGTCCACCAGCAAGAAAATGTGCTTCCATACTTTGGGTGCTAATTTCGAGTCCTGTTTTCTTTGCACTGATTCGATTGAGCACGATGAGCGACGGATTCACTTTTCTCAGACGCATCATGATGAGGTCGAGCAAACTGACAGGCGCTCCACTGAGCCAAGCTTGCAACCAAAGTTGCACATATTGCCCGATGATGAGCAGGAAAATCAGTCCGACGACTGCGATGACTGCGAGTCCGATCCATGCCCAAGGTTCGATCGCGAGGAAAAGTGTTGGATTATTCATAGTTTGATCTTACCGAGAAACAAATCAGTCATCAGAAGAAGCGTTTTTTTGTTCTCGTACTTTCAGTTGCCCTTCGAGCACTTCGATCACTTTCACTTTGGTTCCTTCAGAGATAAAGCCGTTTTCGGCGAGGGCGTCAAAGCGTGCGCCATCGATACGAACAAAACCAACTGGTCGAAGCGTGGTGACTGCAAGTCCTTCACGCCCGACAAATGTTGCGAGTTGACGAGCCATTGTCTTCGCCGCAGATCCAGAAGTTGCAACAGATGTGTTTGCAGATTCATCGTCGCCGTCGTCTGCGGTCCGTTTGTTTCCATCTGCGTCTTCTTTCAAGATCATTCGATGCGCGATGGGAGTTTTCGACCAAATCTTAAAGACAAGCAGAAGAACGATTGGACTTCCGGCGCAGAGAACTGCGAGATAGACGCCTCCCCATGTCACGTCATAGACGAACATCGAAGCGACTGACCCAACTGCGCTCACACCAGTCATCACCGCAAGCGCGCCCGCTGATGGAACGAAGAGTTCGAGGACCAAAAGAATGATTGCAAGTCCAAGCAAACCAATTGCAACAAAGAAATAAATTTCTTCTTGTCCTGCAGCGGCAGCGGGGGCAGTTTGAGCGAGGAATGAGATCATCATGTTGAGGATTGTCCTTGATCCGCAGATTCTCCGTGCGGTGCGTCATTCAACAAAACTTCAACCTCGAGTGTTGTGCCCCTTCGGCGAACAATTCGAACTGTCGTACCCGCTTCGACAAATTCACCGTTGGTCTGCGCATCAAATGGTTGATTGTCAACTTGGACTTTTCCAGTTGGACGCAGAGTCGTGATTGCGATTGCTTGGCTGCCAACTTGCGGCCAGTTGGATGGAATTAAAATTGCATTACTCGACTGCGATGACGCAGCAACTTGAAGTGTTGCTCGTCGAAGCAGCAGTGATTGAGGAAGAAATTTCCATGAAAACCACAGAATGGCAGTCGAACCGAACAGGCCAACCAATGTCGAGCCGATCCCCATAAAAAGTTGTTGCTGTCCGATTGCGGACGAAATGTCGCGAGTGACGAAACTGGAAACTAATCCAGTCAGCACCAATCCGCCGCCAATCACTGCGACCCAACCGCCGAGTGGAAGGATCACGATGTCTAGCGCGACCAATGCAAGTCCAAGCACGACTGCGATCAATTCCCACCATTCTGCCAATCCGACCAATGCGGGCGCACCGACAAGGAGCAGGAGCGCGATGATTGCGAGCGAGCCAAAGATTCCAAATCCAGGAGTCAACGCTTCGAGCACGAATGCGACAAGCAGTACGACGATCAATGCAATTCGCACTGGCCATGTTGTGAGAAATCGCACCAAAATCTCTGACCATGATTCTTCATAGCGATTGACAGTCATCGCACCGAACCATGCAGCGATTTCTTGTTCATTTGCTGCTCGTCCTTTCGCCAATCCCAAATCGATCGCTTCATCTGGATAGACAACGAGCAGTTGATCTGCTTTGGCGACTTGCTCAATCAAAGTCCATTGCCCTAGATCTGCTTCTGTCAGCCGTGGGCGCGAAAGTTGAGGCACCGTTGGCGGGCCTTCGAGCATCGGCTGTGATTGATAACGAGAAAAATAGGGGATCAGTCCTTCGCTTTTATCCTCGCCTTCGCGGCTCGAATCGACGGTTGATGCGACTGTTGCCGCTTGTCGAGGTGGCTCGCTGCCAAAGACTGTTTGATATTCCTCGGCATCAACGATCGCGCGTTTTTCATTTGTTGTATTGCGAATCAACCAGAGTTCGCTTCCAAGTCGAACGAATGATTGCACGAGGTGTTCGTCATATCCGCGCAATCGAGCACTGTCGACCACTTCTGCGACAAGAGGCGCTTCCATCTTGGCTCGTTCGGTGGGTGGCATCGGAATCAGCCCGACTCCAGGTGCGACTTGAATTGGGGCAGCGTCTCCAAATGCTGAAGCAGGTCCGACAAGAATTTCTCGCGTCGCAAGTGCAAGTATCGCTCCTGCAGAAAATGCGTATGGATGAACCCAAGCAATTGTGTTCACTGGCATCTGAGTTTTGATGTAATTGCAAAGTTGCAGCGTTGCCAGCATGTCTCCACCTGGCGTATCGAATTCCAGCACGATCGCCTGAGCACCATTCGCAACAGCAAGTTCCGTTCGTCTCATGACTGAGATCACGGTGAGATCATCAATTGGACCGCGAATCGGGATGATCGCAATATTTCCCGCTTGTCGCTCTGCGGGTACAGCCCGTGGGGGAACAGCCAGCGCGAACGATCCAGGAAACAGAAAAAGACTTGTAATAATGATGTGGATGAATCGGTGGAGGATCACTGTGAAGAGATGGTAGAGCATAAAAAACCCCGGTCACGATTGACCGGGGTGAAATGATTTTTAGTCTCGAAACTTGACGATCTCGTTCAATCCCATCCAGCAGTGTGATTCGATAAGAACTGTCCATCACACTTCGTGATGATCTGAATCAAAGAATCCTTGCCAGCGACGGTATCGTTGGAAAGAAAGACATTATCAAGAGTCGCAGTCGTTCCCGTACCAACTTTGTCAAGCCCTTCTGGTGTCATCGCACGTCCATAGGTGACGTGATTGTCGCCGTAACAAAGATTTCCGTCCCATTCATTCTGTGCGCCGTGAATAAGGAGGGTTGTCGAAGATGTGTAAATAGGGTCAGTCGTCACTCCATCTTTCGGTCCTCTATTTCCAAGAACTACAATCTTGGAATTACCAGAAGATTTCCAATTTCCAGATCTCCTTTGGTTAAGGACTGTTCCTGTTGTTCCCAGATACTTCACGAGGGGCATCGCTGCATATGAAACCGAAGAAGCACCGATACCACCTGTCGTTCCTGTGCCGTTAATGTCGAACAAACTCGCGGCCGATCCGCCGGCAGCAGTCGCATCTCCATCCCAATAGGTATCTGCCGCAGGCTTATACTTATTGAATTGGTATGTTGGGCAGACAAGGACTTTCGAACTGATTTCCGCTGGGCTTACAAGAAGCACGCATGGGAACAAATTCTTCGCGACTCCTGCAGACCAAAGATTTCGGTGAGAATTCTTTGCCTCGTCAAAATCCCCTCGGCCTGGGACTTGAACACCATTGATTGCAAGTCGATTCACTTCGCCAGGCAGAAGAAAATTATTCTTGGCATCGTCGTTTGCTTGTGTAATCAGTCCTGCATGCATTTGCTTGACTTGGGTCGCACATTTGACTTGCAGAGCATTTTTTCGTGCTTTGGCAAGAGCAGGGAGAAGGATTCCAAGCAACAAAGCGATGATCGACATAACGACAAGTAACTCGATCAGGGTGAAAGCACGGTGAGACTTTTTCATAGATTCTCCAATTTGATTTGTATGTTGATTTTTCATAGTTTTTCTCTTTCTTTCTGGAAGAAATTACGGAGTGACTAATTGGTCATAAACGATAGTTCCACCAGTTTCGGTTGGAGTTCCAATTGTGAAATTGACAGATGAATCGTTTTGTTTCTTTGCTCCTGTTGATCCAGTGTCATTGCAAATGAAATCACAGCTAAACACATTGTCTCTATCAAGAGTCCCAGAGCCTCCGCAGTCAAAACCAACCTGCAAGGGATAAATAGTCTGTGAGAATTCGACGTGGTTGTCGCCGTAGCAAATATTTCCAGACCATTCTTTCTTCGGATTGTGCAAGAACAGAGTGGGGCTCGTTAGAGTCAGAGCGAAGTTAGCGGCGCTATTGTCTGCGGGGCCATTGTTCCACGCTGTTAAGCCAGGTCCACGAGTTGCTATCAATGGGCGCAATCCACCAGCTGTGGCTTTCCAAGAAGATTTCTTCCTTTGGCCAAACAAAGCCTGATGAGCGTATGAAGTGTGGGAAACCGGCTGGCCATCAGAACCGGCAGCATTTGAATGAATATTTGCTGTGAAAGTGTTATCCCAGTAACCCTTTATAGTTGCGATTCCGGGCACATCGGAATTATCTTGAGCAGGGTTGTACTTCGTATAGTCATATGGAAGGTCTCCAACGGCACCGACCTCGGCTCCTTGACCCTTTTCAACACACTTTGATCCTGGGTATTCAGTAGGCCCAATCAAAATGTCTGTATTGAACAACTCTTTCGCAACGCCAGCAGAGTAAAGGTATGCGGTCTTGTTGCACCCATAGTTTTCATCTCCAGAACCTGAGATTTGGATTGGGGCTCCAGTTCCTGTCAAACTAACGCCTTTTCGATTCACCAAACCTGGGGTTAAAAGCCTTTGCTGACTATCTTGAGCTGATTGAATAACAAATGCTTTGTGAATTTGATTGATATTGCTCGAATCCTTGACGGTGTTCGCCGAATCTCTTGCCTTGGAAAGCGCGGGCAGGAGGATTCCGATAAGCACGGCAATGATTCCAATCACAACGAGAAGTTCAACTAAGGTAAATGCACGGGGTTTTACTTTGATTACAGTCATCGACATTGTCCTTGAAGTACGGGGATTTCTACTTTTGCGTAAACGGAACGTCCGTGTACGCCAAATAAAAAACAAACACAAAATAACTTAAAAAATGAAAGCACTATTTCAGGAAGGCTCCGCAGATTTACGAGCGAATTGTTCCAAGGATGTCCTTGGGAGTTTGCTTGAAGTTCATAAACTCCAATAATTCGAATTGTAAATCGAACGAAACGTGCGCCAGGATGTCGGCTGCTGGGTCGGAAGGTATTGGTCCGAAAGATACAGGACCATAAACTTACGAAGGACGATTTGAGCTTTCCGCTCGGGTATGAGACTCAGCAAGCCAGTGATTCTTGATGCTTAATGCTTGAAAACAGAATCGAAACTTATTGAAGACCGACACGAATCTATACAAGATCCATACGAATCTACTTCGGATTCAGGTCTAGTCAAGTTTTTGTTTTCAATATATTTATTTCGAAATGGCTATTCTTGCGAGTTATGACAACCTCGACCCCTCATAATGCAATGGAAATGCTTGCCAAAATTGGACTTACTTTGCCCGTGGCTCCCAAGCCCGTCGCTGCCTATGTGCCATCGGTCCGCACAGGAAATTTGTTGATTGTGAGTGGTCAATTGCCATTTCGAGAAGGGAAATTAGTCGCCACAGGAAAAGTTCCCTCGGTCGTTTCCATCGAAATGGCTCAAGAATGCGCACGGCAATGCGTCCTGAACGGGCTTGCTGTTGTTGCGGCGGAGTGCGGCGGGACGCTCACGCAGGTGTCGCGAATCGTCAGGCTTGGAGTTTTCGTGGCTTGCGACGATGGTTTTTCGGAACAGCCAAAGGTTGCCAATGGCGCAAGTGATTTATTGCAGCAGATCTTTGGTGAGGCTGGTCGTCATGCTCGAGCTGCGATCGGGACAAATGCTCTGCCGCTGAATGCGTGCGTTGAAGTCGAGATGATGGTTGAGCTTCTCTAGCTGCTCGCTGAATCTTGATTTGAATTTGTTGGTTGAATTTGAATACAGTCTGTCATTATTTCTTCAAGAGCAACAGAAGAAGTAAAAGCCCCGATAGGCAGCCGAGGCCGACGATCAAGCCGATAGCGAGCCCAGATAATCTTTGCGAACTTTTTGTTTGGACCTCGGTTTGGGCTTCGCCCTCGACCTCGGTGGCGATTTTTGAGAGGTCGACCGATCGGCTTGCATAACGAAGAGGTTCTCCCGCAAGTGCATGGTCAATATCTTCCAACAGCTCTGCAGCAGTTTGATATCGATCACGCGGAGACTTCTTCATCATCATCTCGACAATCTCTGCTGTCGACTGAGAAATACCACTCACGACTTGATCAGGTGGTATCAGTTCTGCAGAGAGATGGTTTTGCATGACCTGAGTTGGATTGATTCCTTGAAATGGGACTCGTCCAGTCAACATGTGATAGAAAGTTGCCCCGAGTCCATAAATATCCGCAGGTGGCCCAATGTCGACCGCACCACGAATTTGCTCTGGACTGATGTAATACGGCGTTCCAAACGCCTTGTTTTTCTCTGCTTCTGCAGACTTTTTATCGCTGATCGCTCGCGCAAGGCCCAAGTCAGCCAATTTCGCAACGTTTGATTTGGTCATAACGATGTTCTTTGGCTTGATGTCACGGTGAATGAAGCCGCGAGCGTGGGCGTGTTTCAAAGCACTCGCAACTTGTCGTGTAATTGTGAGAGCGTCGCGTTCTGTGAGCCGCTTGGCTTTCACAATTCGTTCATAAACAGTCTCGCCGTCGACATATTCCATGACGAAAAAGTGCTGCTCACCAACTTGTCCGACATCGAATGCGCCAACAATGTTTGGATCTGAAAGTTTCGCGGCGGCGCGTCCTTCTTTATAAAAACGCTCAATGAAGTTCGCATCGCCGGAATATCGGCGAGGTAGAATTTTGATCGCAACAAGTCGGTCGAGACTTGTTTGCTTTGCGAGATAGACTGAAGCCATCGCTCCAGCGCCGAGTTTGCGAATCATCTGATATCCAGGAATGCGCAGAACAGTTTTGTCGCTTTCAGCTTCAGTGCGCAATCGCGCAAGTTGTCGACGAGTCACGATCTGACCCTCGACAAGTATGTCAACAAAGGCCTTCACTTGACCTGCGGGAGTTTTCATGGCGGCAAATGCCGCGTCGACCTCGGCCTGCGTTGCAAGGCCTTTGTCCACGACAAGTCTTCCAATCACGGAATCTGAAGAGCTTCCACTACGCGAGCCGCCACTTTCGCCACTCCCACTCGCTGCAGGGTCTGACGAAGAACTCACAGGCAGAGCCGCTTCACCCGGAAGTGGAGTTGGATTTGATCTTGGGTCTGCTTGGCTCACGATGACTTTGGTCCTTGCGAAAAGTCCAACTGACATATTTCACTATACTTCTATTCGTTATTCCTATGCGGACGGTTCCCCGGCGCATCCTCATTGTGCGCCCAAGCGCGTTCGGCGATGTGTGCCGAACGGTTCCACTGCTTTGGTCGCTGCGAAAGACCTTTCCAAAGGCTGTTATTGATTGGGTTGTTGAAGACAGGTGGTCTCCTGCAATCCAAGAGCATCCAGCGATTGACGGCGTGGTCAAATTTCCAAAGCGAGAATTCCGGTCTTGTTGGCGCAACCCAAAGACGGCGATCAAGACGATTCAATGGTTTTGGCGCCTTCGTCGTGGTCGCTATGACTTGGTGATTGATGCGCAAGGTCTTGCGCGGAGTGGACTGATGTCATTGGTCACCGGAGCAAAGGTGCGTGTTGCGAATCGTTCTGGTCGCGAATTTTCATGGATTGCTGCGAATCGACGCGTGAATCGAGTTGCTGGCTCGCATGTCGTGGACGCGATGTTGCAATTGGTTGCGGAAGTTGGCGTCATTCCGATTGCAGATATGCGCCTCGTCACGCCAGCGACAGAACTCGTTTGGTGGCGCGATGAAACGGCACGAAGAAATATTGTCGGTCCGTTCGTCGTCATTGCGGCAGGCAATGGATGGGAAGGGAAACGCTGGGTTGCCCAACGCTGGAGTGAATTGCTGCGTGCGGTCGCGGATGATTTCGTAAAGCGTGGAATCCAAGACGTTGTTTGGATTGGCGCTCCCGGAGAAGAAGCTCAAGTCGCAGAGCTTTGCAATGAGGCATCTTCGATCGCGCAGTTGAGATCGCATAATCTCGCTGGGTTGACAACCGTTGGAGGAACGATGGCGGTGATTCAAAATGCGTCGCTCGTCATTGCGCTCGACTCTGCTCCAGCGCATCTTGCCGTTGGATTTGGTGTTCCACTTGTTGCGCTGTATGGCGCATCTCAACCATCGATAGATGGTCCATATCAATCTCAAATGTGGTGCGCGCATGGAGGTCGAGGCGAAGAACTTGGAAGGCATGATCATCGAGATCCTCAAAAGGGTCGAGAAATGATGGAGCGAATCACGACAGAAGAAGTTGTTGCGCTCGTTCGAAAACGACTTCAAGGAGGGGCAGAATCGTGATTGGATCGTTGGTCCTTGCCAGCACAAGCGCACGTCGTCGTGCGATGTTGGACGATGCTGGATTTGATGCAGTGTCGATCTCGCCACGCGTTGATGATGGTGTACTTGTTGTGCGAGCGGATCATGCGGCGGAAGATTGTTGCGCACTTGCATGGTTCAAAGGAGCGCAAATCACCAGTGATCTTGCGCGCTTGAAATCACAAGCGCCTGAAGCGCGACTTATTCTTTCGGCCGATACGGTGTGTGTGCTCAACGGAAATGTCATGGGAAAACCCCGCGACATCGCTCACGCTCGAAGCATGCTCGAAGCTGCTCGCAATCAGAGTCAACAAGTTGTGACGGGTGTTTGCATTATCGATATTGCTGAGAAGTCCCGCGCAATGTTGGCGGACTCTGCAGAAGTTCGCTTGGGAGCTTTTTCAGATCGTCAGTTGGAAGAACATCTTCAGCGCGGCGATTGGAGTGGTCGCGCGGGGGGATTCAACCTTGAAGAACTTGTTGTGGCAGGATGGCCAGTCGAGTGGAGCGGTGATCAATCAACGGTGACTGGTCTTCCAATGAAAATGTTGACGCCCATTCTGACTCGGATGCTCGCTCGTATTGGGGTGCGATCGTGAGCAACGACGAACATATTTTTCCAGAATGGTTTTCGCCTGCAGCTCGTATTGCATCGAAGGTGTATGGCGCGGTGGTTGGCACCCGCAATGCGAGATTTGACAGAGGGGTTGGTGTTCGATCCATTGATCGCCCAGTGATCTCTGTGGGAAATATTGTCGCAGGTGGAACGGGCAAGAGCCCGATGGTTCGATGGGTTGCCGAGTGGGCGCTCGCGCACAATGTCTTGCCACTCATTGCGCTGCGTGGATATCGCAGCCATCAAGGGAAATCCGACGAAGCGATGGAGCATCAAACTGCGTTGCCAAATGTGAAGATCGCAGTTGGTGCGAATCGATTTGCGACAATCACCGCTGCCGTTGATCGCGATCCATCGATTGGAGTTGTCATTTTGGATGATGGATTTCAACATCGCGCGCTGGCGCGAAATCTCGATTTGGTATTGATCGACGCAACATGTTCGCGACTTGATGGTGATTTACTTCCACTTGGATGGCTGCGCGAACCTGCGAAGAATCTTTCTCGCGCAAGTGGCGTAATCGTCACGCACGCGCAGCAACGGGATCCTGCGCTTGATAAAAAGATTCAGTTGGTGCATGGTCGACCAGTACTCGCATGGTGCGATCATTTCTGGGATGGTTTGGATGTTCGCGCCGGTGATGGATCGAAGACCGTGCAAGCGAATGAATCACTGCGCGGTCTCCGTCTTTCCGTTTGGGCTGGCATCGCTCGCCCAGAAGCGTTCATCAAACAGTTGAAAACTTTCGGCGCGGAGATTGTGCATGTCGCTTCGCTTGGGGATCACGCACATTATGGCGCGACTGCTGTTGCACGATTGATGCAAGCGGCTCGTACAGCCGGAGCAACTGCGATCGCAACGACTGGCAAGGATTTGGGCAAGATTGCTGGAGATATGAATGAAATGAGCCTTCCATTGATCATTCCAAGGCTTCGATTGAAATTCTGCGAAGGTGAAAATGCCTTTGGGGATCTTCTCGAGAAGTCTCTGCCGAGGCGGTAGTCTGTTGTTCATGATTCCGATGGAAGATCGCGTACTTGTTGGGCTTCGAGCCTGGAAGCCTTTTCGCCTTTTGGTGGTGGGGGATTTCATGCTGGATCAATCTCTTGCTGGTGACGCGGAGAGATTGAGCCCCGACGCTCCAGTTCCAGTTCTCGCTGTGCGAGATCCTCTTGCAACAGTTGATACCGCGGGTGGAGCTGGGAATGTTGCGGTCTTCGCTGCTGCAATGGGCGGCACGGTTGAATGCGTCGGTGTGGTTGGAGATGACTATGAAGGTCGGCTCCTTCGTAAGACAATCGAAAATGGAAAGTGCGCAACTGGCGGATTGATTGTCGATTCGAGTCGGCCGACGACAACCAAGCGCAGTCTCATTGGACGGGCGCAGCATCGACATCCACAGAAAATGTTTCGCATTGATGTCGAATCGCGAGAGCCGCTTTCTGCTGCGATTCAAGCGAAAGTTTTCGATGCGATCTCTGCACGATTGGGTGCATGCGATGTGGTGTGCATCGAGGATTACACCAAGGGAGTTTGCACTCCCGAACTTTGTGCAAAGTTGATCGAGCTCTGTCGCGCGAAGAAGATTCCTGTGTTGGTCGATCCCGCTGCGATCAGCGACTATTCGCGCTATCGAGGCGCGACGGTGATCACGCCCAATCGCTCCGAGGCTGAGAAAGCCACAGGTCGGACGATCGATCCTGCGAATGTCGTCGCAGGATCAATAGAGATGGCGACTTCGTTGTTGAAAAATCTTTCGCTCGATGCAGTTGTTGTCACGCTCGATCGATATGGAGCAGTTCTGGAAGTGAAAGGAAATCCTGCGGTCCACCTCCCAACTGTCGTTCGCCAGGTCTATGACGTCGCTGGCGCGGGCGATATGGTGCTTGCGACTCTCGCAGGCGCGATTGCAAATGGAATGCCGTGGCCGGAAGCAGTGACGCTTGCAAATATCGCTGCGGGTATGGAAGTCGAAGTCTTCGGAGTGCGTGCATTCACGATGGCGGAAATTCAAGCGCAGGTCATTCGCATCACGCAGGCATCGATGGGAAAGACTCGATCACGAGCAGACCTCTTAGTAGAAATCGCAGCGCATCGTGCCGCAGGTCGAAGCATCGTGCTGACCAACGGTTGCTTTGATGTTCTGCACGCGGGGCATGTTGGATACTTACGCGAGGCGAAAACTCTTGGGGATATTTTGGTGGTTGGTGTGAATTGCGATGAACAAGTTCGTTCACTCAAAGGTAATGATCGCCCGATCTATTGTGAGAAAGATCGGGCGGAACTTCTGGGCGAATTGACCTCAGTTGATTACATCACCATCTTTGAAGAACCTTCAGCGGCGGAATTGTTGCGCGCGGTGATTCCAGATGTGTATGTCAAGGGAGGGGACTATGAGAGTAAAGAGATCACGGAATCGGCCGTTGTCAAGGAACTTGGCATAAAATTATCTTTAGTCGCCCATCGTCCTGGCTTATCCACGACCTCCGTGGTGGAACGTGTGCGTGCTCAGTTTGTAAGTGGTGGAAATGTCAAGAGTTCTTGAAAACCCCTTGACTCGCTTGGCGAGATTGAAGATACTTATGTCATGAAGAAATATGTTTTAATTTCAATGAAACAATTTCTGTGCGACAGACAAATAATAATTTCTTGTGAACTCATTTGGCACCTTTGACTTCTCACACTGAAGGGTATTGAAATGTCGACAATTACAAAAAAAGATTTCGTGGATCGAATCTCAGAGAAGACTGGCCAAAAGCGTGGCGAAGTGAAGGAAACTATCCAGTTGTTTCTTGATGAAATGATCGACGAATTGACCAATGGAAATCGCTTGGAGTTCCGCGACTTTGGAGTCTTTGAAGTCCGCGAGCGCGCCGCTCGAATTGCGCAGAACCCAAAGACACTCGAGCAGGTACAAGTTCCAGCTCGCAAGGCTGTGCGATTCAAGATCGGCCGACTGATGCGTGAGCGAATTGTCGGCGAATCCCTTACGCAAGAACTCGCGTCGCGCTAATGGCAAAGTCCAACCGTCAGTCCCGCCATTCCGGCCAAGGCGATTCTGCGCCAAGAGTTGATCCTCA
>CAJCCX010000205.1 GCA_903961015.1 uncultured bacterium
CGGAGACATTTACGTTGGTGGCACGCTCAACGGGAATGTTGGCGGAGAATCCCTTGCGTTGACCGCAGGCGCGGGCGACATCACGTTCGTTGGTGGAGTTGGTGCGGTTGGCCGACTTGGCGCAATCACAATCACATCGGCCAAGGATGTGACGGCCGGAGCGATCACCGCGGCAAGTTTGCAGCAAGTCGCGGGCACAGGCACGACCACCTTCAACGATGTCATTGATCTCACTGGAGCGTTGTCTGTGAACTGCGGCATCGATGTTGGCGACACCATCACATTCGCAGGCACGGTTGGTTCGGTGCGGGCCGCTTCAGTCAACTTGAACACGGGCGCGAGCAGTGTGCTCGCAAGTCCAGCAACGATGGCGACAATCGTTGCAATGAGCGACATAGAATTTATTTGTGACAATTTCGCGATGGGGCAGAACCACAAATTGACTTCGCTTGGAAGCGTGTCGATCTTTGGGCTTACTGGCATGAATGCGTCATCAATTTCTCTTGGTGATGTCACCGCAATTGGGGATTTCCGCGTGGATGCCGACAGTATTACGCTACTTGGTCGTAACGCTGGTCCAATTATCACCAGCACGGGTGGAACCGTGATTGATCCGATGGTTGATTATGTGGTTGGTGGCAAGGTGTATTTCAGCGTTGCGCCAATCATGGGTGGAAGCAATCCCGGCAATCGCGCCGAGTTCTCCAATCCAACAGGCAATGTAGACGGGCTTGGAACGCTCAGTTTGTATTCGCAAGTCACGTATCCAACAACCATCACCATCGGATTGCTCATAGGTGTTGGCGGCGAGGTGCTTGATCTGAGCGCGACAGGCGGACCGATTTTGCGCTATGGCAATCCCGCCAACGTTATCCCACCAATGATGTCCATTCTTCCACCAATGGGTTTGTTGGGCGATGCCGAAACGCTTGACGATGACGAGAAAAATGACGCGCAAAAATCTGGGGGCAAAAGTGATGAAAGCCAAACACCCGCGACAACACAATTGAAAAAGACTAAGCGAGATGTTCCAGTGAATGTCAACGCGGTCGCGGTGCCGTTGGCTTCACGCTGAAATTTCTTACTGGAAAACGTGGCGCTGTTTCGTTTGTATTTACCAATGACATTTTTTACGTTTCTCAGTGTTCTGGTTGGCGCAGAGAATAAACTTCTGTCTGCAATACTCAAACAAAAATGCTAGATTTGTATTTGTAGGAATTATCTGCATCAATATCAACAAAGGACCCAGGCTATGAATATCAACACGATCGTTTTCACTTACGCCTCAGGCGCACTCATCTTCTGCACCATGCTCACAAGTTGCAATCAAAGCGATGCACCTGCAGCCAAGACTTCGACAGAATCCGTGGGTGCCTCAACTTCAAGTGCGCCAGAAAAGCCTGCGCAACAACCAGCCGCATCTGCACAACAGCCAGCCGCCGCCAGCAATCCATCACAACAGCAATCTGTATTAGTGAAAGTGGCCTCCATTGATGGCATGGCAGCCAACGAAGAATTCACGCGCAACGTGCAAGTGATTCAGTCGCAGAGACAAGAAATTGTGAAGTTGAATGCGTCCACCAACGAAGCCCCCGCGGGGAGCGACGCTCGCAAGGCGTTGCAATCGCAACTTGATGCAGCCGTCAAAAAATTGGAGGCTGACAACGAAACCATGTCCAAGTCATACGGCTACTCCATCATGCGCAACTATGTGCGCGTTCCAGAAAATAGCCAGATATTTGTTGTGTTGACCGAAGAAGAAATTGCCAAGCAACCCGCGCCAACCGACGGCAGCGCGCCAAGCAAGACTTTGAAAGTGTGTTCGTTGAATGACGCGCAAGCGAATCAGTCGTTTCAAGACACGGTGCAGAAGTTGCAGCAAATGCGCCAGCTCGCAATCACGGCGAAAGATGCGTTGGACAAGGCGATTGATGCAAGTGACAAGGCTTATAAACAGGGGCAGTTTGATCAGCTGATGAAGCAACTGAATGAAGCCAACACCGCAGCAACCAAGGCGTACGCCTTTAATTTGAATCGCCAATACGTAATGTCCATTGAGAAGTCCACGCTTTATGTACAGGCCTCACCTGAAGAAGCGGCCGCAGCGGAGAAGGCGAATGCGGGGGCGGATGCGAAAAAGTCTGATACGCCCAAGTGATTTTCTGGATAATCCAGTCTTCATATATCCGTCGTTGATGAGCCAATAAAGTCAATTGTTCTTTTGGGTAGATATCCCACTTCACCAAACCAGTCACTCCCGATCACGCTAGGATCAACAATTGTTGTTCAGTCTGTAGCCCCCCATGAAGTCTTCCACGCTCACCGCAGGTATCGCTATCTTCGTCATTCTTGGCGTAGTCGGTGGTGGACTGGCTCTGTTCAAGATGCGCCAGATCAGCGCGGCAAATAATCCAGCTGCAATGCCTGAATATGGCGAGGCTGCGCACATCGCAGACGTCAAGGAAATCATCTGGCAACCAACGTCAAGTCTTGTCGGAACTGCTTTTTCACTTCGTTCTGTTGCGATGGCAAACGAGGTAGCGGGAATCGTGAAGGAAGTGAAGTTCCAGTCGGGATCGATTGTCAACAAGGGCGATGTGTTGCTCACTCTCGATGACTCAACGGAACAGGCGAATCTTTCCGCCGCGAACGCAGCGGTTCGAGTTGCCGAAGCAAACGCAAACGTTGGTAAAACACGTCTCAGCCTTGCAGAATTGGAACTCAAACGAACTGACGAAGCCAACGCACTCAACGCATCGAGTCCAGTAGAAATCGATCGTCGACGCTCTGCTGTCGAATCTGCAAAGGCGGATGCCGATCGACTTCTTGCCGAAGTGGATCAGGCGAAGGCTCGCGTCGAGCAAGTGAAGGTGCTTGTTGAGAAGCACATCATTCACGCGCCCTTTCGTGGACATGCCGGAATTCGTACGCTGCACGAAGGTCAATATCTTGCAGAGGGGACAACATTTGTCGCGCTCGAAGAGATCACCGATCGCATTTTTCTCGACTTCGCAATTCCGCAAGAGCATCTTGCTCGCGTGCACATCGGACTTGTCGTGAAGGCGACTGGACCAATCTTTGGCGCAGATGGTGCTGACCTTGAAGTTGTCGCGGTCGATGCGAGAGTCAGCAATGACACCCGCAACGGGCGTGTTCGAGGAATGGTCGACAATCGCGAAGGTCGAATATTGCCTGGAATGTTTGTGCAAATTCGCGTTCCTGTAGACGAACCAAATTCGTATATCGCAGTTCCGGCGACGGCGATTCGGCGTGCGACATATGGTGATCATGTTTGGGTTGTCGTCCAAGATGTTGCAAAGGGGCAGAATCGTGCGACTCAACGACCAGTAAAACTTGGACCGTCGGTGGGTGAAGATGTGATTGTGCTCGAGGGACTGAAAGCAGGCGAACGCATCGCGACGACTGGCTCTTTCAAACTTCGCGAAGGTGTCTTGATCAAGGAGCCGACTGCAGTTTCCAATGCGGCTGTCGCTGAAACAGCGACTCAAGAATCGAAACCAAAGGGCAATGACGTCGATCACTGACATCTTCATTAAGCGTCCGGTTCTTGCGATTGTGATCAATGTCATCATTCTCGCCGTCGGTTGGCGCTGCGCGATGTCTCTGCCCGTGCGTCAGTACCCGCGTATCGAATCGACCAAGATCCTGATCAACACGATGTACATCGGTGCCAGCGCCGAGACCGTTCGTGGATTTCTGACGACGCCAATTGAGAAAGCGGTATCAGCTATCGATGGAATCGATTACATCGAGAGTTCCAGCATGCCAGGCATGAGCATGATTACCGTGCATCTGCGGTTGAATCATGACTCGAGTGATGCGCTCGCTGAAGTTACAGCCCGCCTCAATCAGGTACGAAGTGAATTACCCAGCGAGGCGGAATCTCCAGTCATTCAGATTCAGCGTGCAGACCGCCCATTTGCAACGTTTTATGTCAGCTTTGTTTCGGACACGCTCGATTTGACGCTTCTCAATGATTATCTCGCTCGCGAGATCCAGCCGCTTCTGGCGACAATTGAAGGCGTGCAGCGCATCGGTATCGAGGGCCAGCGAAATCTTGCGATGCGGGTCTGGTTGGACGAGGCAAAGTTGACCGCACTTGACGTCACGCCATCCGAAGTGTGGCTTGCGATTCAGAAAAATAATTTTGTCGCTGCGGTCGGGCGTACGAAAGGCAAGAGCGTCCAAGTTGATTTGCTCACGGATACAGATCTTCGAACAGTCACGGACTTTGACGCGTTGATCGTCCGAGAAAATCAAGGTTCAATCGTGCGTCTGCGTGATGTCGCCACTGTCGAACTTGGGGGCGAAGAACCTCTCGGCGAAGCGGGATTCAACGGCAAGCCTGCGATCTATCTTTCAGTTTGGCCGCAACCCCGAGCCAACGAGATCGATGTCTCGCAACGTCTCAATGCGGCGATGGAAAAACTTAGACCTTCACTACCAGCATCGATCAAAATGGATCTGGCCTATGACGGCACGTATTACATGCGCAATGCGCTGAAGGAAATCGGCATTACGCTCGCCGAAACAATTGCAATCGTGGCGATTGTCGTCTTCCTTTTTATGGGATCTGTGCGAACAGTATTGGTACCGCTCGTTGCAATTCCGATCTCGATTGCGGGTGCATGCATCTTCATGTATTTGATGGGATTTTCGCTGAATCTCCTGACAATTCTGGCGGTTGTCCTATCGGTTGGATTGGTCGTCGATGACGCGATCGTGATGGTTGAGAATGTGGAACGCCATATACGCGATGGGATGGGGGGCGTCCACGCCGCAATGCGCGGTGCGCGCGAACTCTTTGCGCCAGTTGTGTCGATGACAATCACGCTTGCTGCGGTCTATGCCCCAATCGGATTTCAAAGTGGATTGACTGGAGTGCTCTTTCGCGAATTCGCATTCGCTCTTGCAGCATCAGTTGTTGTCTCGGGCATCGTGGCGATCACATTGTCGCCTGTGATGAGTGCCAAACTTGTTCCGCGCCATGGAAGCGAAGGTCGATTCACTCTCTTTGTGAATAGTCTCTTTGATCGGCTGCGTATTTTCTATGGAAAAGTTCTAGATGCCACACTCTCTCTTCGGTGGACGATGGCGGTTGCCGCCGTGTTGGTTGCACTAGCTGCGGTGCCTTTATATATGTTCTCAGGCAAAGAACTCGCGCCAACCGAAGACGAAGGCGGAATCTTCTTTGTCTTGCAATCTGCACCAGATGCGACGCTGAATGTGACGCGAGAGTCCGTCAATCAAATGTCCAACGCACTCGCTTCGATTCCAGAAACGAAATTTGTCTGGCGCGTTCTCATTTCGCCATCTGCAGGTTTCGGCGGGATGCAAACGCTGAAATGGGATGAGCGCAAACGTACGACGAAAGAGATTCAACCTCAGGCGTATGGGCTCGTCTCAAATATCGCTGGAATTAGAGCCTTCCCGATTCTTCCTCCGCCACTTCCTGGCGCGGGGCAGTTTGACGTGGAAATGGTCATCTCAAGTTCTGATCAACCCGAACAGATGGCCGATCTTTCCAATCAGCTTGTTGGTGCAGCATTTGGATGCGGGAAGTTTTTGTTCGCAGACTCTGATCTGAAGATCGATTTGCCGCAAACGCGATTGGTCATCGACCGAGATAAAGTTGCGGACATGGGGCTCGATCTCGCAGCCATTGGTCGAGATCTGGCTGTGATGCTTGCGGGTGGCTATGTCAATCGTTTCAATCTCGATGGACGAAGTTATAAGGTGATTCCACAAATTCGCGATGAAGAGCGTGCGACTCCTGATCACATTCTGCAGATGAAGGTGCGAACTGCCGAGGGTGGGCTTGTGAGCGTGGGTTCGTTCGTTACATTAAAAACGGAAGCGGCTCCACGAACACTCAATCGATTCCAGCAAAAGAATTGCATTCGTATTTCTGGTGGCGTCGCTCCCGGAGTTACGAAAGAAGAGGCTCTTCGTGCACTTGAGGACATTGCACGGCCGTTGCTTCCTTCGGGATACACCATCGATTACGCTGGCGAATCTCGTCAGTTGCGGCAGGAGGGGTCGTCGCTTGCCGTCACACTCGGCTTTGCGCTTGGCCTGATTTATCTCGTCCTTGCGGCGCAATTTTCGAGTTTTCGCGATCCTTTGATCGTGCTCTTGGGATCGGTTCCTCTGGCCATTTCTGGTGCGCTGATCTTTACATTCTTGGGATGGACGACGATCAATATTTATTCACAGGTGGGTCTGATTACGCTTGTGGGACTGGTGGCCAAGAATGGAATCTTGATCGTCGAGTTTGCGAATCACTTGCAAAGCGAAGGGCACGATAAAGCGTCTGCAATCAAAGAAGGCGCGATGACCCGTTTACGGCCAATCTTGATGACAAGTGTTGCGACAGTGGTCGGGCATTTCCCGCTGGTCCTTGTGACTGGCGCAGGTGCGCTTGCGCGAAACTCAATCGGGATAGTGCTTGTCACGGGCATGATCATTTCAACACTCTTCACGTTGCTTGTTGTTCCATCGATTTACATGCTTATTGCAGGCAAGCGGGAACCCAAAGTCGACGTTGGCTAAATCATTCCGCCTTGCGAACCAAAGTGGTTGCCCAGATGGTGACCACCAGCATCACAGCGAAAACTGCGTTGGCAATTTGCATTTCATGCAGCGGTGAAGCGTTAAGAAAATGAGTGACGATGCCTGGAATAATCTCCAGTACCGCGCCAGCGAAAATTCCAGCGAGGTTGACCATTGCAATTGCGGTCGCAACCCGTCCTGAGGGCAGGGATCTCCCTGCGATTTCAAATGCAAGTGTGACCGAGGATAAACCTGCCCCAATGACTGCAACATTGAGAGCATCAAACCAAATTGGCCAATCAATCGGCACCAGTAGCCAGAAAAGAAACGCGGGGAGCGTTATTGACATGCACGTCAAGATTGTTGCTCTCGATCCAAACCGCACGCCGAGCGATCCGGTCAACGGAGAACCAATTGCAAGCCCAACATACAAACTAGATGCAATCAAGATCGCTTGCGGTTCCTTCCATGCCCAAGATTCTGCCAGCTGCATATTCCACATTCCGCCAAAGCCGCAGATCGTGCCGCATCCGCCAGCGAAAATAAGCGATGCGATTCGCACATTTCTTCGCGCCCAGAGATCTTTGATCGTGCCAACGACAGAAAGCTTTGGTTCAAACTCAACCGTGGGTTTGTAATCAGATCCGAACCACCTGTTTCGAATTGCGAAAAATAGAATCAGCGAAAGAGGTAGTGCAGCAACCGCAGCAATTTGTAATGCGGTACGCCAATGAGTCATCGCCTGCAATTCATTTCCGCCCCAGGTTCCAGAAACTCCACCGAGTCCAATAGCCATATCCGTCAAGCCCATGCAGAGAGGGAAATACATCAGCGGTATAGCGCGCCGTGCGACCGAAGCTGCTGCGGGACAACCAAATGCAGCTGCAATTCCCATCAATGATCGACCCGCTACGGCGCCAGTCATCCCGTCGCTCTTGCTCATGAAGAATGCACCTAATCCTGTGGCGATCGCAACGAATGGCAAGATTCGTGCGGTGCCGATACGGTCGATCAAGAATCCGGCAGGTATCTGCACCAGCGCATACGCAATTAGAAAGGAGCTGGAAATGAGTGCGGTCTGCAACGTATTCAGGTGAAGATCGACGGCGATTTCGGGTCGCAGCGGCGCATAGGAATTTTCAATCGTGAGTTGATAAAAACTCAGAAGCAGGACAGCGCCGAAAGCAATGACGCCGATCTTGAGTGCTGGCGATGTCGGTTTGGTGGCGACTGTTGTCATTTCTGGCATGCGAGTCTGGAGAGTAGTGGATCGTGCTTTGCAAAAGAAAAACCCGGCGAATGGCTGCTGTGCCATTTCGTCGGGCTTGACTATCGGCTGATATCAGTTACTTCGCAGTTTTCGGTGCGGCAACATTTGTAGCGTTTGAAGAGCTGTCCTTCATCACTGGAGCAACATCTGTGTGATGATGTACCAATTTCCATTTGCCATCTTCCATGCGATAGATATTGGTGGAACGGAACGTCACTTGATTTGACTTGCCATCGATGGTCATATTGTTTCCCACTTCGACGCAAGTGATGTATCCCGTGTCGCCGTCAGTGTCGACAGTCACGACCATGTCCTCGCAGGTGACATTTCCACCCATCTTCATTGCGCCTTCACGCTTGAATTCAGCGTCGATCGCTTTCCATCCAACTTGGCGACCACCACTGGGTCCAAAGTTGGAAGCACTATCACGATGAGACCAAACATCTGAAAATGAGTCTGTATTTCCTGTGGTCAGCATTGTGTTGATGCTTGAATAAAACTTTGCGTTGGCGGCCTTCAACGCGTCCTCTGGGGCGATCGCCGTTACCGCGGAGTTCATTCGCGCAGCAAAGCCAGCGCCAACTGAAACTAAAAGAGCCGAAAAGGCAAGAGAAACAATAAGTTTGTTTGATTTCTTCATGTTTGCAATTATAGAAGAATCCATATTCCTTGCATATTTTCCAACAAGAAATAAGGCGATACGTAAGTGTGAAGCCAAATTGCACGATATTCTGATCCCTCGCAATAACACAAGGAGCAA
>CAJCCX010000206.1 GCA_903961015.1 uncultured bacterium
AAGCGGCGTCAGCATGTTGGCGGTGTACAACCTTGCTCAGGCTGAAGCGATTTCCCTTGCTGGAGTCACAACTCCGCAACTTGTCTTGATGCCCGTTCGCGAGATTGAACTTGGTGGAGAGATTCATCGGCTCTTGCTCGCGGGCCGATTGCACCTTGTCGTCCATGGAGAATCGCACGCGCGCGAACTCGCTGCAATTTCCGAGCAACTCGGCGGTGGGCCGATCCCCGTCCATCTTGAAATCGATACGGGAATGTCGCGCGGAGGCGTGATTGCAAGCGAGGCAGGCCGAACATTGGCATTGATCGCCGATGAACGACGGTTGCGCTTGGTCGGAATCTTCACTCACTTTTCCGACAGTCGCGTGGATGATGTGCGAACGCATACTCAGATGGATGCGTTCGAGAAATTGCTTGCAGATCACGCCGCGCATATCCCAAATGACGCGTTGATTCATGTTGCAAATTCCCACGCAATTCTGCGGGATTCTCGCTTTCATCGCAAGATGGTGCGAACGGGACTTGCGTGGACTGGGTTGGTCGAATCGCACTCCGATGACGGCTGGAGATTGCCACTCGAATCAATCATTCAGTGGGAATCGCAGATTGTGCACACAAAATTACTGCCGTGCGATGTTGCAGTTGGATATGGATCATTGTGGACCACTCGTCGTCCGACTCGGCTTGGAGTTATTCCCGTGGGCTATTTCGACGGTTATCCAGCGGGATCTGCAGAGAGCGATCGTCGCTGGATTCGTGTGATTGCAGATTCGCCAACGAGCGCGGCAAGTGCTTCGCGCTCTTGGGATGTGCCAGTTGTTGGCGCAGTCAACATGGATCAGATCATGGTGGACTTGACGGATGTACCGCCATCAATTGCATACGGCGACGGCCACATCGGAATGACAGCAGAGTTGTATGGCGCACAGCCATCCGCTCGCAACTTTCTGCCACGGGTTGCCGAAGCAGTTGGCGCACACGCATACGAATTGCTCTGCCGAATAAATCCACGTATTCCCCGTCAATATGTGGGTGAATCGACGGGAACCATTACAGCGGATCTCATGCGAATCGACCGTCTATCGCCCGGCGCAATGACCGGCTGAGTCGTCGTACCCTTCAATCTATATGCCGCGATCTGGTGCTTTCATCTTGGATGAAATGCGTAGTTTGGCGAAACAATTGGCGTTCGTGCCAAGCGACGCCGCACGACGCCAATTGAACGCAACGCGAACTCTCCTGGAACAAATCAATCCAAGCGAACTGTATGGATGGAACGATGTCATCTGGCGCATCACGCAGTTTCGAGTTGAGAAGCGCTCGAAGCAAAGCGAACTGAAAATCGTGGGCGAATCTTTGTCTCGTGATCTTGTCGAACTCGCGCTGCGAATGTCTCGGCGATCGCCAGAAGATTTTGGAAGTGGGGTGACAATTCCAAAGCTCGCACAAGAGTGGCAAGTGACCGAGCGCACAATTCATCGCTGGCGCAAAGTGGGATTAGCTTCGTGTTGGATGCGGCGTTCGGTAGCGATTCGTTCGGGACCGCTTGTGATGGCGATTCGCAAAGTTGACGCGGCAGCGTTCGCTGCAAGTCACGCGCCACTGCTGGCACAAGCAGCGCGCATAAATCGATTGACGCCGACGGTGCGAGAAGCGATCTTGCGTCACGCGGGCGAGTCTGCGGCAAAGGGCGAACGGAGAATTTCTGTCGCCGCACGAGCGATCGCCAAAGATGTTGGCGTGAGCGCCGAGAGTGTTCGTGTGCTCTTGGTAAAGAACCCAGCGGCATCGAAGGGGAAACTTGTGGGACGAAAGCCGCGCGCTCCGCAAGCCGAAACGCTGGCATTCGCGGCGTGGTGCCGAGGTCTGGGACCTGCGCAAATTGCCGAAAAACTGTGCTGTTCTCAGCCCGCAGCGGATCGGATTTTGCACAAGGTTCGGGCGCAGTTCTTGGCTCTGCACGCCGACGCGTTCTCGCCCAAAGAAGTTGAAATCCCAACGACCTTTGCACGCGATGATGCGCGTGAAGTGATTCTTGCCAGCGATACCGTTTGCAATAATCTCTGTAGTGCATCGCCAATGCGTGATGCGCGTGAGTGGTTTGCATCGAAGGGAAATGTTGCACTCGGTAGTGGCGCTCAATTGATGGCAGTGAGATTTCTGTTGTGGAGCGCACAGAAATCGACGCGCGCGCTTCCTTCGATTCGGCCAAGCGAAAAAATTCTCGATCGAATCGAAACGGATTTGCGCTGGGCGAGATTGCTGCTGCGATCACTCTTGATTCAGTCGATGCCACTGATCGTGACGCGTTTGAAAATTTGGAGTGGGGGAGAGATCGAACTGCTCACACCAGACGCACAGAAGAAACTGCTTGTTCTTTGCGCAGAATCGCTGCTGATGGTTGTGCGCGAATCTAGTCCTGCCAACATCGCAAGTGGTCGTGTGCGCATCGAGCGTGCAGTCTCGCAGGCAGTCGAGCGACAGTTGATTTCGTTGAATCCAGAATTGAGCGCATCAAAGTCGATTCTTGGCCAACCGATTCCCACGCGCGATCCGATTGATGTGGTCTGTCCGTGGCAAATTTCAACGGATGCGCTCGCTCGTCGCGTGGGAAAAATCTCTGCGGGTGCAATTGGTCGAGAACTTTGGTGGATGCGAATTGGTTGGGATGGAAATGCGCCGATGACGATTGCACAAATGTCGCAGTCTCAAGGCAAACCGATCAGTGTTATCGCGGGAATGCTCGGGCGGGCGATTCGCTGAATTGCATTCCCCATATAGGGCGAATGCGCAACGAAATACCTGCGCCATAAAATGGCTGCTGCATCGGAGTGAATACAAACTGAATCAGCGCTTGGAGAACTGGAATCGACGACGAGCGCCGGATTGTCCGTACTTCTTACGCTCGACCTTGCGCGAATCTCGCGTCAAGAAAGAGTTGGATCGAAGAACGGGTTCCAAGTTCGAGTCATACGCGAAAAGTGATCGCGCCAAACCCATCAAGACGGCTCCTGCTTGGCCGGTGAATCCACCGCCAGCAACAGTCACGCGGACATCCATCTTTCCCTTGAGGGAGCACTTGTCCATCACGCCAAGAAGCGACTTTTGATCGCGGTCCTCGACGAAGAATTCGACAAGCGGAGTTTCGTTGATCAAGAATTCGCCACTGCCTGGCTTCACGCGTACACGCGCGGTCGCAGTCTTGCGACGGCCAGTTCCCCAGTACCAACCCTTTTTGTCAGCGACGGTCTGAAGAGAAGACTTCGTTGTTCCGATGGCATGAACGCCGGCGGTTTCCTTGATGGCGACTTTGACTGATCCAATATTGAGAGTTGTCATGGGTTTATGCCTTGGTCTTCATTGTGGTTGGCTGTTGTGCTTGATGTTCGTGCTCTGTTCCCGCAAAGACACGCAGATTGCGTTGAATTCTTCGACCGAGGCGTCCGCGAGGAAGCATGCGAATGATTGCTTCAGTCACGAGCGTTGTCGGATCATCACGAAGCAATGTGTCGTATGTTCGGACGCGCAAGCCACCTGGATATCCGCTCCATTTGCGGAGGGTCTTGAGCGATCCCTTGCGACCGGTCAACACGATCTTCGCAGCATTCGTGATGATGATCGAATCGCCGCAAAGAACATTGGGCGTGTATTCGGGACGGTGCTTTCCCATCAGTGCGGTGGCGATTTCAGTCGCGAGACGACCGAGGACTTTTCCTTCGGCATCGACGACGCGCCATGTGGTTGGGAGTTGTCCTGGCTTGACGAATGTTGTTTGACGGGGCATAGTGATCTTGTCCTTCGAAAACTCTTTTTGTGCGAAACTCTCCCAACAGGAGGGAACGTAAAAGCGTACCGAAAACACAGAAAGTGTCAAGGGAATGGCGTGGTGATACCTTGCGCTTATGTCCAAATCTCAAAAGTCGGTCTTGAGCGCTTGGGGAGTGATAATTTCGTGCATTGGCTTCTATTTGTGCTTAGATTTGATTTTTGCTTCGGGGGAGGCTGCTGAAGACGCCGAGGCGCAAGCGATCGAAGAGGTTGCGGGCCAAGAAGTCGAGGATGATTCCATGGTGGGTTTCAAGGATGTCATTCAGGGAAAGATGGTCTCGGTAGTGCTGGCTAGTGGTCCAGCCCAGATGATGACTGGAATTGCAATCCAGCAAATTCAGCCGATGCTTGATGTTGGACAGAGTCCAGTCACCAATCTTTGCGCAGCAATTCTGCTTACAAGGGCAGGGGAAGATTCCAACGCATCGACAGAGATTGATGCAGTGATCGTTCGTGTTGAAGCGGATCCGGAATCTGCGCCACCTGCGTTTCTCAATTGTGCGCGCATTGTGCAGATGCTGATTCAACAGAAGGCTGATGCGAGTGCGGCGAGCACGAGCGCAGCGACAGCAATTTCTGCGGAAGACGCCAAGTTTCTCAAAGCGAATTTGGACTGGTATGGCGAGCTGATGATCTCGACCGTTTCGCCCGATCCAGCATTTGAAGGCGCTCTTGAGAAATCGCAATTGTTGCTGATGGCTTCGTTGTTCACCTTCGGATTTATCGTGTTGGTCGCAGGACTTGGAGGATTTGTTTGGCTGGTGATCGTGGCGGTGCGATGGACGGCGAATACATTGGCAAATCCATTGCGCGAACCGACCATCTTGCAAGAATCGCTCCCGTGGATTTTCGTTGGATGGTTTATCGCGGTGATCTTGATTGCAGTCGCAGTTGGGTTGTTTGGCAGTCGCGCAGAAAGATTGTCTGGAGGGCTAGCGCTTGCAATGCAAATTGGAGCGATGTTTCTGCCTCTCATCGCGCTTGCTTTGCCGATGCGCTCTGGGAAGTCATGGCATCAAATTCGCCTTGACATCGGTCTGCACTGCGGGCGTGGATTCTTCCGCGAGTTTTTCTATGGAGTGACTGTTTATGGGACGGCAATACCAATTGTCATTGTGGGCGCGATTTTTGCGCTTTTACTTTCGCTGATTTTTCCGCAGGAATTGGCGCAGGCTTCGCATCCGATTCAGAAAGCGCTCGCCGATGGAGATACTTCGCAGCGCGTGCTGTTGTTGTTCATCGCGGCAGTTGCCGCGCCAATCGTCGAAGAGATTATTTTTCGCGGCGTGCTCTTTGTGCATCTGCGCGATCTTTCGCGTCGATGGGGTCGCTTTCTGTCATTCCTCTTCTCCGCACTGGGATCAAGTCTGATCTTCGCAGCGATCCATCCGCAGGGGATCATTTTTATTCCAATTCTGGGTGCGCTTGCAGTTGCATTCTGTCTTGCACGCGAGATGCGTGGAAGTTTGATCTCGTGCATGGTCGCACACGGAATCAATAATGGGTTGGTGGTTGGATTGAATATCGCGATGGCTGGATAGTTATTCCAACTCGATCGTCCAATACGCTTCATCCAAGAAAGCCTTCCAACTTTGATACTTCGGACTTCCTAAACGAAGCGCAATAGCTGGATTTCTCTTTGGCTTGATTGCCGCACGAATCAACTTCATTCGCGCTTGTGTGGGAGTTCTTCCGCCCTTTTTTGCGTTGCATCTGACGCACGCACAAACCAAGTTGGTCCACGAATTGTCGCCGCCTTGAACGCGCGGCAAGACATGGTCGAGCGTCAATTCTTTGGTCGAAAATGACGCGCCGCAATATTGACATTGATTTGCATCGCGCGCATACACATTTCGTCGGTTCAATTTTACTTGCTCGCGGGGGAAGCGGTCATAACCCAGAAGTCGAATGATCTTGGGGACGGCGATCACCAATCGTGTTGTCGTGACCCAATCGTGCACTTCGTGTTCGTGCGCGCGCTGATATTCCGCAGCGTCGACCCAATTTGCAAGGTCATATGAAACATAATTTCCAGATTCGACGGAGATGACTTCGGCGACATTGTTTGCCAGAAGTGTGAAGGCACGGCGTCCACTGACGACACGCAGAGCGGTGTACACCTTGTTGAGAACCAGAACTTTCGAGTCAAGACCGCTTACA
>CAJCCX010000207.1 GCA_903961015.1 uncultured bacterium
AAAAATTTTGCATGATTTTGATGAGTTGATTCTTAGTGTTTGGTGCGGGGCTTCAAGTTTTCGAAGTCGTGAAGCTGGATCGCTGGCATGTTGGCGCAGTCAGACCGTTGGTTGCACGACGGGCACTTGCAACCCAACTGTGAATGGCGTGAATGAATGCAGAGGACCAAGAATTAATCCCAGCGAGACGGTTCTTTATGCGAGATCAAACTCGCCGATTCTGAATGATCAGGAATTCTGAGGAGGTTCACAGAATGGGCAAATTGCCCATGTCCTGTGCGTTTCCTCAATCCTTGGCATCACTCCGACCGCCACCGACCCAAGAGAATTACAAGGTCCGCTCCGTCGCGAAAACCGTCGTGATTGAAATCGCCGCGTGAGAAGCGCGATCCACCAGTGTTGAGTCTCCAGAGTGATAAGAAGATCACCATGTCCTCGCCGCGAACGAAGCCGTCTCCATTCATGTCGCTGGCGAGCGCGGTCTGATAGGACGGAAGCATATCTGCGAGGTAAGGCTTGATGTAATTGTACTTTGTGTCGTCGGTCGTGCTGAAGTCGCAGTCCAGAATGCCGCCAGTGTCGTTACTGTTGGGCGTGAATCCGAACCAGCAGAAACTGATGCCCTTCTTTAATTTTAATGGGTCATCGCCAACAGTGACTGATATCGCCTGTGAATCTGGCGTCTCGTTAATCGTCTCTGCCAAATTCCAGTCGCCCTGCATGTAGTGAAGAAGCGAGTTCACCCACTGCTTGTCGGATTTCACCTGCTCGTCATCCAGCGTGACATAGCCGCAGGGCAGTAGCTGAGGTTTCTGCAACCAAGAGCCAAATTCGCCAACGAATATCGGCGCGGTGTTGTTCTCCACGAGGTAACCCCAGAATGGCTCCCATGCCACATCAGCAAGGTTGTATGGATAATTGGGATAAAGCTTCTTCTTGAACCACGGCAGAGGGTCCCCTCCGCTTAGGGTCTGCGCAGTGCCCGGATAGTCATGGATTGAATAGACCAACTTGTTCTGATACGAGACCCCAAGGTCCGACACCCCAAGGTCAATTGGTGCGACTGCCGCGCCCATCAGGTTGGCACCCCAGTTGGTGTAATCGTTTCCGTTCGCACTGCCCGAACCGGTCGGGAACACCGCGGTGGGATTTGCCCACTGCGTTCCTTCCACCATGATCAAAAGCCGAGAATTCACAGCGAGAATTGCCTTACCGCATGCCTCTGCTGCGAGATTCCAAGCCTGCTTGGCCTGTGCATCCGTCAGGCCCTCTGCAGTCGCCCAAGCCGAACCACCCGCGGTCCGCGGATCCATCTTCGGCTCATTGAACAGATCGCAGGCGATCACTGCGTGATGCGGATCGTACGTTTCATTCTTGTAGCGATCGGCGAGGAGAACCCATTGATCGATCCACTGCTGCTGAGTTACATCGTTCGTGTACCAGAGCGGCTGGCTTGCGAACGCTCCGGATTTAATGCAGTGGTTGTCGAGGATCACCTTGAGGCCGATGGAACCGGCGTACTTAATGACTTCGTCCATGCACTCCAGCGGGGTCTTTGCTTTGTACGCGCCGGAAACCAGACGAAACAACGGCGCGTTGAGTTGTTGATTGTAAAAATCGCTGTCAGTCTTTAGGTTTTTTTGGTTGTCCGCCCCTTGGATATAGCTCTTGTCCGCGCACTCTGGGCAGACTGAGAAGTCGTAGCAATCTGTAGTGGTGCAAGGGCCGTTGGAATTACAGCCCTCGTCTTGCGCGGCAGGCTCCGAGCAGTTCATGTTGGCGTACGACCACGGAAGACGAACGCAATTGAAGCCGAGAGTCTTTATATTTTCCAAGTAGTCGCGGAAGTCAGGGCTGAAAGTCGCGGTGGGAGCAAGGTACAGGCCAGTCACGATCCCGATCGGCGTTTCGAAACCCGACCAGTTGACGCCAGTCAGACGAACATTGTTTCCGTTCTGGTCAACGATCTGGTTTCCGAAGGCAGTAAGGCCCACCTCATTTGAGTAGGAGTATTGCGCGTGGGCGGAAAGAGAAAGGCTGATTGTGGCGACAAGCGCTCCAATTGTGAATGTTTGGGTCATAGTGATCTGCTCCAGAATTGATAAAAAAACTTTTTGTTTTAAAACAGTGGATTGACATTAGTTTGAATTTGGTCGAAGTCAAATCTGAGAAGCAAAAATAAAAAATAAAAATCGAAACCACACTTTTCGGACCTTTGTGCATGTGTCTCCACTCGCTTTAATCATTGGATACGCTCCCCATATTCTGCTGCTGCAAAAATTCATTTGATCCAACAATTACAATTGCCCGAAATCGAGAATCAATTTGTCCTGATTTAATCCAGAGCAAAGGACCCTATGCAACTCTTTCTTGTCAGCTTGGCCTTGACGTACATCATTGTTCTGTATTTTTTGACCAATCCACTGCATCACACGCGGAAATTTATGCTGCGTCGGTTTGTGAATTGGTTTCCGCTTGGAATGACATATGCGTTTTTGTATATGGGCCGTTACAACTTGGTGGTTGCGAAGGGCGCATTAGGCGACCTGATGACCAAGGAGGATTTTGGAATCATTGGCGGCGTGGGCTTCACGGTGTACGCCGTTTCGCTTTTCTTTATTGGTCCGCTCGTGGACCGCGTGGGGGGCAAGCGCGGAATTCTTGTGGGTGCAATTGGTTCGAGCATTATGAACGCCGCGATGGCGGGCGTGCTGTATCTCTTTCTCAACGGTGCGCTCAAAGTCAATCTGGTGGTGGCGTTCTCCGTGCTCTATGGATTGAACATGCTTTTCCAAAGTTTCGGAGCTGTTTCCACGATCAAAGTGAAATCATTTTGGTTTCATGTTCGGGAGCGCGGAACATTTGGAGCAATCTTTGGAACGCTGATTTCACTCGGGGTTTACTTTGCGTTTGATTGGGGCGGTGCAATTGCCGATGCGGTGAAAATTGCTCAACCAAGTACTCCGTCTGCAGTGCGCGAAATGCTGAATTACATGTTTGCGCTTGATGGCCGAACGATTCCAGCGTTGTGGCTGATTTTCCTCGTCCCATCAATGATCATGATTGTGTGGGCTTTGATCGATGTCATCCTTCTCAAAGACACGCCCGATGAAGCTGGCTTCAGTGATTTTCAGACGCATGATGCGTCACATGATGATGCGCATGGGAAAAAATATGGCTATTGGGAATTGATGCGCAAGATCTTCACCAACAAGATCATCTTGATCATTGGTGTGATCGAGTTCACCTCTGGCATTTTGCGCAACGGCATTATGCAGTGGTATCAAACCTTTGCCAAGGAAACTGGGCTTGGTGTGACGCAGATCACTACCAACTGGGGATTCTGGGGTTGCATTACTGGCATTGCCGGTGGATTTGCAGCTGGGTTTATGAGCGACAAGTTTTTCAATTCACGCCGTGCGCCAAGCGCTGGCTTTATGCAAGTCATCATGTTGATCTCCACCGCATTGATGATTGTGTGCCTGACGGTTCAACCAATGAATGCAATCGCAACACCAGAAGATAGTTCTCTCTTGAGATTCTTCTTGGAATACCGAATGCTTGTCATGGGTATTTCCGCCGTCACGATCATGATGGCGGTGATTGGCGTGCATTCCATCATGTCGGGCACAGCGACAGCGGACTTTGGCGGCAGAAAAGCTGCGGCGACTGCGACGGGAATTGCAGATTCTTTTGCGTATGCAGGCAGCGCGATCCAATCATTTGTGATCGGTTTTCTCGCCACGGAAAGTTGGTCCTATTGGCCAATGTTCCTGCTGCCGTTCACGGTTCTTGGATTGGTGTTCGCCATAAAAATGTGGAATGTTCTTCCGGCCGCAACCAAACGATATTTGGCAGAAGTCGAGAAAAAGAAGTTGGGCGGCAAGCACGCCAAACACGCCAAGCACGCCAAACACGTGTCATAAATCGGCACAAAGAAACTTGGGTCGACGGCAATGTCGTGACAGAAGGACACGACGTGAGCATCCTGTTGAGCAGTTGGTGAGCTTGTCTGAATTGATTGGCGCTGGAGATTTCTTGTATGCGATCCGCTTGAAATCATCTTTGGATTGAATCTCTATACACCCCGATCGTGTCGACTTCAAGGCGAAATGGACCGTCTTTTCCGTCGTAGATCATGATTCCCATCGACGAGAGTTTTGCAGGATCGAAAGTTGGGACGCGTCCTTCGAGATCAGTGCCTCGCCACGATGGTTTGAATGCTGAAAATGGAACCTTCACTTCGGTCCATTCGTTTGCGACGGTTTTGAAATCCGCGCGATATGAAATGTCTCGGCGACTATTAGGAGATTGGATTCGAGTGTCGAGTTGATACGTGCGACCATCACCGCGCACGCGCAATACGAAACCAGAGAATCCATCGATACCCCACTGCTTCGAATCACCACGAATCGATGAGAATCCGCCACCATCAGTATTGGTTGAACCTGCAAAGACAAGTTTTCCATCGACAAAAGATGGCCCACCTTTGGACTTGCCCCCCATCACTCCATCGTTGACAGTCATCCATTGCTTTGCAACATCGAGCCCTTTGAAGTCGATGATTGTGCGAGATGATTCGGGATTGCTCTTGCTGCGCGTTGAGACCATTTCGATAGTTGCACGACCGAGTGCATCACCGATCAAAAGATAGCTCTCGCCATTTCCAAACCAATGATGACTGTGTGTTTTGTTGGGAGAGTCTTCAGCTTTGCGCAAGAACTGGGCCGTCGGCACGAAACGCGCACCGATCACATCTTTGCTTTCGCAGGCTTTGCGCTGAGCATTTCGGAGAATCTTTCCATCCGTGCTATCCATGTTGCCGGTTTCGCCAGCGATGAAAGGAAGCGTTGGATCGCCCAGTTCTTTGCGAACATCAGCGATGAGATGCACGAGATTCGCTTCATACTCTGCGGCAGCTGCGCTGTCGCAACCGTCGTTCCATCCCTGAAACCAAATGAAGCCATCAACTTGCGGCGTGCACTTTGCAAGTTGTGGAAATGCAGTTGGAATCGCAGCGAGTGCGGCGCGGAACTCGCTGATCATCTGGTTGTAAAAAGGACCAGTCACTCCACCAGAACTTGGTGGACGAAAATCTTTCGCAAGACTTCTTCCGCCCCATGCAGTCTTGATGAGCAGAACAGGTGAGTCGAAGTGGTTTCCAAGTGAGCGGCCTATTCCAAGTTCTGGTCCAAAGTGATGCGCATCGTCATAGCACGAATAGCCCACGGAGAGCGCTCCCGCTTTCTGAATTTTGTTCTCGGTGAGATACGAAACGAAAACATCATCACGCTTCGCCCAAGATCCATCTGCTGCCCGAAGATCGCCCCAGAGCTTTTGATTCGCTGGATCATCGACAAACTTTGCAAGATTTCCACGACCGCCGTTGTATCCATCTGCCCCATCGAGATCGACAACGCCGTGTCCTTCCATATTTGATTGGCCGGCAAGCCAATAGATATGCAGAACTTCTGGAGAAGTGACTGAACTCTGCGCGTAGGCGACATTGTCCAGACCACCCTGCCACAGCACGATCAGAGATGAAGTGGCGAAAAATAAGGATAAAAATGAGTGGTTGATCATTGGCATTACTGTAGTAGAGAGATTTCGCCTGAAGCAAAATTGCGGGCGGTGCTTTTCTCTATTCTTGACAGCGTGATTGTGACTCCAATCCTTGCCACACCATACGACCGCAACTGGATGCGTATCGCATGGATGATTGTTGCGCTCTTGTGGCCTGTGGCGCTTTTGAATTATTTGGATCGACAAATGTTGGCGTCGATGAAGTTTTCGGTGATGAAGGATATTGCTGATGTCGCAACCGATGCGAACTGGGGATTGATGCTCGGTCAATTCAAATGGGTCTATGCGTTCTTGAGCCCACTCGGCGGTTTCATCGCTGATCGATTTGGAAGACGAATGACAATCGTGTGCAGTCTTTTTGCGTGGTCAGTCGTGACATGGTTGACAGGCAATGTGACGACGTATCAAGAACTTCTGTGGACGCGCACTTTGATGGGGGTGAGTGAAGCTTTTTATATTCCCGCCGCGCTTGCATTGATCACTGACTATCACTCGCAGCGAACACGTTCGCGCGCAATCGGCTTTCACCAGACGGCGATTTATGTTGGCATGATGGCTGGAGGATTCGGCGGATACGTCGCAGATGCGCAGGATTTCGGCTGGCGCTTTGCATTTCATGCTGCGGGAATTGCTGGGATTCTGTATGCAGTACCGCTTTGGTTTTTCTTGCGGGAAGCGCCAGTGCGTATTGCTGAAGTTGCTCAAGAAAAACGCGCATCAATTCGTGCCGTGGCGAGCGAATTGTTGACAAGCTTTCCATTTTTATTGCTTGTCGCGTGCTTCACACTTCCTGCACTTGCTGGATGGGTGGTCCGCGATTGGATGCCTGCGATACTGAAAAAAGAATTTGGAATCGGACAAGGCATGGCGGGTGTTTCAGCGACTCTCTATACAACAATCGCGATGCTCGTTGGTGTGATGATCGGCGGCTGGCTTGCAGATCGCTGGTCGCAACGAACTCCACGTGGTCGTGCATATACGAGTGCTGTTGGAATTGCACTGCTTGTCCCTGCACTCTTTGGCGTTGGCAATGCTGGGACATTGACAATTGCCGTGACATTTCTTGCGCTCTTCGGACTTGGATGGGGATTCTTTGATTGCAATAACATGCCAATTCTCAGTCAAATCACGCGGCCGCATTTGCGCGCGACTGGATATGGCATCATGAACTTTGTCAGCATCAGCTGTGGCGGCGCCGCTGATTGGGGATTTGGCATTCTGCGCGATGCGGGGCAACCACTGAATCTGATCTTTAGCGCATTTGCAACACTTGCACTTGTTGCAGTTGGCTTGATGATTTGGATAGCGAAGACCATGCCCGCGCGAGGAGTCACGGATTCGCAGGCACAGCAGATGTAATTGGGACGATCCATGCTCGGCAGAAGAGATGCTCTTGAACTTTTCCCGTAGCCATCTCCCAGATTTGCCGCGCAGTGTGTCGACTGGTCATTTCGATGCGACTTCCAATCGCGCCAATTGGCTGTGGCGATGAGAGCGGGAGAATGACGACCGCAAGATCGCTTGATTGCACTTCATCTTTCGGCGGTGAACTCTCTTGCGACGAGAAGCCTTTTATTGTTGCGCGGGGTAATAAAAATCGGTGATTCTCTGCGACAGATCTGAAGTTTTCTGGAATCCATACAACGTGATCTGCTGTTGCATCGATGGTTTGCTGAGAAAAGGTTCCAAGCGGCGCATTGAAGACGCTGAGAAAACTGGAGAGCGACAAGAACACAGCAAGCGACGCAGGTGCAGCACACATCGCAGTCCAGCGAGGTCGCACGATTGAAATGACGGCGAATGCGATCGATGCTGCAACAAGTGGCCAGTGCCACCATGAAAATGCGTCGAAGCCAACTTCACGACCGAGCAGGAATGAAAGCCACCCGATTGGCAAGAGCACTGCGATGATCGCGATGTGCGATATGACAAATGCATTTCGACCAACATGATGCCAACGCGTTGCCATGAGTATCGCAAGCGCTGGCATTGCTTCGAGCAGATATCGCCCCGACCTCTGCGCAGGAATGCAGAAGACAATAAAAATCGCAAAGACCCAAATCCAA
>CAJCCX010000208.1 GCA_903961015.1 uncultured bacterium
AGGCGCTGCGGGGGCAACTTTCGCAGAGCATCTTGCCTGCAGGTGGGTCTGTTGTTTGTTTCACTGACATGCACGCAGAAGGTCGTATGTATACAAATCACGCGGCATATTTCGCGTCAAAGGGCGCGCTGATCACACTTGTCGAAGCACTCGCGGTGGAACTTGCTCCTTCTATACGAGTCAATGGCATCGCGCCGGGAGTTGTTGAATGGCCGGTTGGCGCAGATCCAGAATTTCAGGCGCGATATATCGCACGGACTCCACTCAAGCGTGCAGGGACTGCGATCGAAGCCGCGCAGTGTGCCGCTTGGCTGGCAATCGAAGCGTCATTCATGACAGGCGTGATTCTTCGACTCGATGGTGGCCGATGGTTGACGACGTAACTGAGTTCTTTAGATGTTGAAATGGTTGTTGATTATCTTGCTTGCGGCGTGCGCGTCCGTTACTCCTTCAACAAGCGCCGATTTCGTGCGATAATTTCTAGTACTGTTGGAGTGAGCATGATGGACTGCGGATCTTGTTCCGCCAAGTTGAGTTCGTCAAGAACTTTCTTTCCCCATGCTTCACTCTCTTGGCCAGATTCCACCAATCGTGGCGTATATGTACGAATAAAACCTGCTGGCCACTGCCAAAGATCTTCGGCAGGCCGCGCTGATCGCACGATGGGTTTGACGGAAAGAATTTCAAATCCGTGCTGACGCAATTCTCTCAGCAGACGTCCAGCGATGTTGGTCTCGCCTCCTCGATCACTGAAACTTTTCATGGCTGCTTGAGTAAATGATGTAATTCCTTCAGAGGGAGGCTGCAATCCATACGTTTCATATTGAACATATTCATGAAACACCGCTACGCCGCCATCTCGAAGCGAGTGATGAATGCGATTCACCAATGTAGATACCTTAGGCACGAACATGCAGACCCATCTGCACCACGCAGCATCGAAGGGTCCATCCAGAGTTGGAATCTCTTCATGCATCAAGTCAACAATGTGCCCGCTGACATGATTCAAACCACGTGCTTTCGCCTGATCATTTACCTCCTGCACAAACTTGCTGGAAATTTCCACGGCGACAACACGGCCATTTTTCCCCACGATTTCAGCAAGATCCATGGTTGCAAATCCGGGGCCAGCACCCACATCAACCACTCGATTGCCTGCAACAATTCCAGCACGCTTCCATCCGTCATGCACCAATTCGCGCCAGAGCGAATGTTGTTTTCCAAGTCGAGCATGCTCTGCGTCGTGTGTTCCTAAAACATAATCAGGCTTGGTTGAAGCGGTGGGTCGTGACATTCCCCAAGCATACAAATGGCGATCGCACTCTCGCGGCGTCACTCTTCCAAATTCGTTAGCATAAATTATGCGAATTTTATCACTGATTCTGGCCATTTCATTTATCGCACTGCCGATTCATGCCCAAGAAAAAACTCCCGAGGTTCCGGCCAAGACCGACGAAGCATTTGTAAAACAGAATTGGAATGTGGATGGTGTTGAGCGCAGTGCGCTTGTACATGTGCCAGCAAACGCAACTGCAAATGCGCCGCTGGTTTTTTGTTGGCACGGTCACGGCGGGACTGCGAGTCAAGCCAGTCGCGCATCGGGAATGCTGCAAGCGTGGCCCGAAGCAATTCTGGTTTATCCGCAGGGATTGCCCACAGTCAGTCAACTTGTCGATCCCGAAGGTAAGAAATCTGGATGGCAAACAGCGGTTGGGAATAATGATGATCGCGACTTCAATTTTTTTGACGCCATGCTCGTATCGATGCGCAAGGAGTACAAGGTTGACGATCAGCGCATCTATTCCACAGGCCATTCCAACGGCGGATTTTTCAGCTATTTGCTGTGGCAAGCGCGCGGCGCAACCTTCGCTGCTATTGCGCCAGTTGCTGGTGCGTACAGGAAGCCTGCGTCAGATTTGGTTCCCATGCCAGTGCTGCATGTTGCGGGCACAAATGATCCCATCGTGAAATTTTCAAATCAAGAAGCAACGTTTGCCATTGTGCGCAAAGCCAACGACTGTTCTGATGAGGGAAAGCCGTGGGCGAAGGAAGGGGACCTGACTGCGACAATTTATGAATCGACCAAGGGTGCGCCACTGGTCACCGCGATTCATGATGGTGGGCATTCATATCCCAAGGGTGCGGCCGTTTTGATTGTTCGTTTTTTCAAAGAGCACGCGAAGCCTGCGACGAAAGCTGAATCTTCCACCGACGAAAATTAAAAACTCCCAATCAGAGCAGAACGTTTCGCCTTAGAAAAGTTGGCGCCCTTTCTTACGGAGGCGAAATCAATCGAACAGGTCACTCGCCTCGCCATCCACGCTGTCGCGCGACTTGTCGCCAAGTCGCCGCTTGAATTGGATCGCCTGCTTCGGTCCATCTGCGCACTGCATCAGCCGCAGCTTCCGGAGTCCCAGATATTTCAGCCCACTTTGCCCAGACTTGAGCGGCAGCGGGGCGATCGCCAAGTGATTCGTGCGCGGAAGAAATTTCCCACGTGATTGCTTCAGTCATCCTGGCCTGTTGAGGAAGCGCCAGAAGCAGCGTGAGAACTTCTTGGTGTCGTCCCAACTTTCGAAGTGCCTTCGCCTCTGGAACACGCAATTCATCATTGCGTGGATCAAGCACACGCGCCTCGCGAGCCAACGCAAGCGCCGTTTGCGCGTCGCCAGAAGTCAGTGCGATTCCTGAAAGCGCACTCACGGGCCACGGCGATTTTGGATCGAGTGTTCGGGCAATTTCCAGTGAAATTCGAGCGTCTTCGATGTGTCCCGTCTGCAACAGCGCAAGCCCTGCAAAGAGTGGATGCTGCGGATTGGAAGGATCAAGTTTCGCAGCACGCGCGAAAAATCCCACTGCAGCAGTCGGGTCGCCAGAACTTTGCGCTGCAACTCCAGCGGCATTGAGCAATCCAGCACTTGGCGGGCTCAGTTCGACCGCACGCGAATACGCAGTAGCGGCTGCGACGCGCATCGCCTTCTGCTTCGCAGGATTTGTCGCTGCAAGTCCCGCAGCAATCTCCGCACGACCGAGCAATTCAAACACATCGCCATTCTTTGGTGCGACTTCGGTCAGTCGCACAGCGATCCGCAGTGCTTCATCAAAGCGCGCAGAACCCAGCGAAGTTTCGACAGCATCCATCGCAGTTCGCATTGCGGCGGAGTCGTTGGGATCGATCGGGGCGGCGCTTTTTGAGTGGCCGCAACCACTGCTCATGCCGACGAGCATTGCCATCACAAGCGCATACACATCGATCTCCGCCCATTCACGGGTCGATCGGTAGACTTGGTTTGATATGACAGAAATCACGCTTGCGAAATCGTACTCGCCGATCGAGCACGAAAAATCCATTCTCGCCCGCTGGTCGCAAGCGGGTTGTTTTCATGCGCAGCCCACGGATTCTGGCGCGCCGTATTCAGTGTTCATTCCGCCGCCAAATGTGACGGCAGCGCTTCATCTTGGACACGCGCTCAACAACACGCTTCAGGATGTTCTTGTCCGTGTTGCTCGAATGCGCGGGATGAATGCAATGTGGATGCCAGGCACGGATCACGCTGGAATCGCAACGCAAACAGTCGTCGAGAAGCGTTTGCTGATGCAAGGAAAACGCCGCACGGATTTCACACGCGAGGAATTCGTGGCGAAAGTGCAAGATTGGAAGGACGAATACGAATCAGTCATTCTTGCGCAACTGAGAGAAATGGGTGCTTCATGTGACGAGGCTCGAACGCGTTTCACGATGGATCCTGTGTGCACCGCAGCGGTGCGCGAGTCATTCTTCCGCCTCTTCGCCGACGGTCTGATTGAGCGCGGCAAACGATTGGTGAATTGGGATCCTGCTTCCCAAACTGCGCTCTCCGATGATGAAGTCGAAATGGAAGAAGTGGATGGATTCTTTTGGTATCTGCAATATCCACTCGAAGATGGCTCTGGTCACATCACTGTTGCAACGACTCGTCCTGAGACGATGCTGGGTGACAGTGGAATCGGAATCAATCCGCGCGATCCTCGCGCCGCAGCACTTCGCGGCAAGCGTGTGCGATTGCCGATCGTCGATCGAGTCATTCCAATCGTCGAGGACGATTATGTTGTGATGCCCGTTTCTCTTGGTGGTGATCCGCAAGACGCAAAGGCGCAGTTTGCAAGCGGATTCTTGAAAATCACACCAGCGCATGATGCCAACGACTGGGAACTCGGTCGCCGTCACGAACTGCAAGTCATCAACATTATGGCGCCCGATGGTTCGATCAGTGATCGTCACGGATGGACCGATGTCAGTGCGACCGCAAAGCAGTTCGTAGGACTTTCACGTGAAGACGCGCGCAAAGCTGTGGTTGCATGGTTCAAAGCGAACGGACTTCTCGAGGCAGTCAAGCCCTATCGACACAGCGTCGGCCACGGATCACGCAGTCATGTTGCGGTCGAGCCATACCTTTCAGACCAGTGGTATGTCCGAGTCACCGATCCACGATTGAGCGCAAGCGCGCTTCGTGCAATGGATCGTGAGCAATACGAAGGATCTATCGATGCGGTGCCAGGCGCAGCACGTGACGGCGATGGAGGATTGAAATTCTTTCCAGCGCGATATGCAAAAACATTTCAGCATTGGCATGAGGGGATTCGAGATTGGTGCATCTCTCGTCAGTTATGGTGGGGGCACCGCATTCCAGTTTGGTCGTGTTCGTTCGATGCGGCGAAAGTTCCAAGCGCAACTGCGTGGACTGATCGAGGCGCGGCAGAGATTCGTCGCACGCTTCCCGATGGACGGATCGAAGTCTTCGTCTGTCCGCCAGAGTCGCTCGATGCGACGCTCATTCCTGCCTTGAATGCAGCGGGATTCACGCAAGATCCCGATGTTCTTGATACGTGGTTTTCCAGTGCGCTCTGGCCAATGAGCACGCTGGGTTGGCCAAACCCAAATCGATTCGGCATGGAAGGGATGTTGGACACATTCAATCCAAGTGCCGTGCTTTCGACTGCACGCGAAATCATCACGCTGTGGGTCAGTCGTATGGTGATGTTCAATCGATATTTTATGAATGGTCGATTGCCGTTTCGCAGCGTCTTCATTCACTGCATCGTTCAAGATGGTTTCGGGCAGAAGATG
>CAJCCX010000209.1 GCA_903961015.1 uncultured bacterium
ATTGCAGTGAAGAGTGCATTGGCTCGACGAACTTTTATTGCTGCCAACTCTGACCCATTGGAAGGTGGCAGAGACGCCGTTCGCTCGGGTGTTTTCTTGCGCTTTCCACCTATTGAGAGTGCTGGCATGAATTGGTTATGGTAAAGACCGATGGCAGAAACGGGATTTGAATGCAACTCACTCCGCACAATTTCGCCCCCACTCAACGTTTCTTTCTTTCCTCTCCCGCTTCTTAAAACTTTTCTTGGAGTTTTGGCTTTCTTGGGCTATCTTGAATGCGTTCTAGGTTTTCCGGTTGTTCAACTTCAGGAGTCCAAATATGAAATTGCCAAACATTCTGCTTTCAATCGTTGCCGCAGTCACTATGACTTTCGGTGTTTCAACTTCTTCGGTGCAGGGGCAGTGCACTGGCGATGTCATTCCAAGTGGAATCATCGATGGAGTCGACTTGGCGCAAACCCTCTCAAGTTGGGGACCGTGCGCAAACTGTCCAGCCGACATCGACGGTGATGGTGCGGTAACTGGAATTGATCTTGGACAACTGCTTGCGGGTTGGGGCCCATGTGCGCCATTCATTGCATCCGTTGCACCAGGTCAAGGAACGATTGTTGGCGGAACGCCGATCACAATTTCAGGTGCATACTTCACGGGTGCGACAAGCGTGACGATCGGTGGCGCACTAGCGACAAACATGGTCGTGGTCTCGTCAACAACGATCACCGCTGTGACTCCAGCCCATGCGGCTGGCTCTGTCAGCATCACTATCACGACACCAAGTCGCACATCGACATTTCAGAATGCGTTTTTGTATGCGAAAATTGTCGTTCCAACATGGGCAACGCTGTTGGAGCTTTCGCCAGATCCTGCCGTTGTGACTGATGCGAATCTTCGCGCTGCGATTGAGGCAAGTGGATTTGCATGGAGAGTTCGTGATAACGGAACGAATATCGAGATGTTGTTGGTGCCAGGTGGGACTTTCATGATGGGATGTAGCGCGTCCAATTCGTATGCGTGCGCTTCCGACGAAAGCCCGACGCATCAAGTGACATTGAGTGCGTTTTATATGGGTCGGTATGAAGTGACTCAGGCTCAGTGGACGGCGAAGATGGGGAGCAATCCGAGTTATTTCGTGCCGCAAAACGGTTACTCATCGGATACCACCAAGCCCGTCGAACAAGTCTCTTGGAACATGATCGCAAGTGCAAGTGGTTTCATGTCTGTAACAGGTTTGCGCTTACCAACGGAAGCCGAATGGGAATATGCATATCGCGCAGGAACGACGACGGCGTTCCACAGTTATCCAGGACAGCCAACTGGCTTCAACGACGACACACTGCTTGGCAACATTGCGTGGTTTTATCCTGCGTCAGGCAGCCAAACCCACGCCGTGGGCGGCAAGCTTGCCAACGGACTTGGCTTGCATGACATGGCAGGCAATGTTTATGAGTGGTGCCAGGATTGGTATGAGCCTTATTCATCAGCAAGCGTGACAAACCCCACAGGACCCACGACTGGTTCGTACCGTTTGTTTCGCGGCGGCGGCTGGCTCTACGCCTCCGACTACTGTCGCGCGTCGCGGCGCTACTTCAGCGCGCACGCCGTCATCTACAACTTCGTCGGCTTCCGTGTCGCTCGCAATCCCTAATTCCATTTTCTCTGGGACAAGTCCGCTGCCTTCGCCGCGGAGTGGA
>CAJCCX010000210.1 GCA_903961015.1 uncultured bacterium
AGTTGTTTGCAATCGATTTTCAGGTTTGTCTCGCCCTTTGCGATCACTTCCAAGAGCGCAATTTCCACTGGCATTGCATTCCCAGAGTCCAATTTCCCATTCAGCCCAACAACAGTTCCGCCGCTGGAATGTCCAGGTTCGATTTGAATTTGCATAACCGTCAGTTTCGCACAAATGTGAGATCGTGTCGAGTTCTGCTTGAAAAGTTGAAGGCTGTCGACCCTATTCACCCTTGCGCAGCGACTCTTTATCAAATCATCTACCAATGCACTTGCGTGCCATCATCAACGAGCGAATAGAACCCTTGGCCTTCACGGCGCAGTTTCCCCGCAAGAACAAGCGCATCCCAGACCGCTAAGGGGAATTCTTTCGGCGGGATCATCGACTCGATGCGGTGATTTGCGCCGCCGCTCATTGGACCTACGCCCAGTTTCGATTCTGCGTCGAGCCTGGAAAATTTCATTCGGCGCCGAAACATTTTCAGAGCACTTTGCAAGATAGATGGATCAATCTCAGCGATGACCGGTTCTGGTTCTCTGACAATAGCAACAACTTCTTCGCCACGAAGTTTGGCGACAACGTTTTTCAATTCTGCAAAGTCTCGCCTACCAACGATTGGCAAGAGAGAAGAGCCGTCGACTTTCGCTTTCAAAAGAAGCTTGTGCATCGCGCCCCAGTGAGGTCCAGCTGTTGCAGCATCCGCAGATTCGATTGCCAAAAGTTTCGCTTTGATTTCATCAAGAAGTTGTGGGGAGGGTTGCTGCATTGAAGAACATCAATGTATCGCAGGGTGGGCGAATTGAGCATTGAAACCGAATTGGTTGGATATGCTTTATGCAATGATTTTTTCCGCAGCATCCCGATTCGTGGCTTTCACACTCACCGCCTCATTTCTTGCTGGAGCAGCTCTCATGCCGAAGATTCAGTTCTATACAGGTTCAGGATCTGGAAAACCTGCATTCAATCTTTCGAGTGGAAAGTTTTACGAAGCAACAGGTTCTGCGAAAACCCTTTGCAATGTCAGTGGATCTCATGTCTTCCAAGGTTCTGGCAGCAGCAACCTGATTCTCAATCTCAGCGGGCAGAAAGTCTTCGAAGGCTCTGGTTCAAGCAAGTGCCTTTACACCATCATTGGTGACAAAGTGTTTCAAGGTTCTGGAAGCTCGACGATTCTTTACAACGTCTCTGGCAGCAAGCTTTTCAAGGGCAGCGGAAGTTCTTCGATCGCTTGTAACTGGTCCGGAGGTTCTCTCTCGACAGTCGAACTCGCTGCGGCAGTTTGGCTTGTTGAGCATCCGTATTAATCGATCTAGATGAAAAAACTTTCCTAATGAAACTCGTTCATCGCATGTGGATTCGACTTGCAATATTTCTGCCGCTGGCAATCGCTGGAGCCTGGTTTTTTCCACGAGTAGCAGAGAATGAGTTTCCGCCTTTTTCTGCGTCAATGGTTGTGGGAGATCACTTCGCGATCGATGCAAACAAGTTGCATCCGACACAAATGACGGTCAGCTTTCGTGAAGTCGCTCATAAAGCGAGGGGATTGCAGAAGATGCCGTCAGCAAATGTGATTTCTGTTTTGAAGCAGAAGACATTGCCCGTGGTGATTGGTCCCGGTGGAATTGCATATATCACCGACGGACATCACGCAGCTCGAGCATTGATCGATTCTGAAATCGTTGACAAAACTGCATATTGTCAGGTCATTGCAAACTGGTCTCAAATGCAGCCCGCAGAATTTTGGGAGAAGATGCGCCAGTTAAACTATGTGCTCTTGTTTGATTCTTTGCAGAATCCAATTGATCCCGCAGCGCTGCCCAATTCATTGCGTGAGTGTTCCAACGGTCCATATCGCGGACTTGTATGGGCTGTCGAACAAGCCGGCGGAATCGCAGAACGAACCGACATCTATTTTCAGGAATTTGCGTGGGCCACGTATTTCCGCCCGCTCATTCAGTGGGACGATAAAGATAACGCTGATTTCAAGCGCGCCGTCAGTGAAGCGATGAAGTTGGCGCACGATCCAGCTGCTGCGAATTTGCCTGGATATACGCCGACGCAGCTTCCGCCTCAAATCGATTGATCAGTCAAAGTTGCTGATCGTTATCGTTGCCGAAAACATTTCCGTTTGTGTCAATGATCTTGCCACTCTCAATGGGCATCAGAAAATAAATCTGAGCGCAAGCGCCAAGGTCGTGAAGACAAAAGTGTGCTGGTGAAAATAGCTCACCCACGAAACGGAGTTTCAGCAATTCCTTGGACGCCGGGATCGCACACAAACAAACTTCCCGCAAGTGGTTCTCTTTCTATGTCAGCAGCCGAAAGCGTTTCGCGCGC
>CAJCCX010000211.1 GCA_903961015.1 uncultured bacterium
CCGAGGACTGTCTGAGCCCGGCGGGATCTTTTCACGGCTGCTCACTTATACATTTCCGTGGCTGTCTTCGTGGCTGGTTCCGCGGAACTTCAACTTGCGTACCCAGCCGTTGAAAAATTCTGCCGGGCGAATTCCGCAGGCGGCCAACGGCACTTGCAATAAAATTTCGTAAATCAGATCGTGTCGGTCGCCGAGGACTGTCTGAGCCCGGCGGGATCTTTTCACGGCTGCTCACTTATGCGTTTCCGTGGCTGTTTCCGTAACTACATCCTTCTATTTCGTAGCAGCCATTCTTCGCAACACGGTGTGAAGAATCCCACCATTGCGGTAGTAATCAACTTCAACCGGCGTATCAATTCTGCAAATCGTCTGGAATGTGATCGTCTCTCCAGAGGCTCGCCGCGCATGCACGGTGATCTGTTGTCGAGGCTTCACATCAGCAGGAATATCGATGTCGAATGTCTCCTCGCCAGTCAATCCAAGCGACGCGGCGGTTTCGCCATTCTTGAAGGTCAGCGGCATCACGCCCATCCCAACGAGATTCGATCGATGAATACGCTCGAAACTTTCCACGATTGCTGCGCGAACTCCCAAAAGATAAACGCCCTTCGCAGCCCAATCGCGCGAAGATCCCATTCCATAATCTTTGCCAGCGAGCACAACAAGTGGCGTCTTTGACTTGGCGTAATTCTCTGCAGCATCAAAGATCGGCTTCACTTTTCCATCGGCGAAATCCATCGTCACGCCGCCCATCGTTCCCGGCGCAAGTTGATTCTGTATGCGCGTGTTAGCGAATGTTCCGCGCGTCATCACGCGATCATTTCCACGGCGACTGCCATAACTATTAAACATAGAAACGGGGACGCCATTCGCCGAAAGAAATTTGCCGGCGGGACCATCGGTCTTGATGTTTCCTGCAGGTGAAATGTGATCTGTGGTCACACTATCGCCAACCTTGACCAAGCATCGTGCGCCACGAATCCCCTGAATCGCACCCGGCTCTGCGAGAGTCATCGTTGTAAAGAATGGAGGCTCTTGAATGTATGTGCTCTTGTCATTCCACTGATACATATCGCCACGCGTCGTTACAATTTCTTTCCATTCATCGCTACCTTGAAACACGCCGGCGTATTGAGTGCGGAATTGTTCATTCGTCACACTCTGCGCAACTGATGCCGCGACTTCTGCTTGCGAGGGCCATACATCGCGAAGATAGACAGGCTTGCCATCCTTTGATGTTCCAAGCGGCTCGACCATCAGATCAATGTCGACAGTTCCAGCGATTGCGTAGGCGACAACAAGCGGAGGACTTGCGAGATAATTTGCCTTCACATCTGGATGAACGCGCGCTTCAAAATTTCGGTTTCCAGACAGCACGCTCGCAACAACCATCTCGTTTGCTTTGATTGCACTATCAATTGCTTCGGGAAGTGGACCGCTGTTGCCGATGCAAGTGGTGCAACCATAACCAACAACATTGAATCCAAGTTCTTCAAGCGCTTCCATCGACCCCGACTTCTTCAGATATTCAGTGACAACTTTCGATCCAGGAGCGAGCGAACTCTTGACCCATGGCTTGCGCTGAAGACCAAGCGCACGAGCCTTTTTTGCCAATAATCCCGCACCAATCATGACGCTTGGATTGCTGGTGTTTGTGCAACTCGTGATCGCTGCGATCACAACTGCGCCATTCTTGAGAATAAATTCTTGTCCTTCGTTCATCACTGCAACACCATCATCGGAAACCATCGTCGCCGCTGCTGTTGGCGCACCCTTTGTTCCAGATTTCAACTTCGGCAAGACGACCTTCCATGTCTTCTGCATTGCGCCAAGTTCGACTCGATCTTGAGGGCGCGATGGTCCAGCGAGACTCGGCGTGATTGACGACTGATCAAGTTCGACAACTGACGAATATGCGATTGCGCGAGAGTCATCGCGCCAGAGTCCTTGCTCGCGGGCGTAAGCCTCGACAGTCTGCACGAGAGATTCTTCGCGACCCGAGAGTCGCATGTATGCGAGCGTCTGTTCGTCGATCGGGAAAAATCCGCAGGTTGCACCATATTCAGGAGCCATGTTTGCAATCGTTGCGCGGTTTGCAAGAGGCATGTCCGCGAGTCCAGCTCCGAAGAATTCCACAAATTTATTCACAACTCCATGCGCGCGCAGCAACTCGGTCACACGCAGCACAAGATCTGTTGCGGTTGTTCCTTCGGGAAGTTTGCCAGTCAGCCGAACTCCAACAACCTCTGGAATCAGCATATAAATAGGCTGTCCGAGCATTACTGCCTCGGCTTCGATTCCACCAACTCCCCAACCAAGAACGCCCAATCCATTGATCATCGTTGTGTGGCTGTCTGTTCCAACAAGACTATCTGGATAGAGAACTCCATCTTTTTCCCAGACCACTTTTGCGAGATATTCCAAGTTGACCTGATGAACGATGCCCGTTCCAGGTGGTACGACTCGGAAATTGCTGAATGCGCCTTGCCCCCACTTCAAGAATTCATAGCGCTCCATATTGCGCTCAAATTCCTTCTCGTTATTAATTGTCAGCGCAACTCCACTGCCATACGCATCGACCTGCACCGAATGATCGATCACCAAATCGCACGGAACAAGCGGATTGACGCGCTTGGGATCTCCACCCATCCGTTTCATCGCACCACGCATCGCAGCAAGATCAACCACACAAGGAACACCAGTGAAATCTTGCAAGACCACTCGTCCTGGCATGAAAGGAATTTCTTCGTCGCTCGGCTTCGCTGGGTCGTACTGCGCAAGTGCTCGCACATGATCCTCGGTATAGATTCGACCGTCCAGATTTCGCAGCACACTTTCTAAAAGAACGCGAATGGAATATGGCAGTCGATCGATGTTGCCCACGGACTTCAACGCGCTCAGTTTCCAGATCGTGCGATCTCCGTTTGCGGTACGAATGGTGGACTTTGCTTGAAACGGATCGAGAGTGCTCACGGCGTTGAATCTCCTTATGTGTGCTCTGCTTAGGGCTGAAATCTGATTCTAGCGAGAGTCTCGCCAGCCTTCAACGACGATGCGCCAAGTCTCGCTCACACGTTTGTTTGCACAGTTGGCACGATGCGTTCGAATGTCGTCGCTTCGAAGAAATTTGCGCGGCGCATCAAGGCGAAACCCGCAACGATTCTGCCTGGGAATTCTGCAATTCTTGTGTTGTATCCCGCAGCTGTGCCGTTGAATTCATCGCGCGCCATTGCGATGCGCTGTTCGGCATCGCTCAGCGCTTCTTGCAGGCGCAGAAAGACCTCACCGGATTTGAGATTTGGGTACGCCTCGATGATTGCGTCAATCATTGGCATTGCGACTTTCGCATGTCCATGCGCAGACTTTCGATTATCTAGCGTTGCTTGGGTGCGAAGAAATGCGATCGCTTTTTGCAATCTCCCTTCGTGATCACGGATTGCAGATGCGCACTCGATCAATCCTCGAATCAAATCCGCGCGCCGCTTCAACTGCACGTCAATGTTTGACGCAGCGCGAACAACACGATTGCGTAAATCAATCAGTTCGTTGAACATCCAGACAAACCACGCGAGTGCAAAGACCATACAAAAACTAGCGAAGCCAATCGCGAAATACCACGGAAACTTTCGTCCAAGGTGCCCACTGTCATCGGCAGCATCGATCATCAACAGCCCTCCTACGGCAAGAAATCCAATGATTGCATAGAACCATCCAGCGGTTCCGTGAGCACTGGTGACAGCCGCTTCATTGCGAGTCGAGATCAAAAACAATCGTGCCTCCGCGCCTTCGGTCGCAGTTCCCTTTCGCCCACCACGAGCGATTTCCACATCAACGACGTCTTCTCTCTGACGCGCATATCCCACTACAAACAACGGCGTTCCAATGCGAATTCCATCCTCTGAGAATGTCCGAACACCGTTGGAGCCAGAGACAGAACCGGCAGGACCTTTGCCATAATAAAGTGGCTCTCCCTCATTCACGACTTGATAAAAAAGTGTTTCTTTCTCGACCCTTGCCCCTTCCCATTGCACGAGAACTCTCCCGCTGTCATCTTCGACTTCAAGCGCAGTTTGATCGAGACTGTCGGCAACAACATCAGAGCCATGATCGGTCACAACCTTCGTTGTCGTATTGCCCTTGCTATCCGTACTTGTCACCGTGCGACGCCGAGTCCAATGCTCGGAGATTGTCCATGAAAAACAAACGCAAGGCGACTCACAGAGATAACCCATCACGGGATTGCGCGCGACGGCATTCCCCTTGATTTCCACATCTCCTACAAAGACACCTCCAATCGGTGTCGTCGGCATCGCACGCAAGATTGCGCGGCGGCGAAATCTTCGCAGCGAAAAGAAAACGAAGAGCAGCGAAAACAATGCGCTCGCAATGACAATCCACATACGCGTGGATTCGTCACTTGTCATGATGTACCAGTCAAGCGGCGCACGGTCATCATGAAACTGGACTTGATCGAGGAATGCAGCCCATACACGATTGCGCAATACAAAGCAGACGCCAAGAGAGATCCACCAAGAAGTGACCAGCGTCTGCCGGCGATAGATTCCAAACTTCCAGGGATCATCATGCCAGGCTCGATCGCTGAAAGAGCAAGGTTCATTGGACTTGCAGCATTGATCATCGCACCTCCGTATGGAATTGAACCGCCGATCGACCAACCGCACAATCCAATCGATCCGCCAATAATTGCCACCACGCCTGTCGCTCCAACAACTGATCCAATTGTTCCTTTGCTCTTGACCGACCACTGCAAACCGACCATCACGCAGAGTGCCGTAAACGAAGTCAACACAATAGGCAGCGCAATCGCGACTTCCGGCAGCACGATTGGCACCAACACTTTGCCAGTACCAACGATTTCCGAAACCATCAAATTTGCACCACTGCCAAATCCGTTGGTGATGAAATACAAGGAAGCAATGCCAAGCGTTGCGCATGGCACGGCGATCAAGGGAAGCAAATACTGCACTAAACCACGGAGTTTCCCAGTGATATATGCACCAGGTTGAATTGGAGTCGTCAGAAGAATGTCCAGCGATTTGTCTTCGCGCTCGCGACTGACCGCTGTTGCGCTCAAATTGAGTGCGGTGAGAATGACAACCAAAATCTCAGCGCCTATGACAGATGCGAGTGCCAACCGAGCCTGCAAAGCATTCAGAGTTCCAGAACGCGAGAGCAAGACGATCACAAATCCAATCGAGATTGCCACAGAAATGAAGATCCAGCGAATTGTTTTCGCCCTCATTGTTTGGCTTCGCGAATGAAGTTCACGCCATGCAACCGGACTTGATCCAACGCGACGTGGTTCGCGACCGGAATCATCACCCAAGCCCTTTGCGACACCGCTTATCAGTGCGCCGCCGAGAATGCGAACGCGCAGAGTTGAATACGCAATCAAGAAAATCGAAAGCAGAGTGAACAACCATAACTGGGTTGAGACTGGCGAACCAAGCCACATGCGTTGGGGCCAGAGATATCCAGTACCAGCGAAATCCATAGGGATGTAAATGTTCGACTGCAACAGCACGTTCAAAGTCAGAAATGGATTGAGTGGAGTCATCCATGTCGTGAAGACTGCCTCACTTCCGATTGCGAATGGTTGCTGAAGTGCCAAGTCGATCGCATATGTTGCGAATAGAAAAAGAATGATGGCGGAATAAAACACAAAGACCGATCGACGACCACCGGTGCGGGTCACACTCAAAGTGATTGCGATTGTTCCCATCACCAGCGCACTCGCTGCAGATATTGCATAACTCTCAATGATCGCAGAACCTGGCACACCGCCAAAAAGCTGCGTCACTGCGAAAAGAGGGAAAGTGCTGATCAAGAGCGCGAGAACAAAAAATAATCGACCAAACAAATTGCCCAGCACAATTTGCAATGAACTGAGCGGAGATGTCAGCATCACATCCCAAGTTTGCTGATTCGATTCCTGTGCAATGGCACCTCCCATAAAAATTGGCGCAAGAATGCAAATCAGAAAGACCTGCCCATAACTGACGACCGTGAATGCCCCTGCGCCGCTCTGAGCCAATTCACGCAGGGTTGTGCCAGAGCCAATGAGGGCGATCAACAGGATAAGAACCATAAGCGCCAAATATCCAGACCGAAGCATCAGATGGCGGGTTCGGCACGACCCACCTTGAACCAAACGAATTGCAATTGGGTTGAGAGGAAGTACCTGCAAAATTCGCATGACTGGTCCACGCATCGAATATTGATGATAACTGCCGTTGACGCTGCCCCCGACTGGCGAATACTCTCAAGATGCTGCGGCACTCCGCCGTCGGCACTTTTTCACCCGCTCTCCCCGACAGCAGTCGGTGAGGTAGGAAATTCGGGGTACTCCCCCGACGAACTCGCAAGGGTTCGTATAGATCTGACGCGCTGATTCTCGACTGACTCCTCATTTGTGATCTGAACTCTTTGAAACAGGATTCCCGAAACTGAACGATTCAAACTGCGCCTGATTTCCTGCCTGCATCCGACTGTCATTGTCGATTTGGGATTACGCCCTTTGAAAGGGGTCCCTGCTATGACAGCACAGACTGATTTGATCAACCTGACATTTGTCGAAATGCTGCTTATTGCAGCCGCGTTATTTCTCGGACTCGTTTGCGGCGGCATCGCAATCGGCTTGTACACAGGCCGAAGTCTTCGAAGAGCCAAACAGCAGGCAGAAGAAGTGATCCGAAGCGCAGAGTCCACGGCAAGTAATCGCGCTAAAGATATTCAGCTTGCCGCTCAGAAACAAGCGGCGGAGCGAAGAAGCGAAGTCGACCGCGAAGTGAAACTCGCCTTGCAAAGTATGCAAGAGAGTCAAGTCAGAACTCAGAAAATTCAGGAAACACTCGAGCGCAAACTCGAGCACATCAATGACCGGGAAGTTCGGCTCGACCAACAAGACAAAGCGATAAACGCACGCCAAGCAGAGTTGGCGCAAGCCCTCATCACCGTCACGCAGGAACGGGAATCGATCCAGCGTCGACTCTCCGAAATTGCTGGACTGACAGTCGATCAGGCGCGAGAGATTTTCTTGGAAGATGTTCGCAACAACAGTATGCGTCAGGCCGCCGTGGTCGAGCACAAAATCATCGCCGAGGCAGAGTCGAAAGCAGGCGAGCGTGCTCGCGAAATCACTTTGATGGCAATCCAGCGTTATGCCGCAGAAACCGTGTCAGATTCGACCATTCGAAGCGTCAAGATCCCCAGCGAAGAAATGAAGGGGCGCATCATTGGACGCGAAGGCCGCAACATTCGAGCAATTGAAAAGTTGACTGGCGTTGACATTCTCATCGATGACACGCCGGGCGTGATCAGTGTTTCATGCTTCGATCGTGTGCGTCAAGCTATCGCGGCAGAGACCTTGCAGAAGTTGGTTGCAGACGGGCGCGTTCATCCATCACGTGTCGAGGAAGTCGTCGAACAAGTTCGCAAAGACATTCATCAACGCATCATTCAGCATGGAACCGAAGCTGCGCTCGAAGCAGACATCCGTGGATTGAATCCCAAGATCATCGAGGCAATGGGCAAGTTGCACTTCCGCACGAGTTATGGTCAGAACGTGCTTCGACATTCTTTGGAAGTTGCTTTTCTTTCGCAGCTGATTGCTGATCAACTTGGGCTCAACGGCGCGATCGCTCGCCGCGCAGGATTTCTGCATGACATCGGTAAAGCGATGGATCATGAGATTGAAGGTGGACATCCAGCGATCGGCATGGAATTCGCGGCCCGTCATGGCGAAAAAACAGATGCTGTATTGAATGCGATTGGTGGACATCACTCTGATATTCCACCGACAACTCCGTACACCCCAATTGTGATGGCGGCCGACGCCCTCTCTGGCGCACGACCTGGAGCGCGACGCGAGTCGATGGAGCTTTACATCAAACGCCTCGAACAACTCGAAGCGATTGCGCGTGAGCAACCTTCCGTGACAGAAGCTTTCGCCGTGCAGGCGGGACGCGAAATTCGCGTCATCGTCGACGCTCGCAAAGCCGATGATGCGACAACACACATGATTGCCACAGCGATTGCCAAGCGCGTCGAAGATGAGATGACTTTCCCTGGAGAGATCAAGGTCTCTGTGCTGCGTGAAGTCCGAGCCGAAGCCGTTGCGAGATAGACTCCATTTCAGAGGAAATAACTATGGATGAAACTCCGCAGAATCAAACTCCCCCCCCATTTTCGAATGCCAATCCATCGGCTTTCACTGCGGCCCAAATCGAAACAGCTAAGAGCAAAAAGGTCGCGGCCGGCGTGCTTGGGATTCTGCTTGGAGCGCTGGGAATTCACAAGTTTGTGCTTGGATACCAGCTAGCTGGAATCATAATGTTGGGGGTAACGATTGTGGGTTCTGTGATTACTACTTGTCTCTGCCTTCCAGGATCAGGTGCGCTCGTGATGGCGATCATCGGCATCGTCGAAGGCATCACCTATCTCTCCAAGAGCGACGAAGAATTCTGCCGAACCTATATCGTCAATCGACGCGAGTGGTTTTAAGCGACATCGTGCAGACGCTCAGTGAAATTCGCGCGATGCTGGATGTTCGAGGCATTCATCCAAGGCATCGTTTCGGCCAAAACTTTCTCCATGATCACAATCAGATTCGCCGAATCATTGCTCGAGCTGGCGTGAAGAATGGTGATTGCGTGCTTGAAGTTGGCCCCGGTACTGGCGCACTGACCGAAGCGCTTCTGGAAGTCGGCGCAAACATTGTTGCATGCGAAATCGATCGAGACATGGCTGCAATTCTGACAGATCGGGTGATCGCTCGCGCTCCAGAAAAAGTCTCGTTGATTGTTGCGGATTGTCTCGATGGGAAACACAAACTTTCGGCAGAATTGATGGCGGAAATCGATCGCCGCTTCGAGGGCAAGCCCTTCAAACTTGTGGCGAATCTGCCTTATCAAGCTGCGACTCCATTGATCATCCTGCTCATGACAACGCGGCGCGATTGCATCGGACAATATGCAACCATCCAACGCGAAGTTGCTCAGCGATTGATCGCCTCGCCACGATGTGGAGAATACGGACCTCTTTCGATCCTTTCGCATTTGCTCAGTCGCACCGAAATATTTGCCGAACTTCCGCCATCATGTTTTTGGCCATCGCCCGAAGTGACAAGTTCCATGATTGCGATTGAACAACTGGAACAACCACCGACATTCGATGTCGCTGCACTCAGCGCATTCATGCAAACGCTCTTTAACAAGCGGCGCAAACAACTCGGAGCGATACTCGGTCGCAGCGGAACATGGCCCACGGGTATCGAACCAACGATGCGTCCGGAAGAACTCGCTCCAGAGCAAGTTGTTCAATTGATGCACGCGCGCTGAATTTGGCAGCTGACTGATTCGCCCCCGGGGTTCAAATCATTCCGCTGCCCACGTTGGCGAATCAAATTCTCGCTCGAACGTTTTTCAGTTCCGTTGCACTTCAACTTGCGTGCCCAGCCGTTGAAAAATTCTGCCGGGCGAGTTCCGCAGGCGGCCGACGGCTCTTGCAATAAAATTTCGTAAACCAGATCGTGTCGGTCGCCGAGGACTGTCTGAGCCCGGCGGGATCTTTTCACGGCTGCCCACTTATGCATTTGCGCGGCTGTCTCCGCCGCGCAAAGTCAACTCAGCGACGCACCAAATTCGAAGTTCACCCCGCGTCGATC
>CAJCCX010000212.1 GCA_903961015.1 uncultured bacterium
CCTTTAGCCGCAGCCTCGCGCGCAAGGACGGCAACTCGTTCAAGCATTTCAGCTTTCGATGCGCCAACAGGGCTTGCGTGTTGCAGTAGTCCAAGCGTGACAGTTCCAGAAGTGTGGGGTCTTTGATCCATGATTTGGTCAGTCTATATAGAGCCCATAAGTCGAATTTGGGGGTTTAAGCAAGGTCTAAACGGGTTCACCGTGACATCCCCAATCGACAAATCTAAATAATTCAGCAAAAAGTTCCTCGATTTTGGCGAATCCCCAAATTGGCGCTATGTTGAGAAGTGGAGGTTGAAAAGTAATTTCAAAATGCGTTCTCGATTGCACTTGAAAATTCCCTTCCTGCGACTGCTCAGCGCCATCTTGATCACTCTTTCTGTGACTCATGCTGCAACGGCCCAAGATCAATCTGTTGCGCGCCAATGGAATGAAATTCTCTTGCAATCAATTCGATTGGATTTCGCGCGTCCCACTCTCCACGCTCGAAATCTCTGCCACATCAGTGTGGCGATGTGGAATGGTTGGGCGACATATGACTCACAAGCAAATCCTTGGATCTTCAATGAACATCACACGGCCGTGGATATCGAAGCAGCTCGCCGCGAGACAATCAGCTTTGCCGCATATCGAATGCTGCTCAATCGATTCGCAACAAGCCCTGGCTTTGCGACGATGTCACCACAGTATCGATCGTTGATGGTGCAATTGGGATATGACACTACAAACACAAGCATCATCGGCGACTCGCCAGCTGCAATTGGAAATCGGATCGCACAAGCGCTGATTACCTTCGGCCTCGCAGACCATTCCAATCAGATCAACAGTTATGCGAATCAGTACTACCAACCGATCAATCCTTCACTTGTTGTGAACTTGCTCGGCAATCCAACAGTCGTTGATGTGCGCAGATATCAGCCATTGTCGCTGACATATTTTGTTGACCAAAGTGGCCAAGTTATCCCTGGTGGATTCCCACCTTTCCTCTCAGCCGAATGGGGAAACGTCACGCCGTTTGCGATGACTTCTGCTGATCGAACCGATTATGTTCGCAACAACAGAATATGGCCCGTCTATAACGATCCTGGCGCGCCACCAACACTCGGAGGCATTGGCGACAATCTTTGGAGAAGCGGGCACGAAATGGTTGCCGTTTGGTCAAGCCATCTGGACCCAAGCGACGGAGTGATTTGGGATATTTCTCCTAAAAGCATGGGAAATATCACTGCGCCGACTGATTGGAACTATGAGTCTTATTACAAATACAACGAAGGTGGAGATGCGGGAACTGGTTACACCGTCAATCCAGTGACCGGCCAACCATACGCTGCAAATATGGTCAAACGCGGCGACTATGCCCGCGTGCTCGCAGAGTTTTGGGCAGACGGCCCCACTTCGGAAACACCGCCAGGACATTGGTTCACGATTCTGAATTATGTGCGAGATCATCCGCTTTCGAACCGACGTATGGGTGGAGTTGGTGCCGAACTTGATCCACTTGAATATGACGTGAAGGCGTACCTCGCTCTCGGTGGTGCGATGCACGACACAGCGATCAGCGTTTGGGGAACGAAAGGTTGGTATGACACCTCGCGCCCGATCTCAGCCATTCGCTGGATGTGTGGAAAAGGTCAATGCTCGGATCCTTCGGGTGCGAATTTCCATGCTGATGGAATTCATCTCATCCCAAATGAAATCGAGTTGATCACGGCCAAGACAACAGCGCCTGGCCAACGACACGAACACCTTGAAGGCAATGAAGGTTCGATCGCAATCAAAGCCTGGCGCGGTCCATACTCAATCAACAATCCGCAGACTGATGTTGCGGGTGTTGGATGGATCTTGGGCAAGCAGTGGTGGCCATATCAACGACCAACATTCGTCACTCCACCATTTGCGGGATACACATCAGGTCACAGCTCATTCAGCAGATCCGCGGCACATGTGCTCGAACTGCTCACAGGAAGTAAATACTTCCCCGGTGGCTTGGGAATATTCACCGCAACACAAAATCAATATCTCGTCTTCGAAGATGGACCAAGCACAAATGTGACATTGCAATTCGCGAGTTATTACGACGCCGCGGATCAAAGCGCTCTCAGCCGCATTTGGGGTGGAATTCATCCGCCATTTGACGATATTCCATCGCGCGTCATCGGCGACAAGACTGGTCCTGAGGCATTTCAATTTGCAAAGGGACTCTGGGGAACCACCTTGTGTTTGGGCGATATCAATAATGATCACATTGTGGATGGAATGGATTTCGGAATTCTGCTTGGACAATGGGGAAGCGCTGGAACGGCTGACTTCGACCAAAGTGGAATTGTAGATGGATTCGATCTTGGGACTTTGTTGGGCAATTGGGGCAGTTGCAACTGATTTGAGTCGCTTGACTTTGATTGGCTTGACTCAAGCGCGAGATTGAACGACACTCGACGCATGAAGAATCAGAAATTACTCGTCGCACTTTTGACTGTCACTTCTCTTGTTGCAGGCATAACTGGTCTGACCGCCTGCAGTAAAAACGCAATCAAAAGTCCACCAATGGGTTTCTTATCGAAGCCGAATTTGATGAAGAAGCAAAGCGATGACACTTGGCAATATGTTGCGCCCAAAACTGATTGGTCGAAATACACATCTGTCTATGTTGCACCAGTCTCAATTGGACCTGCAGTTATGAATGGCAAGAACGTTGAACAGACTGCAGAGCTTCCACAAATGGTCATGAAGTTTAAAGCTGATCTGGAAAAGGAAATGACGAAAAAATATACGCGCGCAGAAAGCGCTGGCCCAAACACATTGGTTGTTCGGGTTCAACTCGTAAAAGCAGAACCGAATGCACCTGCGCTCAATATTGCGCCGCAGACGCAAATGGGTGGAATGGGGTTTGGATTTGGTGAAATCGCAATCGAAGTTGCGGATGGTGCAACAGGAACTCCGCTCTTTGAATATGCGGACGTTGAGAACACCAGTCGATTCTCGACGGAAAAAATGTCCGTCTGGGGAAGTCTCGAAAAGAGTTTCACCGAATGGATCGCGGTTGTTGTGAAGGCCTGCAACGCATCCTGACACCTTCAGTTGCTCCGACAGTCGCTCCGAAAAACTTGACGGCATTGCGGTATGCTTTCGCACCCAATGCGCCACGGAAAAAATGTCATTCAAATTGGCGCAATTTTGGCGATGGCCGCAGTATTGGTGACGGCTGCGTGCAAAGTTGGCCCCAATTATGAAAAACCACAAGTTCTTCAAGCTGATTTGTGGACGCCGCCTGTTGAAGGTCCAATCACCGCCGCTGAGCCG
>CAJCCX010000213.1 GCA_903961015.1 uncultured bacterium
ACTTGATCTCAATGCGAGTTGTAGAAGGATAAACAAATGGAGATGTATGCAATCGAAGTTGTTGGCGATTTGATGATCCTGCGTGCGGACGGAGGATTGAACGCGTCAACTGCTGGCCAACTCTCCGAACAAGTCACCGCACTTGTCAAAGGTGGAGTTCGCAACATCATCGTGGACTGCTCGAAGCTAGAAATCATCTCAAGCATCGGGCTTGGATCGTTGCTGCTGCTTCACACTCGCAGCAAGAGTGCCGGTGGCGAAGTGAAATTATGCGGGCTGAAAGGTTCGATTGTGCAGATCGTGCGGATGACCAAACTGGACAGTTTGTTCGAGATGTATGCAGATGTTGAAGAAGCGCGTTTGGCGTTTCGTCCTCCGTCTGCAACTTGATTCACAAATCAACCGCCCAGCGCGGGCTTTGGTCGTGCGCTGAGCGAATCTGCGATCACTTTCGCGACTCGCTCTTGCAGTTTCTTCGCCTTGCCGACCGAATTCACTTCGCAGAGATTGTTCGCAAGCACGCTGAAGGCGTATCTCGTTCCATCGCGTGCAGTGACAAATCCCGAAAGACAACTCACCTTATCGATGTATCCCGTTTTGCACTGCACTGTGGCGACAGCGGGATCGATGTCTTTCATTCGCTTGCGAACGGTTCCCGATTTTCCGCCGACTGCAAGGCTGTCTATGAAAATCGAGCCAATTGCCGCATTATTCGCAAGCGCCGTGATCCACGCCGTCATGCCATCAGCCGTCACACGATTGCCGCGAGAAAGTCCAGAGCCATCGGAGATCACGAACCCTTTCGCGCTCTCGCCGATATTCGCATCGAGCGCGCTCTTCACGACGACCGATCCATTCGCCCAAGATCCTGGTGCGCCGGTGATCTTTGCCGCGAGTCGCTTCATCAAACTTTCGGCATAGAGATTCTGACTCTCAACATTGCAGTGCGTGAGGACTGTTGCCAACGGTGTTTGCAGAACGGGTCCAACTCCTATTCCTTTTGGCGCGGGATCGTTCGCCGCAGCAAGTCGTGTGCTCTGGACGGGAATGCCCGCAGCGATCAGTCGGTGCGCGACGCACTGCGCCAGAAATGATGCAGGATCTCCGATACCAACGGTGATCGGCACGACATATGGAATCTTGACATTTCCAAAGATCGTCAGTTCGCCAGTCTCTGGTTGCCGCGCAATCCACATCGTGTTGCGATCGTTCTTGCCAGTACGACTTGTTCCTTTATTGACGATCGTCAGCCACGGTGCCGAAGGACTCATTGATGTGATTGTGGGCGCATGACCAGGATTGGGCGAAGCTTTCACACAAAGACCATTGCCGTGAAAATTCATTCCAGAAGGCGGCGAGCAATATCCTTCGTCTAGTTGATCCTTTGGCCAGAGCGGATGAGGTCCTTCTCGCACGAATATTCGGTCGTCGACGACAATTTCGCTGACGCGCGTCATGCCACTCGCCTTGATTGCTTTCGTCCAAGTCGCAAGCAGGTCATCGATAGTCATTCCAGTATGTGCGACGCCCCATGCGTCAACATAGGTGGATTCCGCAAGTAACTCAGGGTCACCCAGCGCAGGATCGCCATCGCCGACGATGAACAAGCGGTCACCATCTCGCAGGACTCGAGTGCGAAAGACAAAGTCTGGGCCAAGTCCAAGAAGTGCTGCGCCAGTTGTGAGCAATTTCATGTTGCTCGCAGGGGTCATAGGTTCGTTGCCGTTGAGCGAAATGACCGAATATCCCGTCGCACAATCGCGGACGCTGACAGCGATCACCGCCTTCTTCAGTCCAAGCGAATTGACTTCGGATCGAATGGCGGCAGCGATGTCGCGTGGGGCAGAGGTTGCGGGTTGATTCGCGGGTTGATTCGCCGAGGGAATGGCCAGCGCGAGCGTCGATGCCGTCATCGCAGCAAATACAGCACAAGTCAGGGTGAAAGTTGATTTTCGCAATTGGGGGACGCGGGAAACTTCGGCGTGCATTGGAGTGTTCTTATCGGCGCAACGACCTGAAGTATTAGAAAAATGATTGCAGGCTTGGTTGCAGGCTTGGTTACGGACAAATCGTAAGGTTGCAGCACTCCGTTCTGCCCGTAACGGTGGGGATGTCATAAAAAAACCCCACGCACATTTGCGTGGGGCTTGGATTTAAAGGGGCTTGGATTTAATGGGGTTTGGATTTAATGGCGCTTGGATTTAATGGCGCTTGGATTTCAAACTCGTTCACTTCAAATCGTTGGCTTCAATCAGGCTCCGACGCGCATTCGAACAAATGCCTTGATCGTCACGCCCTTTGGAAGCAACTCGCGGATGCTCTTCTTGTCATCCTTCACATACTTCTGTCCCATTAAAGTGGTCTCTTCGAAATACTTGCGAAGCTTTCCTTCGGCCATTTTCTCTGCAATTTGCGGTGGCTTGCCCGATGCTTCCGCTTCCTTCTTGGCTTCTTCGCGCTTTTCGGAAACGAGCTCGGCTGGCAATCCAGTTTCGTCGACCGAGAGGGGAGTTGGAACAACCGCAGCGATGTGCTGGCAGATTCCAGTGGCCAAATCCTCTGGCATATCGCCTTCGAATTGCAACAGGACGCCAAGTTTGCCGTCGTGATGCAGATACATACCGAATGCTCCGCCATCGAGGCGAGTTCCGCGAGCAAACGAAATATTTTCGCCCGTTTTGATACGGGTCGTATCCAGCCGTGCCGTCATCGCAGCCGTCATTGCGACGGCTCCGGCAGCAGTGCCTACCGACATTGTCGCCAATTCCTTGGCAAGGGCGCGGAACTCATCGTTCTTCGCAGTGAAATCAGTTTCAGCGCGGACTTCGATGATCGCAGCCTTGGCAGGTTGGATCACGATTGCAATGCAACCTTCGCCAGCGGCTCGATCAGTTCGAGTGTCCATCTTGCCCTTGAGGCGTTCACGCAAAAGCGCTTCCGCTTTCGCAAGATCTCCTCCGGATTCGACAAGCGCGCTTCGGCAGTCGCCGAAACCAAGCCCTGTCGAATTTCGAAGTGCCATGACAACCTTCGCGTCAATATTTACAGTTTCCATAATGTTCTCCTTTACAGATGTTTGATAGAGATCAGGCCGGGTCGGTTGTCACAGGTGCTGATGGTGCCGCTGCTGCAGGTTCCATCGGTGCTCCGTCGGTCAGACCGCCAGCATTTTCGTCAACGCGGAATCGACTTCGAACGCTGCGTCGTCGAGGTGATGGAGCATCGGAATCCTCGCCACCTTCAGGTGCGCTTGTTGCTGCCGATGTTTGTCGTTGAGTCTTGCCGTCTTGTACAGATGCTGTGAGTTCGCGAATGATCAGGTCGATCGATCGCATCGAGTCATCATTTCCTGGAATTGGAATGTCCGAAAAGTCTGGATCGCCATCGGTGTCGATCAAGCAAATCGTCGGGATTCCAAGGTTTTTTGCTTCGCGCACTGCATTCATCTCGCGATTGACGTCGACGACGACGAGGGCAGATGGAAGTTTCGTCATGGCACGAACGCCATTGAGATTGCGATAAATTTTCTTCAACTCTCGGCTCAGTTGCGATTCCATCTTCTTGGAATAGCTCTTCATGCCGCCAGTCGCGACGAGTGCTTCAAGTTCCTCAAGGCGCTTCAAACGATCGCGCACAGTTCGGAAATTGGTCAGCAGTCCACCGAGCCAACGCTCCGTGATGTATGGCATTTGGCAAGATGCGCAATGTGTTTCGATCGCGCTGCGTGCTTGGCGCTTGGTGCCGACGAAGAGCACATCTTTGCCTTCGCTGACAGTCTTGGAAATGAATTTCTTCGCCAACAGGAGACCCTTGATTGTCTCGCGGATGTCGATGATGTGAATTTGATTCTTGACACCCTGAATGTAGGGAGCCATCTTTGGATTCCAACTCGATCTGCGTTGACCGAAATGAATTCCTGCTTCAATGAGTTCGTTGACAAGTGACATGTGAGATTCCTTTTTCGAAAACACTTCCAAGGCGGGCTCGATATGAGCATGACTGGAAGCAGCGACACCCGAACGTTCAGCCGGTGGAGCCTTGCGGCGCAGCACGCTCGATAGGGCGCTTTTGCGGGGGGAGAAACGAATGAGGTCCCAAACTCACCGAAGCCTAGGACCTTTGCCATCTCCTACGAATACAAATTCGAGAGAAATAGCGGAGCGTCAATGTATCACGACCGACTTCTCTCTGCAACCTATTATCCGCCCCCATGCTTGACAAGGTTTTTAAAGCGTATGACGTGCGGGCGACATATCCATCTCCTCTCAATGAGGCGCTTGCGTGGAAGATTGGTTATGGATGTGCGCGGTGGTTGACCGAACGTGCGACAAAAGATGGTGTTGATCATCCAAAGATGCGTCACATCGTTGTTGGTCGTGACATGCGCAAGAGTTCGCCGTCATTGGCGAACGCACTCAAGCGTGGCATTCAAGATTTCGGCGCGCATGTAATCGATGTTGGAATGGTCGACACGCCGATGACCTATTTTGCGATCAATCATTTCAATTGTGCTGGTGGGGTTGAAGTGACGGCGAGCCACAATCCAGCGCAATACAACGGATTCAAGGTCAGTCGAATTCATGCGAAGCCTGTTGGCACTGGCAGCGGGTTGGAAGTGATTCGCGAATATGCCAAGGAATGCGAAGAAGGAAATGTTGAGCGTCGCGCTGGTCGAGAAGAACAAGTCGATCTGTGGAAAGCATATCGGGATCATCTTTTGCGTTTGTTGCATCCATCTGTACTGGATGGTTCGTGTCGATTGCGCGTTGCGATTGATGCAAGCAACGGAATGGCTGGAACGATGGCGCCCAAAGTGCTTGATGGAGTTGCGGGCTTCGAGATTCAAGCGATCAATTTCGACAATAGTTCTGGCGAATTCGTGCACGAACCCAATCCACTCGTCGAGGCAAATCTTGCCTCGGTTCGCGCTGCGGTCATCGCAGGAAAGATGGACTTTGGTGTGTGCTTCGATGGCGACGCAGATCGTTGCGTGATCGTCGATGAACGCGGCACGCCGATCGGTTGTGATCTTTTGCTTGCTGCTCTTGCTGGAGAAGCGCTCAAATCTGCGCCAGGCGCGGCGGTGGTTTATGACCTTCGTTCGTCGCGCAGTGTTCGAGAAGCAATCACCGAAGCTGGCGGAGTGCCGATCGAAAGTCGAGTCGGCCACGTCTTTATGAAGGCGCGATTGGCGGAGACTCGTGCGCCGATTGGTGGAGAACTCTCTGGACACTTTTATTTCGCAGACATGTTTAACGCCGACAGCGGCATTCGCGCATTCCTTGCCGTTGCTAGTTTGCTTGCTGCGAAGAAGATGCCGCTCTCGAAGATCATTGCGCCATTCCAGCGGTATCAGCAATCGGGCGAAATTAATTTTCAGAACGAGGACAAGTTGGGTGCTCTTGCCGCATTGCGCGCTGCATTTCCGACTGGAAAATTTACAGAGTTGGATGGATTGAGCCTCGATGCAGGTGAGTGGTGGTGCAATGTGCGGCTCAGCAACACGGAACCATTGTTGCGGTTGAATCTCGAATCGCGAGATCGCGCAACGGTGGAGAAGCAAGTTGCAGCATTGACGCCGATCTTGGGCAAACGAGTCGATCACTAGTTTGCGCTGGGTGGATGCGTGACCGAGACGAACTGAGACGAACTGAGACGGAATCCGGACGAGACGGACGGTTCACACGGTTTGTCCGACCCCAAGATTTGCGCGTGTCACCACTCTTCTGGCTTGCTATTCTTGAGTCGCAATGCAACACACTGAAACCGATACCGCACGCGTCGTTCTTGAATCACTCACCGAAGGTCGAATGACCATCGCGATTCCCAGAACAAACTATTCGCTCGACCTTGTCGATACGAATCCTGCTGCACGATCAATGTTGTCCAGTCGTATCGGTCGCCACATCAATGGTGTCGTGCACGCTCGTGCGCTGAAGATGAACAGAGCAACTGGCGGCGGCGTCTATATCGAACCAGTGAACGGACATCCGCGCAGCGTTCAAGGTCGCGTGCTGGCGACTGATACTGTGAACAATAAAATTCTTGCTCATGTCGTGATTCCAATGTGGATCACGGTTCCTGCAGGTCAAGCCGCAGCAGATTTTTCAACTGGCGAACTTCTCAATTTCTATGTCGAAAGCGGAACATCATTCGCTTCGGCATCCGCTTCGGCGCCAGCTTGATTACGGTGCAGAGGCGATCGCGCTCAAGACGCGCTTGCGTGTTCCTGATCCGTCATAGACGGCCACTTCGCCCGCACCGATTCGGTCTACTCCAACTCGAACAAGTTGTGATCCCGATCCGCTTCGAACGCTGATTGCGCCACCATCTGCATCGCTCGCTGCACCTGCAACGATCACGGCTTTTCCATCTGTCTTGGCAAGATTCAGTAAACCGCCATTTGTCGACGCCCCCAATCCTGCAACTCGCGTTGTTCCTTGCAGAAATGAAATCATTCCCATTCCATTCATTCCTGCTTCGAGAACGGTCACTGCTTGTTGCTGTGATCCAAACAGCGAGAATCTCGCGCCAGATTCGGATTGCGCCACTGCTGAAAGTGCTTCATTCCCGTCTTGCCCGAAAAGTTTCATCACTCCACCAGTATCGTTTTGTGCTGATTCGAGAACGGCAGAGCGTGATCCGTTGCGATTCGCACAACCGATGGAGCCACCACTTGGGAAGGCAACCATTTGCGCAGCGAGTGTTCCATCATTTTTCGCAACTCGCAGAATTCCGCCTTCGCCATCGACTGCGCCCATTGCGGCAAGTTCTTCACCTGCTGCATTACGAATGTTGATACCAGTTGATGTGCCCGCCATCGCAGCAACGATTCGTGGATGACCTTGCCCATCAATGACCGCAAGTCCTGGGCCACTCGTTTCCGCATGCAATAAAGCAGAACCACTTCCATCAGGCATGAGTGCTTCGATTCTTCCGCCTTGCGATGATGCGTAGACACTTGCAACACCGCTGCCAGCGTTATTCCAAATCGCAAGATCGCCGCCATCATTGTTTGCGCCGAATCGCAAGACATTTGTTCCGCCGTTGCTCCAGACATCAATCTGGCCGCCATTCTGTCCAATGCCAGCAAGAAGAACAATCTTGTCATTCTGATCGACGACTTCAAAGCGCCGTGCGCGAATGACATCTGCGGTTTGTGATGACTGAGTCGCAGCGACACCTGCAAGTGCAATCAATGCAACACCTGCAGTGACAGCAAGAGTTTTCCATCGCCGAGCATTGACGGACGCATGTTGCAATTCTGCGATGCGTGCCTCGAGTGATTCCATGCGCTGTGAAAGTGTTTGATCGATAAATTGGTTTGTTTTCATAATTGTGAAAGTCCTTCTGATTGTTAGGATACGAAGATGGCAAAAGTTCGTACACGCAAATCAGCATCAAAGAAACAAACAGTCGCTCTGACAGAACAGTTGTCTGGATCACTTGGCCTGGCACTCCTTGGAACGAAATTCATGGG
>CAJCCX010000214.1 GCA_903961015.1 uncultured bacterium
ATATCCCCACACCACCGCAGGTCGGAGGATTTTTTCTTGACGACATTCGCCCTTCAATCGTGTCAGAATCGGCTCGACTTCATCAGCGAGAAATTTCGCATATGCCGCATCATCAAAATCGCCGCGACGAAATCCCCACTGCCCGCGGAAAAGCGCAGTTCGATTGATGAAGGGATAAATCATGTCCAAATCAAGACGCTCTACCAAACGAGAGCCCCAGAACGGTGGATCAGGAATCGGATTGTCATGGAGCAAGAGTCCGCCAACGGTCGTGCCTGAATCGCTGTTTGCAGTATCGGGAAAGGCAGTATCGAATTCATTACTCTTCGATGCAACACCAACAGCTGTGATTTCACTTGTGCGCAGCGCATTCGCTTTGACCTTCGCATCGACTGCGGCACGCTTGGCAAGACGCGCATCGATCTCCGAGTTGATCGCAGATAGCGTTCCAGTCGCCATCGCCTCACACACTGACAGTCCTTCGAATGCATCACGTCCGTAATACAGTTCGCCTTGATAGACCTTGCGAAGGTGGCCCTCCGCATAATGGCGTGTCAGCGCAGCACCGCCAAGCATGATTGGCACACGAATCTCTTGACGATTCATTTCTCGCAGATTTTCTTCCATCACCGTCACGCTCTTCACAAGCAATCCGCTCATACCGATCGCGTCAGCGCCCGTGGTTCGCCAAGCATCCAGGATTTGTGCGAGACTCTGCTTGATGCCAATATTGTGCACTTTATAGCCATTATTAGAGAGAATAATGTCAACAAGATTCTTGCCTATGTCGTGCACATCACCAGCGACAGTCGCAAGCACAATCGTGGCCTTCGGCTTCGCATCCATTCCAACGCGCTCCATATGCGGTTGGAGAAATGCGACGGCTTTCTTCATGACTGACGCACTCTGCAACACGAATGGTAATTGCATACGACCTGCGCCAAACAATTCGCCAACCGTCTTCATTCCAGCCAAGAGATAATCATTGATGATTGCCAATGGCGAATAGGTCTTGAGTGCTTCATCAAGTGACGCTTCCAGCGACTTCTCTTCTCCATCGATGATGTGCCTCTGCAAGCGATCCTCAATTGCAAGAGTCTCCATCGGCTCAGCCTTGACCGCAGAAACTCCATCAGGGAAAAGGGAAATAAAATGCAGAAGTGGATCGAATGATTCTGGTTGTCCTTCAGGTCGTTCTGCGCCACGTCGATCAAAGACCAACCACTGCGCGGCCTGCCAGTGTTCTTGTGGAATCTTGCTCTCTGGCAGAATGCGCGAAACATGCACGATGGCCGCAGTCAATCCACGAGTCCGCGCTTCATGCAAGAACACACTGTTGAGCACTGCCCGAGCTGCGGGCTTCAGTCCAAATGAAATATTCGACAGTCCAAGAATGATGGAGCACCGCGGAAATCGCTGCGAAATCAGCCGAATTCCTTCGAGCGTTTCCAGTCCCAACTTTCGATCATCGGCATTTCCAGTTGCGATCGTGAACGTTAAAGGATCCCAGAATAGATCGGATTCATCCAATCCCCATTTGCGCGTGAACAAATCATGGATCCGCTCGGCGATCTCCAACTTGCGCACGGCTGTCTTTGCCATGCCTGCTTGTGGATCTTCGTCGATGGTCAATGCGACGCATGCAGCGCCATACTTTTTCAAAAGTGGACAGATACGATTCATCCGCTCTTCGCCATCTTCCAGATTGATCGAATTGACTATGCAGCGACCCGGCGCATGCTGCAATCCAGCCTCGAGTACATCTGCTTGCGTCGAGTCGATCATCAACGGAGCATTCACCTGCCGTACAAATCGTGCAATCGTTTCAGACATGTCACGAACGCCATCTCGGCCAACAAAATCGACGCAGACATCTAAAACATGAGAGCCATCACGCAATTCTTCTTTGGCCATCGATGCCAGCCCGTCCCAATCTTCGGCATCAAGCAGTGTCTTGAATTTCTTTGATCCATTTGCGTTTGTTCGCTCGGCCACAATCAAGAAAGAATTGTCCTGGCGGAATTCTGTTTCCGTATACAAACTGGAACAAGCCGGAACCGGCAACTCGATTGCTCTACTTTGCTTGGTCGAAGTCCAAGGCACTGCCTTGCGAAGCGCCGCGATGTGTTCGGTCGTCGTGCCACAGCAACCTCCGACGATGTTGGCCCCAAATTCCTCTATAAAACGGCGCATTGCGGTCGAAAAATCCTCTGCACGAAGTGGATACTCCGTTCGACCTTCGACCAGAATAGGCAATCCCGCATTGGGGATCACAGAAAATGGGCGATTCCAATGCTTGGCAATATGCGCAAGATGCGGCGTCATCTCCGTTGGTCCTGTTGCGCAGTTCAATCCAAGCGAAGCAATTGGAAATGGTCGCAGTGCATTGACCACAGCGCTGATATCAGACCCCAAGAGCATCGTGCCTGTGGTCTCCATCGTGACCGAAACAAGAATCGGCATATCGCGAACACTTTTTCCTGCCGCATCGAGCGCTTCTAAACATGCAGTCACGGCACATTTGATTTGCAAGAGATCTTGGCACGTTTCAATCATGAAACAATCCGCTCCGCCATCAATCAATCCGCGTGCCTGCTCTCGATACGAATCCGTCATCACAGACCACGATGCTTGACCGAGCGTGATAAGTTTCGTCCCAGGTCCCATCGATCCAGCGACAAATCGAGGCCGGCCGGGTTCGGAATATTTTGCGCATGCAGCCCGAGCGATTTGCGCAGCTTTGACATTCAGGTCGTACACCCAACCAACCATTTCTTCATCAAAGTCTGCAGCAACAAGTTTATTGGTTCCAAACGTGTCGGTCTCGACAACATCAGCACCCGCAGCAAGAAAACTTTCGTGGATGCGCTGAATTATGTCTGGTCGCGATCGCACCAAGATGTCTGTGCAATTATCGCGACCGATGTAATCCGCAGGAGTGCAGTCGGCGCATGCGTGAATGGATGTTCCCATCGCTCCGTCAAAGACGAGCGTGCGCAAATCAAGTTGGCCAAGAAAAGTTGGAGACACGCAACAAGGATATATGCGTTTTCACTCTTGCGCCATCATCTATCCGGATAAACGGATGAATAGCGTCTTGCGCGACATTTTATGCTCTCAGATGCGATACTAAGCCACAATGCAAAGCCTCATTCTTGCCTGGCTTACAACAGCCTTCGCCATGACAACGTCCCTCTGCGCTTGCCAATCGGATCCAAAGGCATTCTCTGTTTCACCTGCGCCCGCTGCGCCAAACGTGCAGCCGGCAGTGCAAGCAGCCCAACCCATGGAAGAATCGCAGGCTCTGCTGAATGGCAATGTCTTTGATGAAGTGTGGGTCATCATTCGCGACACGCATCTTGACCCTTCACTGAGTCAAACTGAATGGAACGAAACGCGTATTCGATTTCGTGATCGTGCGGTTGCAGCAACCGACGCAGACTCATTTCGAACTGTCCTGCGAGACATGCTTCAAACGCTCGGCGAAAGTCACTTTGCAATTATTCCAAATTCGGTTTCAGGTTCGTCAAGCGCTGTCGGAGGATGGTCGGGACTCACGGTCCAAGTACTCGGTGGCGATGCAATCGTCACTCGAATTGCCGAGAAAAGTCCAGCAGCAATAGCTGGGATCAAGACAGGCTGGAAACTTGTTTCGTCTGAGGGCGGTTCGATCGACTCAATCATCAAAGCCTTTGGCACGCCACGTACATCGCTCGAGAGACTTGCGCGGGAACAAGCAGTCAGCTCATTTGTCGGCGGTCGGCCAGGGATGAGTGCGATCTATCTCTTCGTTGATTCAAACGGAGATGAGCACAAAGTCATCATCACCTTTGAAGATCAACCAGGCGAGATTGCAAAAATGGGAAATCTCCCTCCATTTGCATTGGAATCAGAGTGGAATTGGCTCAAAGAAGCGGAAATCAAAAGTCTGGGATGCGACCCACAAATGACCGGACGCATCGGATTTTTACGTTTCAATGTTTGGATGACGGCGCTCTCGGCAACAATCGACGATGCATTGACCGCATTTCGGACTGCGGATGGGATTGTTATTGATCTTCGCGGCAATCCTGGTGGACTGGGATTGATGGCAACAGGAGTCGCAGGACATTTTCTCCCAGAACCAACATCGCTCGGAACGATGCAAGGTCGAGACATGAAACTCGACTTTCGAACGAATCCTCGAACTGTCGATCGCAATGGAAATTTGATCGGTGTTTTTACAGGTCCTGTTGCGATCCTGATCGATGGACATACGGGTAGCACTTCCGAGATTTTCGCGGCTGGGCTATTGGATGTGAAGCGTGCTCAGCCATTCGGTCAGACAACCGCTGGCGCAGCCCTGCCTGCGACAACACACAATCTGAAAAATGGGGATGTGCTCCTCCATGCAATCGGCGACTTTCGCACTCCTTCTGGCAATTTGGTCGAAGGGATCGGCGTGAGCCAACAGATCGGGACGCCTCCTACTCGAGTTGACTATACTTCTTCCCCCGATTGCGAACTCCGTGACGCGCTCCAATGGATCGCACACGAACGCTCTCGAAATGCGTCCGAAGCAAAGAGCCCATAAGAAAGCAAAAAACACCATGAAACAGAACGAAACTTTCTCAATCCAATTCGTACCCGCACTCTTGTCAGCAGTTGCGCTCATCGCATGCTCGAGTGCTGCCCTTGGTCAGTCAGCAAATCAAAATCAAAAGACAGCGCCATCTTTGAAGTTGCCTGCAGCACCAGCGCCAAGCAAAGGAACGCTCGATACATCAGGCACAATGCCAAGTGCGGAGGAAATTTTCTCCAAGGCAGTCGCAGCAAGTGGAGGCGCAGACCTCATCCGCATGCAGACAGCCAGAACGCAAACTGGAACTATTGAAATGCCGGCACAATCTCTCAAAGGAACGATCGTCACCAAATCTGTCGATCCAAGTATGTTGCTCATCGAAACAGAGATTCCAGGTTTTGGGAAAATTCGCCAAGGCGCCAACGGAACAACCGGCTGGTCGATCGATCCAATGCGCGGAGCGAGCATTATGTCGCCCGAAGAGCTCAAGCGTGTCCTTCGCGATTCCAGCATCGCAGCGGAACTGAATCCCGCGATGGGATGCGACACTCCAATTGTCGAAGGGAAAATAACCTTTGCAGGAACGCCTTGCTATCAAGTCAAATTGAAGTGTGGCTCAGATGAATCGACTCGTTTTTATAGCATCGAATCAGGGCACTTGGTTGGTTCATCAGCCAAGGTCAATTCGCAGATGGGTGAAATTGAAGTGACCACGTCGTACAAGAATTTCGAAGCATTTTCTGGGCGAACACTTGCGAAAGTTCAAGACAATTCCATGATGGGACAGACGCAAATTTTGAACATTAACGCCGTAGATTTCAGTCCAATCGATCCTGCGGTTTTCGCGCTTCCTCCTGAAATCCAAGCACTTGTGAATGCAGCGAAGAATCCTGCGCCTGCAACACCAACCGCGCCTCCCAAGCCTGCAAAGGAGTGAATCAAATCATCACGAATTCGACGAACGAACCTGCTGTAATTCTTCGAAGCGTTGCCAAGCGCTTTGGAGCAGTTCAAGCCGTACGTGAACTTGATCTCGAAGTCCAACGCGGTGCACTTGTTGGATTGCTCGGACCAAATGGTGCTGGAAAGAGCACGGCGATACGAATGATCATGTCTCTCATTCGTCAAGACAGCGGAGAACTTCGCGTGCTTGGTGGAGATGCACTTGATGCAAAAGATCGCATCGGATATCTGCCAGAAGAACGCGGGCTCTATAGAAGGATGCGGGTTGGAGAATTTCTGATCTATCTGGGAAGACTCAAGGGTCTGCCTAGGCAGGGGCTGTCCTCTCGTGTCGAAGGTTGGCTAGAACGAATTGAACTTCCAGGCGTCTTTCGATCGCGCTGCCAAGAACTCAGTAAAGGCATGCAACAGAAAGTGCAGTTTATTGGCGCCGTCCTTCACGAACCAGATCTGATCGTGCTCGACGAACCATTTTCGGGTCTCGACCCAGTCAATGCACGCATTCTCATTTCGACTGTTCAAGATTTGCATCGTCAAGGTCGCACTATTTTTCTTTCGACGCATCAGATGGCGCAGGCCGAACAGTTGTGCGAGCGCGTCGTGCTGATCAATCGCGGCGAAAAAATTCTCGATTCAACAACGCGAGAAGTCACACAGCGATTCTCCCCGCGTGCAGTCGAAATCGAGCCAGTCGCTGGAATTCATTCCACTCGCAGTGCGCTTGAAGCAATCCCAGGGATCGAATCTGTCAAAGCCACGGAAGATGGTCGGACTGCTGTACTGCTCGTCAATGAAAGAACCGACCCACACGCCGTGATGTCGCTTGCCCTCGCTGCAGTTCCCTGCCGACGAATCGAGATTGCGCGCGTCTCACTCGACGATGTCTTTGTGCGCTTAGTCACAGAACACGGCGGTCACGCCCGACAACCAGTTCGAGGTGCAGCGTGAGTGACAACGTGATTGACAACTTGATTGACAAAAAGAAGTCAAATGGATTTCGCTTTTCGCGAATTATGACGATTGCGATTCGCGAGTTTCGCCATACGGTGCTGACGAAAGGATTCATCTTTGGAGCGATTCTCTTTCCGCTTGTGATGTTTGTCGTCATTGGCGTGATGCCTTTTTTGCTCTCGAATGATCAAGTTCCAGTTCGCGGAACGATTGTGGTCGCAGACTCCGATGGCTCAGTTGCACGAGCAATCGAAACTGCATTCGCTCGATTTCAAACGAAAAAAGAAACGAGTATTGGATCAAACACCGCCGCGATCAGCGATGCATTGGAGAAATCGCAACGAGGCGATGTTGCAGCACTCGACGCACTCTCCGACATCACGGCCACTGTCGAAGTCACAGTGCGGCGCATCTCCGTCGATGATGATCTTGCGGGGATACGCGATCAGGTTCAAAGTGGCGAACTGCTTGCGCTCGTCGAAATTCCTGCAAAACTGCTTGAGTCAGATCCTCCGCCTGATGCTGATATCTCACTTCTCGTTCCTTCCAATTCTCCCGCCAAGACCACTGCACTCTTCGCGCGAATCGCGCGCCAAGCAACAGTCGTTGCACGCGTAGAACGAACAGGAACAGATCTCGCGAAAGCAACGGCTCTGGTGCGCGAACCTCAAGCGCAAACCGCGCGCCTGACAAGCACAGGAACCAAGGCGAAAGAAAATCTCGAGTTGCGCTTCCTGATTCCTGGTGGATTCATGATGCTCATGTGGATTGCCGCATTCACCAGCGCAAATCAATTGCTCACAACAACAATCGAAGAAAAATCAAGCAAGGTGATCGAAGTTCTGCTCTCTGCAACAAGCCCGCTGGAACTTCTCGCAGGTAAAATTCTCGGCCAGGGTTTCGTGAGTCTCCTAATGCTCTCGACATATGGTGTCGCAGGAATCGCCGGCCTTGCATTTCTGACGATGCTTGACATCGTTCCGCTTTCCAGCCTGATTCTCTTTTTCATTTGGTTCTTGCTGGCATATTTTATGGTTGCCTCAATCATGGCCGCAGTCGGCAGCGCAGTCAGCGACCTTCGCGAAGCTCAATCACTGGTGCAACCTGCAATGATCGTGATGATGATTCCCCTCTTTCTATGGTTGCCAATCTCAGAAAATCCAACAGGTTGGTTGGCGACGGTTACCAGTTTCGTCCCGCCGATCGGTCCATTTGTGATGGTCTTGCGAACGACTGGTGCTGTGGAGCCAATTCCACTCTGGCAAATCAGTCTCGCGCTTGCAGTCAATGGATTCTCAACGATTGCGCTCGTCTGGATCGCATCTCGTGTCTTCCGCATTGGCGTGCTGATGCAAGGAAAACCACCGACTCCAATGGAATTATTGCGCTGGGCGCGAGCGCGCTGACCATCGCTTTCGCATTTTCGACACGGCGCTTCTAACATCGTTCAACATGGCGAATCAAAATCTATGGGCACCGTGGAGAATGTCATATTTGCGCGAACTCGAATCGCGTGAAGCAGACCTTCGCACTTCAGGCGTCTCGACGCCAACAAACTTTCTGCGCGCCGCATGGGAAGATCCGAGCAATGCTCTCGCGCATCATGTTGTTTTTCGAAATACGCATGGACTCATTATGCTCAATCGATATCCATACGCGAATGGCCATGTCCTGATTGCGCTTGGCGATCCTCGGCCGACATTGATGGATTATTCCACCGAGCAACGCGCTCAATTGTGGGCGCTTGTCGATATTGCAGTTGGTCTGGTCGAACGCGCATTTCGTCCGCAAGGCGTGAATGTCGGATTGAATCAAGGACGTGCCGCAGGCGCAGGATTGCCAGAACATTTGCATGTGCATGTTGTTCCGCGTTGGGGAGGCGATACAAATTTTATGGCAACCGTTGGAGAAGTACGCGTTGTCCCAGACTCGCTCGAACAAAGTTGGCGCATGCTTCAAACCGCAATCGTGTGAATACGAAGTCTGGTCCCGCCGGGCAGTTCGAGCGAGCTCGCGGTCGCGATCCGAAGATCAGCGACCCAAATTGACCGGTGAGCTCGAACCCAACTCGCAGGTGGGTTCGAAGTCCGTCGATCCCGATCTTCCACTCGGCGCAAGGCCGGAGGCTTGATCTTCGTCGCAGATCTGCGATCCCGTGGGTTCGTGCAAGGTTCGAGCGCTTAAATAGCCAATCGCCGCCGGCGGGACCGGACGTCGCAGGAATACTGTAGCACCCAACTCACCCTTAGAGTTCTTTCTCCATACTCTTGGTCAAACTGTTTCGACGCAATTCGTTCTGGATCAAAGATTCACGTGCATATTTTTGGAACTCGATTTTTCTTCACAAAACTGAACGACTTTGTCGCTGGATTTCATCCGCGATCTCTGCCGCCAATGCTTCGCGCCAATTATGCGCGCGAACTTTTCTCGTGGTTTCTGCTGCCACTGATGCTTGGCGCGCTCGAAGGCGGAACAATGGCGATCATTGTCAAGAAAATGTTTGCCGGCACTCCAGGAATCGGACCAGCCGAATTGGATTTCGCCGTCGCTGCTGTCAGTGCTGCGCCGAATGTCGCAAACCTGACAAGTTTTATTTGGGAAGGTCTCGCGCACGGCCGCAAGAAAGTTCAGTTCATCAGCAGATTGCAAGTGGTCACTTGTGCATGCGTCGTCTTGGTTGCATTCATCCCGCTGAATTTATACGGACTCTTTGCATTGACGGCGTTGATCTTCATCTCACGCGCTGCGTGGACCGGAGTTATCACCGTTCGAACCGCCGTCTGGCGAAATAATTATCCGCGTGCAAATCGCACGCTGATTGCAGGCAAAATGGCTATGGTGCAAGCGGTCGTTCTTGCGCTTGCTGGACTGCTCATCGGCGAGGCGATGGACATTGCCCCAGAAAGTTTTCGATATCTCTATCCCGTGCTCGCGCTCGCAGGGTTTGTAGGAAATGCGATCTATAGAAAAGTACGACTGCGCGGACAACGACGACTGCAACGCGCAGAACAAGATGGACGAAAGCAAGGCGAAGCGCGACTCGATCCGCGACGACTTTTCGCACTCTTGCGCGAAGATCGTTTCTATGCACGCTTCATGTGGTGGATGTCCGTCTTTGGACTTGGCAATCTCATGATGGGTCCACCACAAGTCATTGTGCTCAACGATCAATTTCATACTTCATATTTGGAAGGCATCCTTGCCACAACCGTCATTCCATTACTCGTCATGCCGTTGGCGATTCCCGCATGGTCACGATTTCTTGCAAAGTCGCATGTCGTTACATTTCGAGCAGTCCACGGATGGACATTCGTGCTTGCTGCATTGGCGATGTGGCTAGCGACCCTGCTCCATTCATTGGAGCTGATGTATTTCGCAAGCGTCTTGCTTGGACTTGGATTCGCGGGTGGATCACTTGCATGGAATCTGGGGCATCACGACTTCGCTCCAGCCCACCGAGATAGCGAATACATGGCTCTGCATGTGACTCTCAACGGCATTCGAGGTGCAATTGCGCCATTTGTTGCAGTTGCGCTCTATTACCCCATGGCGAAGGCTGGATGGGGCGCATGGTTCTTTTTCCTGTGCTTCTTGATCAATATCGTTGGGCTCCTTGGATTCATGTCAATGCGTAAAGACATACCACAGCGAAAAGCCCACGAAATCTGATATATTCAACGACCCGCCACCGAGAACGTCTCGGCGGCACCTCGCCTTGCAGATTGAGCAACGTGCTCGCTCTGCGCATTTTGGAACGCACCCCCCACCATGGTTGATTACAACTTAATTGAAGACATCGGACTCGATCAAAACGCCACAGCGAACATGCTGCGTGAAGCATTCGGCGAAAGGCCAATCGACGAAGATTTAACCGCCATCATGACCAAAGCCGGCGCTTCGATCGGCTCCCCGAACAGCGTCATCAAAGGACGCGTCGTGTCCATCAGCGGCGATTATGTCATCGTCGATGTCGGACTGAAAAGCGAAGGACAGATTCTCAAGGAAGAATTCGATGATGCCGGCGGCGTATCGCCCGGCGATGATGTCGATGTTCTCTTGGAAGAAATCGAAGATCAGGACGGAAACATCGTTCTCTCTAAGCGCAAAGCTGATCGCATCCGCGGTTGGGAATTATTGCTGCAATCGAAGAAGGAAGGCGATGTCGTTGAAGGAAAAGTTCTTCGCAAGATCAAGGGCGGACTTCTGGTCGATATCGGAGTTCCAGTTTTCTTGCCCGCATCGCAAGTCGATGTTCGTCGTCCAGGCGATGTCGGCGACTTCGTTGGCCGCACGATTCGTGCCGCTGTATTGAAAATCGATCTCGAACGTCGCAACATCGTCATCAGCCGTCGCAAGCTGATCGAAGTCGAACGTGAAGATGCACGACGCAATCTCTTGACCAAGGTCAAGGAAGGCGACATCGTCAAGGGAACTGTCACGAATATCGCCGAATTCGGAGCATTCATCGACCTCGGCGGCATCGACGGACTTCTGCACATCACCGATATGTCTTGGGGACGTGTGAATCATCCATCCGAGATCGTGCGCATCGGCCAAGAGATCGAAGTGAAGGTTCTCAATATCGACCGCGAACGTGAGAAGGTTGCATTGGGTCTCAAGCAACGCGAACCAAGTCCGTGGGAAGAAATCGAAAAGAAGTATCCCGTCGGCGCTCGCGTGCGTGGAGCCGTTGTCAGCTTGATGTCATACGGCGCATTCGTGCGACTCGAAGACGGCATCGAAGGACTTGTGCACGTCAGCGAAATGTCGTGGACTCGACGCGTCAATCATCCAAGCGAAATCGTCTCTGCAGAACAAGAGATCGATGTTGTCGTTCTCGACTTCAACAAGGACAAATTGGAAATCTCGCTCGGCATGAAGCAGTGCGAAGTGAATCCATGGGATCTTGTTGCAGAGCATTATCCACTTGGAACGGTCATCACCGGTAAGGTCCGAAATCTCGCCAACTATGGCGCGTTCATCGAAATCGAAGCTGGCATCGACGGACTGCTGCACATCTCTGACATGTCTTGGACCAAGAAAATCGCGCATCCAAATGAAGCCTTTAAGAAGGGCGACGAGATCAAGTGCGTGGTCATCGAAGTCGATCAGGAGAAGCAACGCGTTGGTCTTGGCGTCAAGCAATTGACGGAAGATCCGTGGGTTGAAGCGATTCCAAGTGCATATCGCCCTGGAATGATTGTCAAGGGAACCATCACCAAGATCACCAACTTCGGCGTCTTCGTCGAACTTGAAGATGGCTTGGAAGGTCTCTTGCACATCTCAGAACTCAGCGATCAGAAGGTCGAAAATCCAATGGACATCGTGAAGGCTGGCCAAGAAGTTGACGTGAAGATTCTTCGCGTTGATACCGAAGATCGCAAGATCGGGCTCAGCTTGAAGCGCGCTCAGTGGACGGCCGGAGCTGGTGGAGGTCGTGATGAAACTCCGGCCACTGAAGATGATTCGTTCATTCTGCCAAAGAAGTCCAAGCCAACTAAAGGCGGCATGGATGATCACGGCGCTTTGGGAACGGACAAAATCAAGCTCGACTGAGTAACTATTCTGATTCCAAAGGTTTGATGCCAAAGGTTTATTCCAAAAGCTCTTAGGCATAGTTTTTAGGCAAAAAGTTTAACTGCAAAAGCAACGACGGCCTGCGAAATTTCGCAGGCCGTCGTGCTTTTCGGCACCCGTAACACTTGCGTGTCCGGGCGTGTCTCCCCATCCGCCCATCCGCCCCCCGAAGGGGGGTTGGTTGTGCCGAAAAAGGCGCTTGTAATCAGAGGATTGCCAAGAACGAAAGAATCGTCAGAAGCGCGAGCTTCTGTCTTGTTACCTCGTATGGAATTAATCTGTGTATAAACATCACAACACTCTAGTCTTCACCATCGCAGTCAAACGATTGACTGACACGTACACTTGGAAGATGCCCCAAATTTGGCCAATTGCCAAAACAATCTTCCATTTTTCAATAATTTTTGTTGCTTTGGGTGCAACCACCCCTCCCCCAACAGCAAGCGCCCTGAATGCTTGGAATGAGTGCAGAAAGTATGTGGATATGGGTGAAATCCCTGCAAATTCCACACTTTTGGCACTTCCAGAAACATGGTCAGCAGTGGTCATTTTGCGCAAAGATTCATCGGTAATCGGAGTGGGCGATTCTCACGAAAAAGACCCCATTCGGGGGGCTTTGAGGACGGCTTTAGCGGATGCAAGGCAGCGAATTGTCAAAATGAATGGTGATTCTGTTGCCATCAAATGGGACCAAATCACGCTCGAACTCGAACTTGGCTCAAAACCAGAACCGCTCATCGGCGGAACATACTTGGAAGCTTCTCGAGAGATCGAGCCCGCTCTTGATGGAATCGCAGTTCGCCGCGGAAACAATTGGGCTGCTGCACATCCTGCAGTCTTGCAAGCACTCAATGCTGCCGCTGCTCCCGATCAAACTTTGCTTTCTCTTGTGATGCAACTCGGCCTACCTGCGCGAGATCTTGATGCAATTCCTACGACCGAGCGGGTTGGGCTTTACACCTTCGAAACCACACGCATCGTTCAACCAGCGTCAACAATGACGCCGACATTTGTGAATCGCGGAAGTCTGCTTCAGCCCACACCAGGTCCCCGCGAGAGTGTGCTGAGCGCGCAGACTGGAACAAATGAAATTCTCAAATGGTTTGAAAGATCGATGATCCGTCCAATCAAAGGTTCTGATTCGCAGTCAGCTGGCGAACAACGCGCATTGAAATCTCTTGGCTTACGTGGCGATTATCTTCCTGCTGAAGGGAAGGATGATTCCATCAACGCTGCGCCAACGGAACAATCACTCGCTGCATTTGCACTCGCACGTTGCGCGACACTCAATGCGAATGACGCATCGATGGCGATTCGTGCACGCACAGTAGCGCTTGAGATTCTCACTGCGCTACACGATGTTGCGGATATTGAAAAAGATCCGCTGGCTGATCCGAAGTCGATTGCGTGGATTGTTCTTGCTGCGTTGGAACTCGAAGTTCATGGGGATCATCTAAAGGAGTCACCCGCTGCCGAATCCTTGTATGCCAATGCGAAAGGGCTGCTAATAAAGATGGTTTCTGGCGATGATAAAAAAGCAGTCCTTCTCCGTGGTGATCCACTTGAACAATCACTTGCTGCTGCGACTCTGGCTTCGCTCGATGCTGCAGGAAAACCTTTCGTCGAACGTGCGGAACTCGTGAAAGCTATCGATCAATGCTGGACAGGAAGTTCGCGCAGTCAAATTGTTGGAATTCTTGGATGGCTCTTGCTTGCAGATCAAAAACTGGGACCGGTCCCGGAGAATCATGTGACAATCGCACGCGCTGCACGTGCCGCGCTCTCGCATGTTCAGATCGGCGTACATCACGGCGCAGATTCTCCCACAGTCACTCGTATCCCACCTGATCTTGTTGGCGCATTTGCACTCTCGGGTATTGCCAGTAAAGGCGCGACGGCTCAAACTGCTCGACCTGGTTTTGCGTTGGCACTCATGATGACTGATCCACTTTTAACTCCAGTTGGCGAACAATATCGAGCTCGATCAATGCAAATTGGTGTTGTGCGATTCCTTCGACAGTTGGCGTATGACGACGTGTCGTCATACTTGGCTCGCGACCCGCAGCGAACGCTCGGGGCGATTCGCACAGCGCCTTGGGATAGCAGAGTGGCAGTTGCGGGCAATGCAATGGCGCTTTTGTGTCTTGAAGAATCTGCAATTTCGATAAAAATGCTCAATTCCATGCTAGAATCAGCCAAGTAGCGATTTCCCACCGAGTAGGAGATTCAAAGTGCAGATTGAACACAAATTCATTGCCTCCATACTCGTTGCTTGCTCGGCTGTCAGCACTTCTGTCATTGCGCAAACTCCTCCGGCAGCGCGTACTGCGACTCCAGCACCAACTCATGCCGCTTCATCAAAGACGGCTCCTGTTCAAGCAACGGCTCCTGCTCCGCCAGCCACTCCAGAACTTCTAACAGAAGACCAAGACATTTTGTTCGCGTTGCTGCACACCGAAATCTCAATTGACTTTGATGAAACGCCTGCGAAAGATGCGATCAACTACATCCAGCAAATTGTTGGAGTGCAAATGGTGGCGCGGTGGCTCAATGAAAAAAATTCGACAGGTATGGATCCAGAAGAATTGATCACTATAAAACTGCAACGCGTCTGCGCACTTGATGCGCTTGAAACTGTTCTCGCCGAACTTTCAACGGAACACGCATGCACATGGCAACTTCGAGGTGGTTTTCTTGAAGTTGGAACAAAGAACAATTTATCTCGCCGAGGCACCAGAAAAATCAAGCTCTATCCGATTAAGGATTTGCTGTACGAAGTTCCTTACTTTGACAATGCTCCCAACTTCAATATTGACGCCGCGTTCAATCAGGGTGGCGGCGGCGGAAATGGCGGAGGTGGAGGTGGAGGCGGATTCGGCGGTGGCGGAGGTGGAGGCGGAGGCGGTGGTGGCAACCTCTTTGGAAATGGCGGAGAAAGCCCAGAGCGTGCAACAGATGCAGCGAAGGGAAAGCGCCTAATCGAACTTATCAAATCTCTCGTAGAACCAGAGGCGTGGGAAAACGACTGGGCAACAATTGATTACACCCACGAATCTTTAGTTGTTCGTGCGCCAGATTATGTCCACCGCGCGCTTGGTGGATATGCGTTCCTTGCGCCTTCGAGGCTTGAGAAACAACGCGGAGTTGGCCGCTATGTTTCTATGACTGTGCCGATGACTTTCTCTCAACTGCAAGGATTTTCACCTGCTTCGACGAGTGGTTCTGTCGGTGGTGGCGCAGGTGGTGGCGGTCCGCGACCCTGATGTGTTGTCATAAGCTCGCTTGGCAATCGCATTCACTGTGACTGTGCATTTTCATTGTCAATCAGTAAATTCTGGACTTCGTGTACACATTGGTGGTGAACACTCGATCACGAAAATTGCGGCACGATCTTGCCGCATCGACAGGTGATGGGGCGACATATTCATTTATGGTTGGCGTTGGAGAAATGTATTTCATTCCATTCGTCCTCGCGCTTGGAGTTGGCGAAGTCAGCGCAGGACTCTTCTTCACCATTCCATATCTATGTGGATCAATTTTGCAATTGCTTGCACCGTGGGGAGTTTCTATTCTCAAGAGTCCACGAAAATGGGTGTTGTGTTGTGCAGTCGTTCAGTGCCTCAGTTTCATCCCTTTGATCGATGGAGCAATTCGTGGCTCGCTTCCAGCTTGGGTTATTTTTGCATCATTTGCACTCTATTGGGGTGCGGCGATTGGTGCTGGTCCTGCATGGGCAGCGTGGGTTGCGGCGCTCATACCTTCAAATATTCGGCCGAAATATTTTGGGCGACGCAGTCGGATCTGCCAACTCATGACTCTCTCTGGACTTTCCGTCGCTGGTGCAATCTTATTCTTTGGAGAATACTTTGACGGACCTAAGAACATCGATCAAGCCCAAAGCGTTGCACGCGAATTTTCTTGGCAACTTGCAGCATTCGCCTCAATCTTCTTATTGGGATTATTGAGTCGCGGAACATCTATTCCATACTTAGTTCGTCAATCCGAACCACCACCAGGTGCTTGGAAGCATTCCCCCGTTCCACTTCGAACTCTTTTAATTCGTCCGCTGATGGGTCAAGAACGGCCACTGCTTCTGTTCATGCTGATCTTTCAATTGGCGCTGCAAATCTCAAGCCCATTCGTTGCGTCATATCTCATTGGCGAAATCGGCTTCAGTAACGCGACATACTTTGCAGCAGCTGCCACGCTCTTTGCCACGAAGAGTGTTGCCGTTTCAATTTTTGGATCGATCGCATCTCGACGCGGTCCACGCTTTGTTCTTGTCTTGAGCGCTGGATTTCTGACAGCGCACGCCGCGTTGTTTGCACTTCCACCAGAAACTTTCACAATTTTTATCTTGATGGCACTCTCTGGAATTTGCTGGGCTGGTTATGAAATTGCGACATTTTTATTACTCCTTGATGTTTCAAAGCCAGAGGAACGCACAAGCATCCTGACATCGTTCAATCTGCTCAATGCTTTGGCCCTCGTGGCTGGGTCACTCGTCGGCGGCTCGCTTCTTCATTGGCTTGGCGATGACCGAAAGGCGTATGCGTTGCTCTTTCTTATTTCAGCAGGCGCTCGACTTGCTGCCCTCTCCCTGCTTCGCTTTGTGCGCGATACAAGAGGATCGAAGTCAGATCAAAACCAAGCGCATCCAAGTAATCTTCGGGAAATCAGCATGGAAGAAGATGGATCTTTCAATCGACCTCCGGAATCAATTCTGTAAAAAACCGGAAAAAAGTTTGTGAAAAGTTCGCAGTGCGATCAGTTTTTCGCAGCGTCAAATCAAATTCACGCTCGAACGTTTTTCAGGTCCGTCGCGCATCTGCTTGCGTGCCCAGCCGTTGAAAAATTCTGCCGGGCGAGTTCCGCAGGCGGCCGACGGCACTTGCAAAACGTTGGAGAATCAAATTCACGCTCGAACGTTTTTCAGGTCCGTCGCTCATATGTTTGCGTACCCAGCCGTTGAAAAATTCTGCCGGGCGAGTTCCGCAGGCGGCCGACGGCACTTGCAATAAAATTCGTTCAACCGGATCGTGTCGGTCGCCGAGGACTGTCTGAGCCCGGCGGGATCTTTTCACGGCTGCACACTTACGCAATTCCGCGGC
>CAJCCX010000215.1 GCA_903961015.1 uncultured bacterium
CTCCGCGCGACTCGTAAACATTCGATATGGCTCGCGCGGTTGACGCGTGACCAGATCATCCATCAAGACGCCGATGTATGCCTGATCGCGACCAAGTCGAAGTTGATCCAAACCTAGCGCAACGCGCGCAGCGTTCAACCCCGCAACGAGTCCCTGTGACGCAGCTTCTTCATAACCACTTGTGCCGTTGATTTGGCCCGCCAAGAAAAGTCCGCGCACTCGCTTCGTTTCACCCGTTGCATCAATCTGATGCGGCCACACCATGTCATATTCGACTGCGTATCCCCACCGCTTTGCAATCGCTTGTTCGCATCCTGGAATGCCCCGAATGATGAGCGCCTGAATTTCTGCAGGCAGAGAAGTTGAAATGCCATTGCAATAAATGTCGTCGGTTGCAAGAGATTCTGGTTCCAAGAAAACATGGTGCGAATCACGCTGCGCAAAACGAACAACTTTGTCTTCAAGACTTGGGCAATATCTAGGACCACTCTCTGCCTCCATCGCACCCGCATACATCGGGGCGCGGTGCAAATTCTTGGTGACCAACGCATGAATCTCCGCAGTGGTGTGCGTCTCGCGGCACTCGACTTGAGGAAGTCCTGGAAATCTCCCTGCAGGCAATATCTGCGGCGAAAGTGCGCTGAATGGCAATGCCGGATCATCGCCCCACTGCGGCGTCAACGATTCCCAGTCGATCGAACTTCGCTGCAATCGTGGAGGCGTGCCAGTTTTTTGGCGTCCAAGTTCAAAGCCCAGTTGTTTGAGCGCAGCAGAAATTCCAACTGCAGTTCCTTCCCCAATACGACCACCTTCTGTTTGCGATTCGCCAGTATGCATCAACGCACGCATGAAAGTTCCGGTCGTCAACACCGTCGCGCGCGATTCGATTCGAATGCGTCCATCTGCATCAACTGTGATTCCTGCGATAGAAAGCGATTGCGCTTGCGCCAAAGGTTTTCTGGATGCGCCAATTCCAAACGGCATACGCGGCGCAACGGATGAACCGCGCTCACCTTGCCACATTCGCTCGATCGCATTCGCATTGAATGCCGCCGACGATTCATCAACCTCGACCACTTGCGCTCCTGCTGCAAGTCGAACTGCACGAAGAGTTCCCGCTTGATCTTCAAAAGATTCAACCACTCCTTGAATCATCACGATGGGAACTTCCGCTCGACTGCGCGTAGCAATCAAACGCTGAACTTCCGCTTGATAATGATGTCGATCGCACTGAGCGCGAGGCCCGCGCACTGCTGAGCCTTTCGTCGCATTCAAGACGCGAAAAAGAATTCCCGTTGCGTCGGTTGCACGACCCATGATTCCACCAAGTGCATCAATCTCACGAACCATCTGTCCTTTGGCAAGTCCGCCAATTGCAGGATTGCAACTCATTGCTCCCACCATCGCGGGATCCATCGTGATCATCAAAACGCTCGCGCCTTTCGCACCTGCTGCTGCAAGTGCGCTTGATGCAGCCCACGCGGCTTCAGCGCCTGCGTGACCACCGCCGATGATGACGACCGACCAGTTGTCCATTCAAGAAGACTCCATCATCAGAGGATAGACATTACGATGCCGCCCCCATGTATAAAAACATTTCAGTTTCGTCGAAGGCACAAGGTCTGATTCTCGTTCCAATCCACTCCGAAACAGCAGGCAAATCGCTGCTTTGGCCCAAAAATGCGCGCGCTCATGATGGATGTCAGAACGCTGTGCGTGCAGGCACATTTATGGCCGAAGCTGGCGCGACTTGTACAGTTGGAACGACGCACATGCTTGTTGGCCTTGGACCTGTTGAAGGATTCTCGGCTGATCGAATGCGAACAGTTGGCGCGAAAGTTGGGCGTGCGCTGGACAAGATTTCGTCCAGCTCGATTGCGATTGACAACAGTGCATCATGGGGATCCGACGCCGCTGCAAAACGCGCAATGGGTGGCGCATTTGCAGAAGGAATATCGCTTGGCACATGGCGCTTCGATGCGCTCGACGGCACAGCGACCAAGCGTGAAGCGCGCAAAGCAAAGTTGACTCTCTGGGCTGACGACGCCGCTGTGCGCGATGGTTTCGCGCATGGATTGATCATTGCAGATGGCGTGAACACTGCGCGCCGCATTGGAGCAACCCCACCAAACATCGCAAATCCATCATGGATTGCAGCTGAAAGTAAGAAGATTGCACGCGATGGCAAAATGAAAGTTCGTGTCATCAACTATGCACAAGCACGCAAACTTGGCATGGGCGGATTGACTTCAGTGGGACAAGGTTCCGCGATCAAGCCTTGCATCGTCGTCATCGAATGGACTCCGCGCAAAATTTCGGCGCGCAATAAATCAGATCATTTGGTGCTTGTCGGCAAGACCGTGACATATGACACCGGGGGATACTCGCTGAAGGTGAACAACGGAATGAAGGGAATGAAATATGACAAGTGCGGAGGCGCAGCAGTCTTGGGTGCGATGCAAACAATCGCCGCGCTGAAAGTGCCGATGCGTGTGACAGGCATCTTGGCCGTCGCAGAAAATATGGTCTCCAACGACTCGTACCGCCCAGACGACATCATAAAACTTCACAACGGAATCACAGTTGAAGTGACCAACACAGATGCGGAAGGTCGACTTGTTCTCGCCGACGCACTGAGTTGGGCATGCGACACAATGAAGCCAAGCGCGATCGTGGATATTGCCACTCTCACTGGTGGAGTGGGCGTTGCGCTTGGACATTTCTGCGCTGGATATTTCTGCAACCAACCAAATTTGGCGAAGCAAGTCGAAGATTCTGCCACTTCAACTGGGGAACTTGTTTGGCGACTCCCGCTTTGGCCTGCGCATCAAGAATTCATGCGAAGTCAACACGCGGACATTCTCAACAGCAATCCACTGCGTGCGGCGCATCCGATTCAGGGCGCTGCATTTCTTTCATACTTCGTCAAACCAGAAATTCCTTGGGCTCATTTGGATATTGCTGCGATGGCAACTGCAGAATCTGCAAACGAAGTCACAGGCGGTGGCCCAACTGGATGGGGCGTGCGACTCTTGGTTGATATGGTGGAGCAGCGTTCTTGATCTAGAACAGCCCTTGAACGAGAACAGCCTGCTCGAGAACAAACCTTCAACTTTTAGGATCTTCACCGTTTTCGATACGCTCAATTTTTGCAAGGCGACGAGCATGTCGACCACCTTCATAATTTGATCGCATCCAGATGTCGACAATTCTCTTGACCAAAGTCTGGCCAAGTAAATCTGCGGAGAGACAAAGAACATTCGCATCGTTATGAGTTCGCGAAAGCTGCGCGCTCAATTCGTCCAGTGCAAGCGCCGCGCGAATGCCATTCACTTTGTTTGCGGCGATGGCCATACCAATGCCTGTTCCACAAATCAGAATGCCACGTTCTGCGCGATGCAAAATGATTTCCTGCGCAACCTTCCACGCAATATCTGGATAATCAGATGGAGCACCAGTCGTGTCGCCAAGGACCGTGACGGTGATTCCTTCCATTCGTAATTGCTGTTCGATTGCAAGTGCGACTGCGGTTCCGCGGTGATCACTTCCGATTGCAACACACTTCATGGCTTGAGCGTTTCTGCAAGTCGCTTGGGGATGAGTTTCATAAATTCCACAGCCAGACGATCGTACGAAGTGTCACCCAATCCAATTGGATCTTCAATATCACCTTCGGGATCGAGTGGGTGAATTTTTGCGAGGTGTTCCTTCTCGCCTGTTACCAAATTGCGCGCAGAATTGACATGGCTCGCAGTCATCCCAAAAACCAGATCGGCTCCTCGAATCATCGCCGCATTCAGCCGTTTGCTGTGCCCATCGTGATCGATTCCAAGTCGCTTTAATGAATGGATGGCTTGCGAGGAAACCGCAGACCCGTCCGAAGCAGAAGTCCCTGCAGAAACCGTGAAAATCCGCCCGATCTCTCCCCCCACTTTTCCAGCTTCAATCTGAAATCGGGCAATCGCTTCTGCCATGGGTGATCGGCAAGTATTGCCGGTGCAGATGAAGAGGACGGTTTTCATGAATTGGAATACTACAGACCGCCCGAGCGTTTCAGGGTAGATTCCCCTAAGAGAGTTCATCGTGGAATTTGTCTCCTATGAAGATGCGTGGCGATTGCTTCGGCCCTTTGGTGCCGAGGTGGCTACTCAATGCGAAAGTGAACTTCGACTCTCGCTGACAGAAGGACCGCAAAGTTCATGCATCGATATCGCATCGAGCGATCATGCGATGGCGAAAAAACTTCCGTCCGATGTCATTCAACTCGATCGAAAAAATCTTGCCGATATGGTCGAGGCGATCATTCACAAACTTCGTCTCACGCAGGTCTATGTGATTCCAGTTGGTCATTGGCGGCAACTGTTTGAAGCTGTCGCCGAAGGAATGGCAACCAACGAACAATGGCGGGCAATCGACAGCGCCGCAACGGTCGAATTGAACACACGCGATGCGCTGCTCTTTGTTCCTGCGAATTTTCATATTCTGCGTGATCTTGTACGCGTCGTTCTCACTGCAGGAAGCAAGCCAATTCATGGCATTTCCATTGCGACTGTTGGCAGCCCACTCTTGATCGAAGTTATGCCAGCGGGCGAAGTCAGTGTCTTCGTTGGCCGCAGCGATCTTGCTCATGTCGTTCGAGAGCTTCTCAATCATCCAACTGGCAACGCGAAGTCCGCAAGCAACAACCGTCCCTCTACTCCAAAGACTTGACTGATTCGGACTCAGACAAGTTGATTGAATCCACCTCGATCGGTTCGGGCGCAGCAACATCTTCTCCACGCGCTGAAAATCGCTCGTGACATGCCGCGCATTCATAACAATTTTCACTTGCAATTGATGGGGCTTGGATCGACTTCGCTGAACATGCTGGACAGCGACCCGCGCGCAATTTTTCTAATGCCAAAGGGCGTTCGATTGCACGAACGATTCCCAAGATCGCGACGACTGGAATCAATGCCATCAGCGCCAGAAAGACCAGACCAAGCGCGCCGATCGGCAACATGAAAACCATCGCAAATGCGACAAAGAATGCCAATAGATATCCCCCAAAGACCACACCCGGATAGCACTCTCGAATGGCTCGGACAATCGTGTGAATCATTGCCCTGAAAGGATAGGCATCGGTTCGCAACTGTGAGTGGCGGGTATATTCCATTGAGAGGAACCTTATGACAACAACTGCAACTGAATCTATGAAAATCGTTTGTGATCGCACCGCTCTCGTCGATTCGCTGACGATGGCAAGCAGTGTGGTCATGTCTCGGACCACTGTCCCAGTGCTTCTGTGTGTCAAGCTCTCTGCTCGTGATGGCACGCTGAGATTATGGGCAACCGATCAAGACATTCGACTTTCGCTCGTGCTTGCGAGTGTTGAAGTTCACACGGATGGCGACGCGTTGATTCCAGCCGACAAACTGGCCCAAATCGTACGATCGTGCGATGACACAACTTTGACGATTGAGATGGACAAGAATGTAGCGCTTGTCCGCGGCGAAGATGCGAAGTTTCGAGTCTATGGATATGACCCACGCGAATTTCCAGGTGAAAGCGATAAGACCGATGCGCCAACTGAATTTGAAGTCAGTGCTGGGTCGCTTCGCCGCATGATCAGCCGTACGGTTTTTGCCACTGCATCTGACAACACGCGATATGCCTTCAACGGCGTACTTCTGGAACGCAAGGGACGACGGCTTCGCATGGTCGCCACGGATGGACGAAGACTTGCGATGGTGCGTGGCGAATGCTCGGGACCAGCCGATGGCGATGCAACCTGCATCATTCCAACCAAGACGCTCAATGTGCTCAATCGACTTCTTGATGATCCAGATTCGGGCGTGCGAATTTCGCGCGACCGAAATCGGATTCGCTTCGAGGTGGGTGAAACCGCGGTCATTGTCTCCAGCTTGATTGAAGGCAATTTCCCGCCATTTGACGATGTTCTTCCAAAGGAACACGATCGCCGCGGAACATTCGACACATCCGAACTCGCCGCCGCTGTCAAGCGTGCGGCGCTGTTGACCAACGAAGAAAGCAAAGGTGTCAAACTCTCTTTTAATGCCAAGGGGCTAACAATTTCTTCGCGCGCTGCAGAAATGGGCGACGCCGAAGTGCATTTGCCAGCGACTTCTTGGGAAGGTGCCGAAATCGAAATCGCATTCAATCCCGCATATATCACAGATGTTCTGCGCATCGCAGATACATCGGAAATTGCAATCGAAATGAAAGGCCCAAATCGTCCAGGAGTTGTGAAGATTGGCGAAGACTTTACATATGTCATTATGCCGGTCAGCTTGCCGACTTAAAATCGACTCTCAGTTACAAATCATTTACAAATTGAAAAACCTCGGCGCCGTCGCCGAGGTTTGTTTTTGGATTCGATACAAGCCGCTGCGGATTCTTTTTATGCCGCCGCTTTTTCAGGTCTTGGCGTTGCATACTTCACGCCACACCCACTGTTCTTTGTTTTCGATGGATTGACTGGCTTACCAGCCTTCAGAGCAGTCACAGCATCAACGATGTAACTCGTCTTGCCATCATCGCTCATTGGTGCGCCGATATAAACAACATTGCCAGTTCCATCGACGATGAAAATGTGCGGCGTTGTCTTCGCTCCATATTCACGGCCAACTTTGCCACTTGTATCCATAAGAACTGGAACGGATTGACCGCCCTTTGCAATCACTTCGGTGCTTGCCTTGCCTTCATCTGCAGTGGTCATGCCGCTATGGCCATCCTTGGTCGAATCGATCGCCAAATAGACAGCATCTGCATCCGCGGCTTTCATGCCAGCAACAGTCTTACTTGCGTTTCCACTGCCCCAATAGGAATTTGCACCACTGCCACTTGCTGGGCATGATGAACAGAACCATTCCAATACCACAGTTTTACCCTTGTAATCCGCAAGGTTGTATGTCTTGCCGTCCGCGCCAGTCAGCGTAAACGTTGGTGCTGCGTGACCAATGGTCGCGGTGTCGTGCTTGTGTCCTTTCGCCTCATCACCAACTGGTGCTGCTGCGAAAAGAAATGCTGTTGAGGCAGCGATTGTCGCCGCTAAGAATGAATGAGTCATACGCATGTTGAAGCCTCCATAATTTTCCACAAGTTTTTCACTTGCAGCTTTCTACTTTGCACGCGCCGGAACATCCGGCGCTGCCATATCAATTCGATATGCGGGATCTGTCTCCCGCTCACCTGTCAAAAGCAACCCTCGGATTCGCGGCGGTCCATCCACCGCATCCTCCAAATGAATCGTGAATGGTATGCGCGCAGTCACTGTGTTTCCAGACTGCACCGCAAGAAAAGGTCCCGTTCCATCAGAAAATTGCACTCCTGCAGTGGGATCTGGGACAAATCGAACGGGCTGCGCATCAAATGACTTGGTCGGACCAGTCAGGACTAAGATTCCACTCGTCGGCGTTCCTTCAAGAGACGCTCGAATACTCGGTGGAAGTTTCGATGGATACACCCGCGGATTCAGCTGCACGAGTGGCTTCTTTGGTTCTGTCGTCAACTGAGTCGTCAAAGTCGCGCTTCCCATCAGACAAGCCTGCTTGCACACAAACCAATCAACCTTCGCAGAAACAGAAATCGACGCCGGAACATCTCCAACAGGAGCAACAACTGGAATCATCAAGTCCATCGAGTTTTCATATCCATAGTTTCGCTCTTGTGTGTTGCCCAGAATCTGTGGTCGGGGAAATTCTGCTTGACCGATTGTCCAACCTGTCGGCATTGACAACTTCACCGTCGGCGAAGATCCACTATCGCCTGCGTTGGACCAATAGATATGCCATTGCGGTTCGAGCTTGAATCGAATCACAACATACTGAGCTCCATCGGAAGAAGATGCGATGTATGGAATGACCGAAGCGACAACGGGATTGGTTGCAGAAGTCGTTGCAGAAGTGGTTGCATCCTGCGGAATCATCAACGCAATTCCCGCTGCGGCGCAGGCACCGTAAACTGTCAGCATCATTTGAAAACCAATCATCGCAAGGGCAGACTATATGAATATGCATCGAAAACCAATTCTCAGCAGTACACAACCGCAATTTATGAAAATCAATTTACGATTGAAATCGCTGATTTTGAGCCTCACTTTCGTTTGTGCAATTGCGGCGTGCGAGACTAGCACCAGCGATCGCGATTTGGTTTTCCTCAATTCGTATGACGCCCTGAAAACAATCAGCGAACCTGGCGGCGTTTTTTCATCTGCAAAGACTTCTGCATTTATCGATCCACGCAGTCGAGAGAATTATGCCACGAAGCACATTGCTGGCGCGATCAGTTTGCCATTTGAAGATATGACGCTTGAAGCGCCTGGACTCTTGGAGAAGTATGACATTTTGATTGTCTATGGAACGGACTACAACGATATTTTGGCAACTGCTTCGAGCAAGCGTTTGATGGAACTTGGATTCAAAACTGTGTACACACTTGAAGGTGGATTGAAAGCGTGGGAGAAAGCTGGAAATGAAGTGCAAACCGGAGTACCTGCGAATGCGCCGGAGCTTCCCGACAAGCCAGTGATCTGACCCGCAGATCAATCGCCAGTGATCTAAACCCGCAGATCAAACATACTGCGCCTCGCTGGGGTTCAAATCTGAGAAGTGGCTGGGATTCACTCAAACGAAATCCTGAAGACCCAGTTTTTACTTGCCGTTCAATCTTCGGACTTTCTTGACGCGGCTTGGTGGTAAGTAATTCTCACTCGTCACAACCTTCCTGCCGGTCTTAGATTCCAGTTCCAAGCGGGCACTTTTGGCAATTTTACCACCGGCATTCGCAGCGGTTTTGTTTTCGGTCATACCGGTGGCGTCGGTGACTTCGGCAATCTGACGGGTGGATAGTTCAGCGAGTGCGGTGAAGATCAGTTCAGCCTCGCTCATGTGATCGCGCAGATTTTGAGTTCGCAGCCCTTTCATATTCATGTGGGCAGTGACGCTCACACCGCTCCATTCCTGATGAATGAGGTTGGTGAGAATGGCGTATTCCTCGCCTTGCTTGATGTCGTGCGTGGCCCAGAAGTCAGTGAGTTTGTTGCGGGTTTCCTGCCCGGTCATGCGCTGCTGAATCCACTTTTCGCTGCGACCATATTTTTGCCAAGTGGTGCGGGCGCGTTCGAGGGCACGAGCGGGGTCGGACATTTCCTGCATGCGTTCGTGGCCGACCTTGGCCAGCCAAAGTTTGATGGGCTCAGCTTTGGGGCTGGGAACACTCTGCACAAGGCGCAGCAGAGTTTCGACATTGGCGACATCGGCGAGGTAATTCTTCCCGTCGGCGGCGGGTAGTTTCAGTTGGTTACAGTTTGTAACCAACTGAGATCCCTCTTTGTTTAGACGATGTTTGAGAACTTTCCAGTAGTTCTGGGCCGTCTTGTAATTCGGCTGTTGCGTCAGCACCTGGATGATGTCCACAACGGAGAAGAACCATGTCTGGGTCTTTTCATCGTAGACGCGGCGGATTTCGCGTTCCTCGAAGATGGCTGGAATGATTTTCATAGAGCTTGTGTTGTATGGCAGGAAACCAGTTTAGTTGCATATCCTCCCGAAATTCTTTGGTGCCACAGCATGTGCGACTGGAGGGTTCAGGGTTCGGCTCCATAGTCTTGGAATCCGTGCCATGCCTCCTGCGGCGCTGGAATAAAACCTTTTTTGTGACGAGCGAAATCACTCCAACGCTGCTGCGCCGGAAATAATTTCAGTCAACTCGGTGGTGATCTTCGCTTGACGAGCGCGATTAAAATTGCGCTTCAGCGTTCGACCAAGTCCACTTGCATTATCAGTGGCTGCCTTCATCGCAACCATGCGCATCACATTCTCGCTGACGACCGAATCGTTCAAAGCCTGAAAGAGCGAAACTTTCACCGACTTTGGCAGTAAATCGTTCAACAAAACTTCCGCACTTGGGCGAAAGTCATACACAGTTTCAGCGCCCTTTGCTGCCGTGGCTGCCGATGCCGATGCCGCAACCGATGCATCAACCGTCAAAGGAAGCAACTGCATCACTTCTGGAACTTGCCGCGATGCAGAAATGAATCGCATATACGCAACATGTACTGCGTCGATTTTTCCTGCAACGAAATCTGCCATGTATCGGTCTGCAAGCGCTGCAACATCTGCGAACACAGGCTTGTCTCCAAACGAATGTCGTTCTGCAATATCCATCTTTTGAAAACGAAAGAATGCAACGCCCTTCTTGCCTGCAGTCTCCACGATGACTTCGCACTTTGCGGCGCGGCGCTTGCGAATCTCGCTCATCGCGTTTCGCAGAACGCTTCCGTTATATGCGCCGCACAGTCCACGATCTGAAGTGACAACGAGCAGAATCTCTTTGCCAGCAGATTTTCCTGAACCGCCCGACCGAACACCGAGCAATGGATTGTCAACATCGCCTGCGGCAGCAGAAACTTCTGCAACTAATTCACGAATGCGTTCGGTGTACGGACGAGTTGCCTTCGCTCGCTGCAACGCGGCGGTGAACTTCGCAGTTGCAATCATTTGCATCGTCTTGGTGATGCGCTGAATGGTTCGCACTGCAACCATACGCTTCTTGATTTCGCGGATTTGTGCCATAAGGAGTTTGGGATATTAGCAAGGCGATCGCGGCAACCGCAGACCGTCATAACCAAGAGACATTCCAGCGGGCAATCGAGGGTCCAATTCCCCATGGCGAATGTCGTGGGTCATATGCACAAAGACCGTGGTTTCTGCCGCAATTTCACCTGCGTGTGCCACGGCCTGATCGACCGTGAAGTGGGTCGGATGAGCCCGAAATCGAAGCATGTCCAAAACCAAAGTCCGCAGTCCTTGCAGATGCGAATATGCCTGAGGCGGAAAGGCCGAAACATCGGTGCAGTACGCCATCGGAAAGAGACCTCCCCCGTCGCCACCGTCAATCGCTTCCAATCGCCATCCAAGAACAGGCACGCGACCGTGCAGAAGCGTGAATGGCGTCATCCGAATTCCGTGGCGCTCGATCGGAGTGCCGGGCGTCACGCGATTTGCGATCAAGTCTGCGACGAATGAATTGTTGACATTCTGATGCCGCTGAAAAATATATTGATAGACGCGCTGCAGATCAATCAATGTCTCCTCGTCCGCAAAGAGGTCGATGGGCGTTTGCATGATTGCGTTGTATCGCCGTACTTCATCAAGTCCCCACACATGATCCATATGCGAATGCGTGATCAAGATTCCATCACAGCGCAAGATGCGACTCTTCAGTGCCTGTTCGCGGTGATCCGGCGAAACATCAAGCAGCCACACACGATCAACACCTTGCGGATCACGAAAGCGAAGGACCGCGCTTGTACGCAATCGACGGTCGTGCGGATCGTCGGATGTGCAAGTTGCACACTCGCATCCAATCACTGGTACGCCAGAACTTGTTCCTGTCCCCAGCAATTCCAGTTGCGCGTTGGTGACTGTGCCAGTGCCTGATGCGCCAGCGCCCATCATTCGAAAATCTTTCGCAGCGCGGCGACTTGCGCGCCAGGATTTTCCGCAGCGCAAACGCACGCGGAAACTGCCACTCCACAACAACCCACTGCACGCAGCATCGGCGCGTTTTCAGGCGTGATCCCACCAATCGCCAAGTGCACGACATTCGGCCAATTCGCAGCGAATTCGCGCATCCATTCTGGACCTGCGGGCGCTTGATTCGGCTTCACGGTCGATGCGAACATCGCTCCAACTCCGCACGAATCCGCGCCTGCAGTGATTGCGGCGCGAGCCTCTGCAAGATTGTGCGTCGTCGCACCAACAAGCAATGCCCGACCCGAAATGCGCCGCGCGTCGGCGATTGTCAAATCGCTCAAACCCAAATGCACACCATCAGCACCTGCTGCAAGAGCAACATCAATTCGATCATTGACGATCACCGATGCACCGCTGCGATGCGAAGCATCAACGACTTCACAAACATGCGCCACAAGATCGCTCGTCGATATTTCTTTTTCGCGAATCTGAATACAATCCACGCCCGATTCAAGAGCGGCGCGCAACACATCTCTCCAAGGTCGTTTGCAAATCGATTGCGTCAAGATCAAACACACTTTCCATTGTCGCACTTCGGATGAACGCAGAAGCAAAGTCAAGCGCGAATTCATTTCATACGCCCGATATCGCAGCGCTTCGATCACGGACCAAAGCGGTGTGGCGATCGGCAATACTTTGATTCCCTCTTCAAGACTCCGCAGCGCTTCGGTCAAGCGAGACCCGTTGGCAGCAACGATCGCAGCAACACTCTCGCGCGAACCTTCATTTGCCCCTTCAATTGTTGTGCCCACATCGCCTGCAAGATCGCGATTCGCTTCGCGCATTCCAGCAGGCAGCACCGCAAGCGCAGAAATCAAATCGTGACGAATCGTTTTATAACCCTCTGTCAATTCCGCATCATCCGCGCAGAAACGCGCAATGTCTTCCAGAACTCGCGCCGCTTCGATCGCTCGATTGGCCGCCGCATCAACAAGACGAATCGGATGTCGCATTCAGGCAAGGTTAGTCCGCAAGAACACTTCGCATGGGTATGCTTATCTTCCCTTGCTAGACGAATCGACCAACGCATCTCGCCGAATGTTTCTTGCAGGAGTAGCGGCTGCGGCGGTCGCGGCAGCGAGTCGAACAACAATGTCTGCAACAACAACTTCCATCAATCAATCCAAAACGGAGAAACACATGCCATTCACATTGCCAGAACTTCCATACGCAGAGAACGCCCTCGAACCAACTATCGATGCAAAGACGATGATGATTCATCGCACCAAGCATCATCAGGCGTATGTTGACAATCTCAACAAGGCGCTTGATGGGCAAGCGGCGTATGCAACTTGGACCATCGATCAAATTTGCGAGCAGATGGGATCGATTCCAGAAACCATTCGTCCAGCGATTCGCAATAACGGTGGCGGTCATTGGAATCACTCGATGTTCTGGCAAATTATGGCGCCCAAGGGTCAAGGCGGCGCGCCGAGTGCAGAACTTGCGGCGGCGATCGACGCTGGATTTGGTTCGATGGATGCCTTCAAGAAAGGTCTTGCCGATGCTGGTATGAAGCGATTCGGATCTGGTTGGGCGTGGCTCGTCGTCAAGAGCGACGGAACGCTTGTGATCAGTTCGACTCCAAATCAGGACAATCCGCTGATGAAGGGTTTCGTAGATGTTGCAGGCACGCCGATCTTGGGCATAGATGTCTGGGAACACGCGTATTACTTGAACTATCAGAATCGCCGCGCTGATTATTTGGGCGCATGGTGGGATGTCGTCAACTGGAACGAAGTCAGTCGTCGATTCTCTGCTGCGAAGAAATAAGTTCTGCTGCGAAGAAACAATTTCCGACGCGGTTTATTCGCTCGCGCGAACTCCGTTGACCAACGCCTCGAATTCTTTTCGAGCGCCTTCGACTGTTTCCAATTGGCCGACGAGTCGAACGAAAACTGTTCGCCCCGGCGCTTGAATGATTGCACCAAGTTGCATCATTCCTGGCCGTGGCGCTGCTTGTCCCATTCCTTGATATCTGCCTGCAAGTTCGAGCAGCTTCACAGGAATTCCGTTGATCGTTCGATCTTCGATTTTTGCCTTGGCTTCGTCACCATCCTCGTCGCGAAATTGGCTCACCCATCTCTTGACATTCATATCGATTGGACCACCATCACCTGCAGCGAAAACGCTGATGACCAACTCTGCGTCGCTGATTCCAGGAGTGGTTGTTGGCACAGAATATTGAAGCGCACGAAATTGAACTGTTGGTGATTGCCACTGCCAAGTGACGGGCTTAGGCATTACAAGTCCAGCGACTTCAATGATCTTCGCATCGGATGTGGAAGATGAAATCTTTTGCGCCGCGGCGTCAGCGCGTGGGGTTGCAGTCGGAGCTGCAGAAGGGTTTGTCGCAGATGCGGTCCCTGCAGCAGATGTTGCCGCTGGCGCTGGACCTTGCGGTGCGCGTGCGCTTGGATTGACCTTGGTGTTGGCAGTTGGTGGTTTGGGTGCGGGACCAGATTCGCTACAACCAACGATCCAGATTCCGGCGCACAAGAGACAAGCGGCGGAAGTTTCAACGCGCAACGCGAATGCATTTGATTTCATCGCCCAAGCATAGTCCTTCGCACGCACCACTTGGGCGGGCCTCGTTTGTGTAACCCCCTGTTTACGGGCAAAAATGATCCAAAAATGAGCGATATATGCCCGTAAACAGGGGTGTGACAAATTGGGGATTGGCGAAGGCCGCGCAATAGTCCACGAGGCATTATTTGATTTCAAAAAAATTCCACAGCCAGTGGGCGAAACAGCCCTGCAGCCCGCAGCCTTCGTAGCCACCAAACCATGGCGGACGCCAAGGTTTGGGGAAGTAAAAATGAAAAAGAGAAAATGGAAGATCAAAAATGGGAAAATGGAATTACGGAGTCCTCACGACACGGAACCCGAGGCCGAAGTAGTGGCTGATGTCGTCGGGCGCGCCGACGTTGCGCCGCGACGCGCGGCAGTAGTAGGAGTTGTCGATCCAGTAGCCGCCGCGCAACAAACGGTAAGAACCAGTCGCCGGTCCTGTGGGGTTTGTCACGCTTCCTGCTGAATAAGTCCCACCGTACCAATCCTGGCACCACTCCTGAACATTCCCCAGAGTGTCATAGAGTCCAAGTGCGTTTGGAAGTTTGGTTGCAACTGGTCGTGTGCCACCTGTCGTCCCAAATGAGTTGGAGTAGTACCACGCAATATCGTTCAGCACTCCATAACGCGCAGTCGTTGTCCCTGCTCGACATGCGAATTCCCATTCGGCTTCGGTTGGCAAGCGCAAACCGGTCGCACTATTGAAACTTTGAATCGTGTCCCAAGAGACTTGTTCGACTGGATTGTTTGGCTGCCCATCGAAAGCACTCGGATTACTACCCATCTTCGCCTGCCATTGCGCCTGCGTCACTTCGGTCTTGCCTATATAAAAAGCATTTGTCAAAGTCACTTCATGCGCAGGGCTTTCATCGCCGCCACACTCCGCATCGCCAGGGCTACACCCCATCATGAAAGTCCCGCCTGGCACCAACATCATCTCGATGTTACTTGAAGTGTCTTTGATTCTCCACGCAAATCCACTTGCCACAATCGCAGCGCGAAGATTCGCATCGGTCACAACCGTCGGATCTGGAGTGACTTCCAATAGCGTCGCCCACGCGGGAACAACGATGGAAATATATGTAAAAGCTCCACTCGCAGTCGCAGTTCCTTTCGCGCCTGTCACTTCGACTGACGCAGCGCCAACTGATCCAGCTGGAGTGACGGCTGTGACAGTGTTCGAATCCACTGCAACAACATTCGTTGCAGGTACTCCGCCAACCTTAACGCTTGTCGCTCCACTCAAGAAAGTTCCAGTGATCGTGATCGCAGTACCACCAGAATAAATCCCATTATTTGGCGAGACCGATGTGATCGATTGCAGCACATAAGTGAAAGGAGTTGCAGCGAGCGATGTCGCGTTGCTCGACACAATCGAAATCGGTGCATCGCCAATTGTGCCCGCAGGCGTGACTGCTTTGACAAGCGTTGGCGATAGAACTTGCAGACTGGTGCAATCAACTCCGCCAATCTTCACGGCAGTTGTTCCAGTAAGATTGGTTCCGTTTATCGTGATTTGAGTGCCGCCCAAGATCGAACCTTGCAGCGGAGTCACGGATGTAATCGTGCCGGGGCAAACTCCCCAAGCACCAAGGACGACCGCGAGGTCGACGCCATTGACAAGACCATCGCCATTCGTATCAGCGCCGCCACAACTCCCCTGCCCCTGCGCCGAAGAAGTTGAAACACCGAAAGTCATAGTGACTGCGGCGACAAGTGAAAGCAGAATATTTGGCGATTTCAGATTTGGACTCCTGAAGTTGATCAACTGAAAAACCTGAACTGCTTTCAAGATAACCCCAAGAAGCGCAAAGTCCAATGAAAGTTGATCAAAGTTGAAAACCTTCACGCCCCCCTTGCATGCTTTGCTTGCTTTGCTTGCGGGCAAAAATCCCCCTCTCGCGGTCGATATTTGACCGCAAGACGCCGTGTACCTTTATCTCATGCCGATCCATCATGTCACCGCTGCGCGTATTTGGACGGGCGACACGACCGCGCCTTGGGCGAAGTGCATGTCAATAGAAAACGGATTGATCGATTCGCTTGATCACAAACCTCCGCAGTCGAAACACACACTCAATCTTGATGAAGCGTGGATCTTGCCGGGACTGATCGATTCTCATTTGCATTTGTTAATGGGCGGACTTTCGCTCGGTCGACTCGATCTTGCTGGCGCGCGCAGTCGCGAAGAATTTGAAAAACTCATCGACGCACACGCGGCGCAACTTGCGCCAGACCGCTGGCTGGAATCTTTCGGTTGGAATGAAAACAATTGGGGCGGCGAAAAACCAAATTCCACTTGGCTTCGCAGTGCTGGCAATCGTCCCGCCATCGCATGGCGATGCGATCAACATAGCGCGGTGATCAATCAACACGCCTGCGCGATTCTTGGCTTGAACTTGCAGACAGAATCACCAGCTGGCGGCACGATTGTGCGAGATTCTTCGGGCACGCCAACGGGATTGCTGCTCGAACAAGCCGCGTGGAAACTGCTTGTGCCGCACATTCCACAACCCTCACGTGCCATGAAAAAACAAGCGTGCGCTGATGCGTGCGCGTATTTGCTTTCAGTGGGAGTGACCAGCGTGGGTGCGATGGAATATCTCGAAGACATCGAACATATTCTCGCGCCAGCGTGCAGCGAAAGCGCGCTGCGTGTGCGCGTGCGCGCAACCGTGCTTGACCGCGAGCGACCGCTTCACTTCGCACGCGCGGATGCGATTCATGGCAACGACTTCCTCCGCGTCATCGGGTTCAAATCATTCGCAGATGGAACGCTCGGCTCATCGACTGCGGCGATGATCGATGATTACAGCGATCACGCAGGCTCTGGCACGCTGATGGAACACGCGCTTGAAGGAACGCTCGCCGATTGGATGCGCGAAGTTCTTGATGCGGGATATTCGCCAAGTGTTCACGCTATCGGCGATCGCGCGCTGGGCGAAACTCTTCGCGCTGCGATCAAGAGCGATCCGCAGAAGCGCGTTCGCTTCGAACATGCGCAGACCGTTCATCCAGACACACTTGCGCAATTTCAAGGTCGCATCATCAGTATGCAACCCTTTCACAAAGCAACCGATGCACCGCTTGCGGCCACGCGCTTGGGATCGCATCGACAAAATCGCGTTTTTCAATTTCGCGAATTTCTCCGCAGTGGCGCGCGACTTGCGTTCGGTTCTGATTGGCCGATCGTCACCGCAGATCCACTAGAAGGAATGCGCGTCGCGATCACAGGAGTAGCGCTCGATGGCAAGGTCTACGGCGCAAAGCAGAATCTCACGCCGGAAGAAGCGATTGCTGCATATACAACTGGCGCGGCCGATTGCTTGGGAGATTCACGGTTGATGGGACGACTTTCGCCAGGATCTTTTGCGGACTTTGTCGCGCTGGACCGAAATCCATTCGCGTGCAATTGGATGGATGAAGCGCCGCAAGTTGTGATGACTATGGTTGGCGGGGTCGTGCAATATGACGCACGAGCGCAAGTTGTCTTGCGCTGATCATCCCGCGCGAATCACTGCGCGCCAGGCAGAACCATCACGACATACGCAATCGCATGCACGGTCGCTGCTTGGATGTGATCAACAGCTTGATCTGCAAGGTTGGTCGAAAAAACTGCCAAGAACAAAGCAAGCAAACCAAATTGCTGCACGCCTGGCTTGGAGAAAAATCGCAGAGCTGTATTGGAAAATCCAGAGAGAATCATTGACCCATCAAGCGGCGGCACGGGCATCAAATTGAAAAGCATCAAATAGATATTCAACCAACCACCGACGACAAGAAACATTTTCAAGTTTCCTGAAAGCGGCTCCGCGAAAGTGGAATATCGAATCACCACCGCGCAGAGCACGATGCACAATGCACTCAACAAAAGATTGACCGCTGGTCCCGCTGCTGCGACCACGGCCCATCCGCGGCGACCATGTCGAAAGCGACTCGGATTGACAGGCATCAATCCCCACGCGATTCCCATAATCAAGAGTGCGATAATGCTGAACCATCCCATATGCACAATTGGATTGATCGTCAGATGCCCAGTATCGCGCGGCGTGGTGTCGCCTTCCCACAAAGCGGCGAATCCGTGGCCCAATTCGTGCAGCACGATGGATGAGATCACCCAGAAAATCCAACTCATAAGAAGGACCGTGTCGCCACGCTGCCAAAGATCTGCAACCCACCATCCTGTCATAGCCCTTGAGCGTAGCCAAATTTCTGCTACTCTTTGTGGCTCGCAACCCGCCTCCTCAAGATTTGCCGCACGGTCTCGAAACGACATCGAACCCCACGGCGAATCCGGTCGGTCCCGTCCAAATGGACGAATGACTCACCGCAGGAAGCATGTCTTATAAGGGAGTCCCCCACATGGTCGTTCTTCGCCTCAAACGTTACGGTCGCATTCACTCACCGTTCTATCGTCTCGCCGCCGCTGACAAGCGCTCACCAAATGATGGACGCGTGATCGAGCAACTTGGCTGGTTCAGTCCAACCGCGCCTGAAGGTCAACAATGGAAATTGAAGGCTGACCGAGTCACGCATTGGCTCTCGGTTGGTGCGCAACCTTCCGAAACTGTTGTCTCGCTTTTGCGACGCGCAGAAATTGCCAACACAGTCGGTCCAAAGGGAACACCTTCGCTTGCTGCAGTTCGCCAGAAGGCGCGACGTAATGCACCGAAGAAAGTTAAAGCAGCGGAAACTGACAAAAAGTAAAAGCAAAAAGTAAAAGCAAGAAGTAAAAGCATTTTTATGCCACTGCGAATCGACATCCTCACATTGTTCCCTGACATGTTCGCGCCCGTTCTGGGCACGAGCATTGTTGGTCGAGCGATTGCACAAGGATTGCTCGAAGTGAATGTGCATGACATTCGCAAATGGTCCATCGGTCGCGATGCCGGTGGTCACAACAGAGTTGATGATCGACCATTTGGCGGAGGACCAGGAATGGTCTTCATGTGCGAACCACTTTGCGCTGCGATCGAAGCTGTTGAAGCGCAGGACCCTCGCCCATCAAGGCGGATTCTGCTCTCGCCAGCTGGATCGAAGTTCACCCAAGTTGCAGCAGCGACAATTGCAAAAAGTGAACGAATCATGCTGATTTGTGGGCATTATGAAGGAGTCGACCAACGCGTCATCGACGAGATGAAGCTGGAAGAAATTTCTATCGGAGATTTTGTGCTCTCCGGCGGAGAACTTCCCGCTCTTGCAATCGTCGACGCCGCGGCTCGTTTGATTCCTGGCGCACTCGGTCACGAGGATTCCGCCGCCGAAGATTCGTTTTCACTGACCAGCGAAGAAGGAACCCCCCTTCTCGACTGTCCGCATTACACCCGTCCGCGCGAATGGCGCGGGCGAATTGTTCCAGACGTACTTCTTTCCGGTGACCATCAGGCAATTGCCAAGTGGCGCCGAAAAGAGAGCATCAGCCGGACGCGCGAACGCCGTCCGGACCTCGACTTACTCCATGGGCAACCACTTGAGGACGAGGCCTCAATGTTGCATCGCTCAGTCGGCCTGTCACTCGCTGGAAACTCTTCCCGCGCGTCATGCTGTTCGGGCACAGTTTTACCCGGGCAAATTGCCCACGAGAGGAATCACTCATGAATCGAACCGCCATCATGGAGAGCGTGGAGGCCAAGCACTTGAAGCCTGCCGCAGAAATCCCAACCCTTCGCATCGGTGACACGGTTGACGTGCACTATCGAATCGTCGAAGGTGACAAGGAACGCGTGCAGGTTTTCCAAGGCGTCTTGCTTTCCACCAAGGGTCGTGGCGTCAATCGCACGATCACCATCCGCCGCATCGTCGCCAACGAAGGCGTCGAGCGCGTCTTCCCATTGCACTCGGCGCGAGTTGCAAAGGTGGAAGTTCTTCGTCACGCCGAAGTTCGCCGAGCAAAGTTGTATTACTTGCGCGGATTGACTGGTAAGGCACGACGACTGAAGGAAACACGCAGAGAAACCGCAGAAACCAAGTGAGTTTGCAGCAGGCGATTCGAACGCAAAGTTGATCTGTATGAACGATCTTCGACGCGAACTTTCATCTGCATGTGCAAATCCTCACGCAGTTCTGCGAACTGATTTTTCACGGCAACCCCAAGACCCGCCACCATCAGGCGGGTCTTTTCTTTGGCTCGGCGGCAATCCGCAAGATGATCAATGGATTGCATCTGCGAATTTCCCCACGCCCAATGACGGCGAAGAATCCATCGCACTCTGTTGGAGCGGAACATTCGCCGCCAAGCTTTTCGATGGCGATATTCGCAACTGGACAAAGTCTGGCCATACCGCGCTTGAAAGATGGCTCGATGAAACGCTGCCAAAATTGTCTGATGTTCAACCGAAGCCAGGCAACGGAATTCGGCACTTGGGATTGGTTCCTCACCACACACATCTGCTCAGCGATGTCGCTGGACAAATGCGACTCTGGCACAATCGAAAAGATCAGGGACTTGCCACGATTCTGTATCCATCGGGTTTGATCGCGCCGTCGATGATGAAAGACATCGACGATCATCTCATCCGTTCGATCTCAAACCTTGGTCCCCGCTGTTCACTTTGCATTCTGGAAGATCTCGCTGCGCCAGTGGGATCGCAAGACGAAAACCATTTTCAGCGCGCGCCGTGGGGGACTGGAATCCTGCCCCACGCGCTCATAGAACGCTTGCTGAGCGAACATCTGCCCGCATCAACGCCGGTGATCATCAGCACCGACCCGCCATTTTTTCACTGAAATCTTGCGCAATCCATAAATTCGCAAGATCGCTCGCCTTCGATTGGCGTCTTTCAAAGATCGGCATAGACTTCTCCTGACGAAGCTTGATCGCTTCGCCAGAGGAGATTGAGTTGACGTTGCTTGTAAGCGGTCTTGACTCGAAAGTTCTGGTTCTCAACAAGGTGTACACCGCTCTGCGTGTCGTCAGTGGACGCCGTGCCTTCACACTTCTGGCAA
>CAJCCX010000216.1 GCA_903961015.1 uncultured bacterium
CTTCGTTGGATTTGCGATTGTCGCGCCGACAGGTGTTGCAGCAAGTGATGGACTCTTCACCAACAAGATCGCAGTTTCGTGGATTGCGGTTCCAAACGCGCTTGGATACCAACTCTTCCGCGGCGCAACCAAGATCGCAGACATCGCAAGTGGCGCGACGGTGTCATACAACGATGTCGATGGAGCACTGACTCCAGGAACATCATTCACATACACAGTGAAGGCGCTCTTCACGGCTGGCATCAGCTCGCCTAGTGCAAGTGACACGGGCTTCGTTGGATTTGCGATTGTCGCACCGACAGGTGTTGCAGCAAGTGATGGGACGATCACAACTGGCGTGAATGTGACATGGATCGATCAAGTTGGTGCGACCGGATATGAAGTTTTCCGAAGCGGCACGACGGCTCCGATTGCTGTAGTGGGGCTCGTCTCTTCATATACCGACACGCCGCCACTGTCAGGAAAGATTTACTCGTACTCAATCAAGGCGATCTTCACCGCCGGAACGAGTACGTCAAGTGCAAGTAACACAGGTTGGCAAAATCTGCCAGCGCCGTTGGCTGTCACAGCAACAGCTGGAACATTCGCAAACAAAGTTGTTGTGGCATGGCTACCGGTCACTGGCGTAACTGGATACAAAATTTTCCGAGTTGGCAGCGAAACAGCTATTGGATCGGTGGGAAGCAGTTCACTGACATTCAGCGATACGACGGCAACGCCAGGAACTTCGTACGAATATTTCGTGAAGGCGACATCGACTGCGGGACTTTCGGGGATGAGTGCTTCTCAAAGTGGGTACCGAAATCTCCCCTCGCCAACCGGTGTTGCTGCGACCGATGGAACGTCCGTCGCGTTCGTCGGTGTCACTTGGGTGGCAGCGCCTGGGGCCGTGGAATATGAGATTTTCCGTAGCGGTACTGCGGATCCGATCGGTACGTCGAGTGGAACGTCATTCAACGATGTCGGAGCGGTGGCAGGAAAGCTCTGTACATACACCGTGAAAGCAAAAGGGACGGTTGGAGTTAGTGCAGCGAGTACAGGAAACACTGGTTTCCGTGCTCTTTCTGCACCAACTGCAGTCGCTGCTTCGGATGGAACAAGCGCAGCGAGCGTGACTGTCACATGGGTGGCATCAACTGGCGCAACTGCGTACAAGATTTTCAGAAGTGGAAGCGTGTCGGCGATTGGAACCGTTGGCGCAGTCACGACATTCAATGACACTTCGGCAACCGTTGGCGTTCTGTACACATATACGGTGAAGGCCGTTGTTGGAACGCTGGGAATGAGCGCCGCAAGCAGTGGGGATACGGGATATCGCAACCGACCAGCGCCGGCGAATGTGAATGCAACTGATACTGACACAACGAAGGTTCGCGTCACATGGAGCGCCGTCACGGGATCGACTGGCTATGAAGTGTTTCGATCGATCGGTGGCGCGCCTGCGACGTTGATCGCTTCTCCAACTGCACTTCTCTTTAATGACACGGCAATTGCACGGGGCACAACGGCCGTCTATTCAGTCAGAGCAAAATTCGTGTTGACAGGATCATCTCCTGCGACGACAGTGACAACGTTGATGAGCGTGCCGAATTCTGGCACACGACCGTAAGCGGTGCGTGCGAACCGAAGCACACACGACTCTTTCGTCACGCGTCCCGCATCGTCTTCCACTTACGAAGAAGATCAAACGCAGCCATAGGGGTGAGCGTTTCGAGTGAGAGTTCGTTGATCTCTTGCACGACTGGATGCACGGTGGCTTCTGCTTGCACGTTTGGAATCAATTGCAGGCTCGGCGCGTTTATGCGCGCTTCGTGCTGCGCAAAAAGCGAAGGCTGGTCATCACCATTTTTTCGCCGCACAGGCGCCGCGGTTTGAACCGTCAAAGTCTCCAATATCCGCCGAGCACGATCTACGACTTTAGGCGGTAATCCAGCCAGTTTTGCCACATGGATTCCATACGAACGATCGGCACGACCCGGTTCGATGCGGTGAAGGAAGACGACTTCATCTTTCCATTCTCTCACTGAGACTTGTAGATTGCAGATTGCGGGCTCGTCATCGGCCAGTGCTGTGAGTTCGTGATAATGCGTCGCAAAGAGTGTCCGCGTGCGCCTCTGCGCGAGCCATTCAGTGATCGCCCACGCAAGACTGAGTCCATCAAGTGTGCTTGTGCCGCGCCCGATTTCATCGAGCACCACCAGACTCTGCGCTGTGGCGTGATGAAGGATGTTTGCAGTCTCCGTCATCTCGACCATAAAAGTTGAACGCCCAGTATGGAGTTCGTCGCCTGCGCCGATGCGTGCGAAGATTCGGTCGCAGAGTCCGATGACAGCGCGCTTCGCCGGAACGAAACTTCCCGCGAGTGCCATCAGTGCGATGAGTGCATTCTGGCGAATGAATGTCGACTTTCCAGCCATGTTGGGACCTGTCACAAGGGCGAGCGTGGCTGTTGCATTCGCATTCGCACTCGCGCCCACACTTCCAAGCGTGCAATCATTTGGAACGAACTTTCCTCCAAGCGAGCGATCGAGAACAGGATGTCTTGCTTGTTCGATATCAAGAATGGGTTGATCGACAATCTCCGGACGCACATAACCGTGGCGTACTGCGCAATCGGCGAATGAAGCGAGGCAATCGATTTGCGCGATCACTTCGCCGTATGACGCAATCTCGTTTGTGTGTCCACTGATCTGAGCGAGCAGTTGTTCAAAGAGCTGCTTTTCACGCTCAAATGCGCGGAATTCTGCAGTGAGAACCCGTTCCTCAAACGCCTTCAGTTCGGGCGTGATGTATCGCTCCACATTTCGCAGCGTCTGCTTGCGAGTGAAAGTGATCGGCACTCGAGCCGAATGAGTATGCGTGACTTCGATGTAATAACCAAAGACTCGATTGAATCCCGTGCGCAGACTTTCGATACCACTCTCGCGAATCAATTGCGCTTGATAGTTCGCAATCCACTCGCCTGCATCACGCTGAAGCGACTTCGCTTCATCCAACTCTGCGTCGACGCCTTCTCGAAGTAGTCCGCCTTCGCGAAGATGCGTGGGAGGATCGTCGACGCACGACCGCACGATTCGTATGCCAAGTTCTGCAAGCCCATCACTGAGTGACATCAATCGAGCGTATGAATCCTTGAATGCGGGGATGCCTTCAAGAAGTTCAGTCGCCGTCGGCAGCGCCGCAAGCGACCGACCGAGCGCGACAACATCTCGCGGAGTTGCGCGGCGCATCGCAACGCGTCCGTGGATGCGCGCAACATCTTGAATGCGCGCGAGGAGCGATCCAAGGGAGTCACGAAGAGGCTGATCTTGCACCAACGCAGCGACCGCGCCGAGTCGACTCTCGATTGCATGCCGATCGCGAAGTGGAAAGCAGAGCCAGTCACGAAGCAGTCGGCGACCCATCGGCGTGCGTGCGGCGGAAAGGGTTGCGACAAGTGAAGATTCGGTCGTTCCCGTAAGAGATGTGCGTTCGATTTCCAGCGCACGCAGCGTCCACGCATCCAGAATGACCGACTTCGAACGATCGACAATTCGCGGCGCTTCGAGATGCGAAAGCGTTCGCACTCCAGCGGTGGTTCCAGCCGCGCCATCGACTGCGAAACCCGCTTGTGTTTCGATGAGATATCCAAGCAGCCCGCCAGCTGCACAGAGAGATGCGCCGCCGAGTCCCCAAGCAGCGACGGATGCGACGCCATAATGTCTGCGCAGAATGTTTGCGGATTCTTCTTCGCCCATCGACCACGGAGGTCTGCTTGTCACTGCGACGCGCATCGAGCGAGCAAGATCTGTCATCGGCACATCGGCGGAAAATCGCGCGCCTTCAGCGATAACAATTTCTGCGGGAGCAGCACGCGCTAATTCATCGGCGAGAGAATTTGTATCACATGGCACGATGCGAAATGATCCAGTCGAAAGTTCGACGAGTGCGATTGCGGCGCTTGCATTGATCGTGACAATCGCAGCGACAACATTTTGCGCGCCAGATTCCAGCAGTGCTTCGTCAACGCGTGTGCCTGGCGTGACCACGCGCACGACGGCGCGATCAACAACGCCTTTCGCATCCTTTGGATCTTGGATTTGTTCGCAGACCGCGACACGCTCGCCGTGTTCGACAAGTCTTCGCAAATATCCTTCGGCAGCGTGATATGGAACGCCAGCCATTGGAATCCCCGATGTTCGTTCGGTCAATGTGATGCCAAGAATTTTGTGCGCGCGCACCGCGTCTTCATGGAACATCTCATAAAAGTCGCCCATGCGAAAGAACAGCATGCATCCAGGATGCTCACGGCGAAATCGGTCGTACTGACGCATCGCCGGCGTGTCGCGATTTGGTGCGGGCGCGTCTTTCTCTGGATTGGCTGTGTCGGATGCCACGAAAGCAGGTTACTTTGATTCGTGGTGCATTCTCAACTCGGCTGGTTATACTTTTTTAGGTTTGATTGCAGGGGTGGTAGCTCAATTGGCAGAGCGCTTGAATCGCATTCAAGAGGTTGTGAGTTCGATTCTCATCCACTCCACTGAAACTTCCCGCACGCTTTGCAGGCTTGCGGGTTTTTCTTTTTGATGGGTCGGCGCACACAATGTGAGAAGCGGTACGTCACGTGCACCCGGTTCCTACGGGCAAATCGGAATGCTGCAGCACCGCCATTTGCCCGCAATGGGGGGAAACGCTTCGAAATCAAAGTGCTGCGCCATGCGCGCGATCTCCTTCTATCCTCCATCGCAGGTCCATCAATGCTTCTACTCATCGACAACTATGACTCGTTCACTTGGAATCTCGTGCAAGCCTTCGGCGTGCTCGATCGATCCATGCCGATTCATGTGGTTCGCAATGATGCGATCACAAGCGATGAAGCACGTGCGCTGAATCCAAAGTGGTTGGTGATTTCACCGGGTCCTTGTACGCCCAAAGAAAGCGGCGTCTGTGCAGATCTCATCCACCTTTTTCGCGGTGAGATTCCCATTCTTGGTGTTTGCCTAGGTCATCAAACGATCGGTGATGCGCACGGCATGACAGTCAAGCGAAATGATCAGCCAGTCCACGGCAAGACGTCGAATATTTTTCACGATGGTCGAGGACTCTTCGCTGGCTTGACCAATCCAACGACTGCGACGCGGTATCACTCATTGATTGTCGAACGCGCCACCGTCACGGATGACTTCGAAGTCTCTGCGTGGACTGAACGAGACGAGGTCATGGGTCTTCGCTGGAAAGCGCCGCATGGCGCCGCACCGATGGACGGCGTGCAGTTTCATCCAGAAAGTTTCTTGACCACCGAAGGTCCAAAGTTGCTCGACAATTTTCTCAAGATGGCGAAGAGCGCAGTCTGACGAATTGGCCGCCCGACTTACTCGCCGGGAATATGCGTGATCACGCCTTCCCAAGGACTTGATGCACTCGCGTATCGGCGGCTAGGCATTCGCCCTGCACGCGCGCCAAGCCAACCTGCATCGCATGCCAAGCGCATTGCATTTGCCATCATCACCGCATCTTTGGCATGAGCGATCGCAGTATTCAACAGCACGCCATCTGCACCGAGTTCCATCGCAACCGTCACGTCGCTGGGCGTTCCGACGCCAGCATCGACAATGACTGGATAGTTTGGATCTCCGCCCGCAGAAGGATCTTTGAGAAGTTCGAGAATGATCGAGATTGCACTCGGATTGGAAATGCCGCGACCAGATCCGATGGGACTACCTGCGGGCATCACACTTGTTGCGCCAGCATCGCGCAATCGCACGGCCATAATTGGATCATCGCTGGAATAGCACAAAACCTCGAATCCATCTGCGACCAACTCGCGGCAAGCTTCGAGCGTTCCAACTGGATCGGGCAGCAGAGTTCGCTTATCGCCGAGCACTTCCAACTTGACCCAGCGTGCGCCAGGGTTTTTCATTTGCTGCAGAATGTCACGGCCTAATCGCGCAACGCGGACTGCGTCTTGCGCGGTGAAGCATCCGGCAGTGTTTGGAAGAATGGTCAACTTCGAAGTGTCCATTGCATCGAGCAGCGATTTGCCTTGCGCGTCGATCAAGCGTTCGCGCCGAACTGCAACAGTGACAACATCAGCGCCGCACGCAGCGAGCGCTCGATTCATCGTGTCATTGTCGGAATACTTCCCAGTACCAACAATAAGTCGGCTTTTCAGTGTGAACGATCCAACACGCAGAGGAGTGGGGAAAATTACGGGTGATTGGAGCGTCGTCATTGATTCATCCTCCGCCAACAAGAGTGACAATTTCGATTCGGTCGCCAGCCTTCAGTGAAATACTTTCGCGCTTGTCGTGGGGGACAAGTCGCTCGTTCACCTCGACCGCACATGGCACATCCACCGATCTGAATCGAAGAACAGCCTCTGCAACAGTGCAGGGGTCTGCGAGATTTTCGGTTTTTCCATTGATTGTGACTTGCATCTCTGGCGTAAGATTAGCGCAGTGAGCAATCAACTGCCGACAATTTTTCTGCCAGTCCCACGCTGGGTTTTCGTGGTGGCGATGTGCGCACTTTGTGTTGTTGGCTGTAAAAAAAATGGCGATGACACAAGCACGCCGGAAAAAGCACTCGATGCGATTCAGCGGATGATCGAAGAGGGGCGACCACAGGATCTTCCCAAGATGATCGAAATCAAGGCGCGTGATGTCACATTTGAAGATGGTGTGACGGAGGCAAGTGCGATCCAAAATGTGAAAGACAAGATGGGCGACATGCTTGCACAGTTATGGCGAGTCTCGAAGAAAGTGAACAGCCGATTTCCGGCGGAATTGAAAGCCGAGGCAAAGGTCGGAGTCAAGGCTGCAGCTGATCGTGGATTCGACTATCGATCGTTGGCCAAGCGAGTCTTGGGAGATCCATTTGGTTTCCTGACGGAACAACGAGCGCGGATGGAAGTTGAAGATCTCGGTGACGGAACTGCTGCAATCTCCATTGACAAGGAGCCAGCATTCGGCGGATTGTTGACGATGGTAGAAACTTCGGATGGTTGGAGAATGAATGTTCCGGTGGACACTCTTCGATCGAACAAGTATTGGCCGGACTCTCGTCACGAGTGGGCAGTCATCGCATCGATGATGATTGGAATCGAGAATTCTCTCGGTGAATTCGAAGAAGAATTCGATGAAGGAAAGATTCGCTCAGTCCGGGAAGCTGGCGAGCGCGTTGGCAGACTTGTTGGCGAATCAGTTGTCGTGCAAAGCATTATCTATTCAATGATGAAGCGAGATGATGGCGCTGCACCTTCGAAGAAGTGATTCTCTTCAATCCTCAATGCTCGAAGATGATCGTCACAAGAATAAAGACGGGGATCAATACCACTGCGGCCCACGCCATATAACCGAAGAAACTTGGCATGCGCACGCCGCCCTCTTCAGCCATCGCTTTCACCATAAAATTAGGGCCATTTCCGATGTATGAATTGGCTCCCATAAAAACACTGCCCAGTGAAATCGCCACGAGGAGCGTGGCGCTGACATGCATTCCCTCGCTGAGCATGACCATTGTGGTGTCTGGTTCCGCAGGAAGGCTTGTGGCAGTGGTCAGAAAGACTAAATATGTTGGCGCATTATCCAAGAAACTGGACAGTGCGCCAGTGACCCAGAAGAACTGAGCGGGAGTTGTCACGCCAAGTTCTGCGCCGCGTTCAGTGAGAACCGCAAGTGGAACTTGCATCGCAACAAAGATGCCGATGAAGAGCGCAGCAACTTCCAAGATCGGACCCCAAGAAAACTTGTTGATCGCGCGCAGTCCACGAGGTGTGGTGATGAGGCTCAGTCCACCACACAAGCACATCGCAGCTTCGCGAGCAAAAGTTGGAATTTCTTGAGAAGTTCCAGGAAAGAGTCGGCCTGGAACAAGCACAATGACCGACGCCAAGATTCCTCCAAGCCAGACAAGATTGATAAGTCCGCTGATATGGATTCGGTGAGTGGACTTTGTTTCCTTGCGAAGAGCTTCTGGGCTTTCGTGGCGAATCATCCACGAATCGACGCCAAAATAAGTTACGAGCAATAATCCAACTGTGAATGACCACTGCGGCCACATTTGCAGAGTCCAGAAAAATGGCACCCCGCGCAAGTATCCAAGAAAGAGCGGCGGGTCGCCAATAGGAAGAAGCAATCCTCCGATATTCGAAACGAGGAAGATGAAAAAGACCACAGTGTGCGCGACGCGGGTGCGGTCTCGATTCGTGTCCAAGAGAAGACGAATCAGCAGAACGCTTGCGCCCGTCGTCCCAAGCACGCTGGCAAGGAGAGCGCCGACAGCAAGGATGATTGTGTTTGTTCGCGGCGTCGCAGCAAGATCGCCGCGCAGTGCAATTCCACCCGCAACAACATAGAGCGACCCAAGCAGAATAATAAATGGGATGTATTCGCTCATGAGCGTATGAATGAAAATATGCCCAGCAGATGCAACGCTCTCGGTGAGGGATATAAAAAGGAGCGTCAGAAGACCGCAGCCTGCTGCGACGATTGTCTTGCTTCGGTTTGCGTGCCACCAATGGGAAGTCGCTGGAATCAAAGGTAAAATTGCGATTGCCAGTAAAAGCCCGATAAACGGAATGGTTCCCAGTGGCCAAAGAGAATGGGTTGCAAGCATCGCAACAAGATTAGCGCACTAGACTTCTTGTTGTGATTGTCGTCAGCCTATTGAAAAACATTATTGTCGCTGCAATATTTTTGCAGCAAAGTCCTGCGCCAGTTCCGTCGCCAGTTCCATCTTCGAGCGAATTGGCTGGCACGTTTGCGTGGCAGAGCGCTGGCTTCCAATCGCCAGTGGCATGTGCTATCACTCCAAATGGTTTGGTCGCAGTCGCCGATGCGTCTGGGCAATTGGTGGGACTTTCTGCTGATGATGGATCGGAGATTTGGCGCATCAGTACTGCTGGTTCACAAATGAGCGGCGTGGAAAAACTTGTGCAGCCAAGCGGCGTCGCAGTACTCGCGGATGGTTCGATCTTGCTGAGTGATCTTCGCAGAGGATCCATTGATCACTATTCGCCCCTTGGAGTCTGGCTAGAAAAGTTCGCCACGGATGCACCGCTTCGCTCGCCTGGACAAATTGCTGTTGGAATGGCAGGCAATCCACTATCAACTTGTATTGCGATTGTTGATCAAGCCACAGGAGAGATCGTGATCTGTTCGCTGGCAGGAAAGGAAATCAGGCGGATTTCTAGGGCAATTTTGCAGATCAAGAACAGCGCTCCAGGGTTTCCCTATGGCGTCGCCTTCTGCGGCGATGGAAAACTTGCTGTAAGCGCAAGCGAGCAAAATCAGATTTTTGTCCTTGATCTCTCGGATCATTCTTCGCCAGTAAAAGTTCTTGCATCGTGGGGTGGACGTGGACCTTTCCCAGGTCTCTTTCATAATCCGATGGGAGTCGCAAGTGATGGGCGATGGATTTTCACTGCGGATCAATTCAATCACCGAGTTTCTCGGCAAGATCTGCAAGGTCGCGGACAAATTGCATATGGACAACACGCAGTTCGTCCGCGTGAAGGTGAAGGAGCGGTGCATTATCCAACTGCGATCGCTGTCTGCAATGATGTCAATAGAAGCGCAACGAAAACTCCTCTCGCCGTCGTGTGTGAACCTTTCGAGCGGCGCGTTCAAGCATTCGTGACTGGTCTTGCAGTCGAGCCTGCTGATATCAGGCTGGTTCTGCCGAAACTGGAAGGCATTCAAAGTCACTTCGGCGCTTCTGCAGCGCTCGATGGGCAGCGTCTCTTTCTCCACGATCCAGAATCGTGCAGCATTGTGGTCTTTGATCTATCGAGGGGACAACCTCTGCATGTGACCAACATTGCATCTGCTGGCGTAAAGCCACACGAAATTGGCCAAGTTGATGCGCTGCTCGCGTTGAATAATGGGACGCGATTACTCGTTGCTGATGGAATCAATCGCAGACTCGCACTTTGGGAATTGACTCCGCCACCAAAGGAAATCATCTTTGAACGGTTTATGGCAAAGCTTGTCAAGACTCGTTCTTATGATCGATTGAATTTGCCCGCAGATGCTCGTATCACAGGTTTGGCGCGTGCGTATGACGGATCTATTTTGGCACTCTGCAATGATGGTCCGTGCATTGTCACACTTGATTCTTCGCTGCGCACGGCAACAACCGCTCCTATTGCAGCGCCTGATACGACTGCGCGTGCTCAATCGATCGCTGTCGCAGCTGATGGAACTGTTGGAGTTGTCTTCGATCGTCCTGCAATGCTCTGTCAATTCAAATGGGAACAAATCGCATGGCGCACCGCCGGATGCCAACTCCTTGGAGATGTTTCATTTGCAACTGGCTTGATCGCCGCACCCAACAACCAATGGGTGGTCGTCGATTCATGGGGCGACTCTGTGGCGCGCTTCGCAAGCGATGGAAGCATTCGTCGAATCGGTTCGCGTGGAGTTGCAGATGGTCAATTGTGGTTGCCTGGTGCAGCGGAAATCGCAGCAAATGGCGATCTGTATGTGATCGACGGAGGCAATCATCGCGCACAAAGATTTGGTGCCGATGGCGACTGGCAGATGACATTCAGTTTGGGACGGTCGTATACCCGTGCTCGAACAGCCGACGAAGTGCTGAAAATTCGCAAGAAAACCGACGCATCCACCGATGCGAAGCCAACAGGGGCGGCACCATAATGTTCTGCATCCGTCGATTCCAGAACTTTGTGCTGACCGCATTCCTTGCGCTCCCACTTTCTGGCGCCATGATGATGCAGGGGAGCAATGCGAAAACTTCTCCCGCAAAAAATGCGTGGCAAGAAACTTCTAGCAATGATGGGTCGTGGCGAGTGCAGTGGCGAGTGCTTGTTGATGGAAAAGAATCAGAGTTGCCAATCGTTCGCCGCAGATTCACAATCGAATTGATTATCGAGTCCACGCGAAATCCAACAGAATTGCCTAAGTCTGTGATGGTCGATGCGCAAATGCCGGATCACGGCCACGGGATGAATGTTGCGCCAACGATAGTTTTGGAAAAGTCAAGAGAGTGTCGCGCTGAAGGAATGCTCTTTCACATGTCAGGCAGATGGGAAGTGGATGTAGACATCGACGATGGAGTCACCGTAGAAAGGGCGCAGTGGAATATTCCAATGTATTAAAGTTGATCGCAGTTCTTACCTGCAGCATCGGTGTTGTTGTGGCATGCACTCAGCCCAATTCAACGCAGGCGCCCAAGCTGCCAGATCCCAACTTGTCGGGCGTTGTCTTTGGCCGCGCACAAATCGAACGCGTGAATGAGATGGGGTTCCCTGGACCAGTTCCGTACGATGTGACCAATCATCTCTGTGATGATCTCCGAGCATCAAAGTTCGGGCACGAGCTCTTCTTTGACAAGAAATTGTCTGTAAATGGCGAGATTTCTTGCGCGACTTGCCATAAGCCCGATCGAGGGTTTGCCGATGGACTTGCGCTGAACATGGGACTTGCGCAGGGGGTTCACAACACGCTGACGATTCTGGATGCGGCGCATCAGACATGGTTCAACTGGGATGGCCGTTTCGATTCGATGTGGAGTCAGGCGCATGGACCGATGTCGCATCCGCGAGAAATGGGAAATACTTTTCAAAATATTGTCGATCGAATTGTTCGGGATCCAACGCTTCGGATGCACTATGAAGAAGTCTTTGGTCAATTTCCGCAAGAGCCGCTTTCGCCTGCGGACATCGAGCGTGCAATTTCCAATATCGGCAAGGCGCTCGCAGCATATGAACGACGACTGGTCACGGGTCCGAGCCCATTCGATCGTTGGGTTGATCGTTGGCGTGATCTTCAAATGCCTCGCGAACTCGATCGAGTTCCTGCGCTTGATTTTTCTCCAAGTGCTCAGCGGGGGCTTGATCTTTTCACAAGTCGCGCGCTCTGTTGGCAATGTCATGTTGGACCACTCTTGACCGATGGCGAGTTTCATGCGCTCGGCGCTGCACCTCGAAATGATTTGCTTTCAGACCCTGGTCGATTCGCTGGGGTGACTGCTCTTCAGGTAAGTCCATTTCGCACGAGCGGTGAGTATTCAGATTCGCCTCACAGCGAGCGCGCAGCGATCGTTGATTCGTTGGTAGCGCAAACAGATCAGTGGGGTGCATTTCGCACACCTTCCCTGAGAAATGTTGGCTTGACAGCTCCATATTTTCATCAGGGGCAATTCGCAACTCTCGAAGAAGTGCTTCATTTTTATAGCACCCTCGAAGGGTCGGTCACCATCGACCATCACCGCGAATCGATCCTGAAAAAAAGAGACTTTTCTCCTGAAGAATTGCGAGATCTATTGGCATTTTTGAAAACTCTCGATGGCACGCCTCCGCCGATCGAATGGACCCGCAATCCATAATCTGCCGAGGCAAATGTGGGTGCGAAATGAGTAATAAACTTTTCTAAAAAACAACGCTTGAAGTGGACGAGTGATTTCTGTGGGGTAAAATAAGACCATGCAGAAAGATGCGGCTTCGCTTTGCACAAGCGGAATGATCCTCTCCATGATTGTTGCATTGTCTGCATCCTTGACTGCAGGATTTGGAGCATGGGCGCACGAAGACGATCCCAAGGAACAAGATATAGAACCTCCATTCTTCGGTCCGATTTGGCGAGCAAGCGAAGGCGGGGTTGCAGGATCGTCCTTTCAATCTTCGGGAGTTCAATTGCAAGCGTGGTTTCCGTTCACTGCGATCAGCGCGGCATCGACAAGCGCAAGCGATTGTTGGGGATACGTCAGTCCAACTGGTCGCGAGTACGCAATTCTTGGAATGAGCAACGGAACTGCATTTGTGGAAATCACGAATCCTTCAGCATCGCAGTTGGTGAAGTTCATGCCGCGACCTGCAAGCGCATCCGACAGCATCTGGCGAAACAACAAGACCTATCAACACTATTGCTATGCAGTTAGCGAAGGTGGAGGCGGAATTCAGATTTTCGATCTTGCAGGAATCGATCAAGGTGTGGTCACTGATCTTGGAACAGTCGTCGACGGTGGGGTGACATCTTCACACACAATGATCATCAATGAAGTGACAGGATTTCTCTATAGAATGGGCGGTGGTTCGAGTGGAATCCGCGCGTACAGCTTGGCGAATCCTGCGCTTCCTGCATATGTCACTGCTTGGAATCCCAAGTACACCCACGATGGCGCTGTCTTCAATTGGCCGAGCGGGCCCTATGCAGGGCGAGAGATTTTTCTTGCGTGTGGCGGCCTGAATGGCGGTCAGACAGATCCTGGAATGGACATCATCGACATCACGGACAAGGCGAATATCGTGGTCATTGGTCGTGCGACTTATCCAAACGCCTCATATTGTCACCAGGTCTGGATCTCGCCAGATTTTAAATATGCCTATATCAACGACGAAACTGACGAAGCAAGTTTTGGAGTCAATTGTCTGACGCGAATCATTGACATCCAGAATCTTGCCGCTCCGTTTTATGCAGGCGGATACTCAAACGGTATTGCTTCCGTTGATCACAATCTATACATCAATGGAAATAATCTCTACGCCAGTAATTATAAAACCGGATTACGGATTTATGACATCACCAATCGAACAGCTCCCACCGAGATTGCGTGGTTCGATACATACCCAGAAGCAAATGCGACGGGCTATGCCGGGCTGTGGAGCAACTATCCTTTCTTCCCAAGCGGGACTGTGATCGGCAGCGATATACAGCGTGGATTGTTTGTGTGGACTCTTGGAGTCAATCCGCTCACCATCTCATATCCAACTGGAATTCCAGTGCAAATCCCGCCTGTAAATGGATCATTCAATGTTTCAACGCAACTGGCAGCTGGGCAAACCATCGCCGCAAATGGGGCGAAGTTGATTTATAACACCGGCGGACCGACGGATCAGGTTGTGCCTTTGGTTCCAACAGGTGCTGGTCTTTGGAAGGCCGTGTTTCCAGTTCTGAGTTGTCCTTCGACAGTTTCCTTTGCTGTGGAATTCACTCTCGGCAGCGGCGCAATCGTGCGCGATCCAGTTGGAGAGATGCGCACTGTCTCCGTCGCATATGGCGAAAGCGTTGGATTCAATGATGAAATGGAAGTCAGCGCGAATGATTGGACGGTTGGTGCGCTTGGCGACGATGCGACTGGCGGTCTTTGGGAGAGAGTGAATCCTGTTGGCACCACGGCTCAGCCAGAAGATGATCACACGGTCAATGGAACTTTTGCGTGGATCACTGGGCAAGGTGTTATCGGTGGGGGATCGGGTGCAGCTGATGTCGATGGTGGAACGACCTCGCTGACCACTCCTTCGATGGACGCAACTCAGATCTCAGATCCTGTTCTTGGATTTTATCTCTGGTATTCCAACAATTTAGGCGGCGCGCCAGGACTCGATTCCATGCCGATCTTGCTCTCGAACAATGCAGGAACAACGTGGACCCAAGTTGACCATGTGACTGCAAGCCCAGGTTCATGGACTTCGAAACAAATTCGAATTGCAAGTTTTATGACTCCAACAAATGCGATGCGCTTGCGATTTCAAGCGCGCGATTTGGATACTGGAAGCCTGATCGAGGCGGGCGTTGATGATCTTCGCATCTTCGGATTCAATTGCACCGCACCCCGTCCTGCTGACATCAATGCTGATGGCGTGGTCAACGGAACTGATCTGACATACATACTTTCGCAGTGGGGCGGAGCTGGATCAGGAGACATCAATGGTGATGGCGTTGTGAGCGGACCTGATTTGACTATTCTATTGTCTGATTGGGGTTGAGAAAAGTGGATTGAGAACAGTGGGGCGAGAAAAATTTAGGAGTTCACATATGAGTAGTGGCCAAGGTTCATCTGGAAATATAATCGCTGCACTTTGTAGTTTCTTTATCCCCGGACTCGGGCAATTGCTGCAAGGAAGATTGCTGATTGCAATCGTTCAGTTTGTGCTTGCGGCAATACTTTGGTTGATTTTTCTCGGCTGGATCATCCACATCTGGTCGATACTCGACGCAGCGCTGTGGACACGCCGCGGTTGATTCGAAACTTGTTTGTTGTGTTTCGAGGGCTGTGGTTTTTATCGACGGTGGTGACTTTTATCCCGTCCAGCCAGAAAGAAAGATTGCAAGATCGAGTCCGCTGACAATGCCGTCGCGATTGATGTCTGCGAATACATTGGATGATCCCCATGCAGAAAGCAGTGTCGCCATATCAAGCCCATTGACACGTCCATCGTGATTGAGATCGGCGGAGATCGATCCCTGACAGAAGTCGAGTTCGAAATTCATGTCAATATCAAGCGGGGACGGGCCGATTTGCGCAAAGCCGTCGGACCCGACTGCGTCGACTCTATAAATGCGGTAGGTGCGAAGGTAATAACCATCAGTGAGACGGTGACCGTGTACGGCTGCGCTTGCCCCCGCTGTGAGGATGAAGATGACGCTTGGATTCTGCCGCGCAGTCATGAGCGATTGCGGATCAATGAGCGCAACGCTTGATGTTGTAACAGGGCCGACATCAAAGCGCCCAAGCGGCGCACCAGTGGGAGAAAATTTTTGGATTGAGTCGCTTGCGCGGTCGCTGACCAACACGCGACCGTCCGATGCAACAAGAATATCGGTTGCATCTGCGCCAACTGCAAGTGAGCCAAAGAGCGCAGGTGCGCTTCCTTCTGTCGCGCTTCGCACGATTGTTCCATCTGCGTTGATGATGAGATATGCGGAAGCTTGTCTGGCGAATGAGCGGGGAGAAAAACCAGATGCAAGTTGAACCATAGTTCCCAAAGATGCACCATCATTCAAACGCCAGCGTGTGATTCGTTTGTTGATCGGGTCAAGCACATCGCATGCAGCGATTGAACCACTTGTTCCTGGAACCAATCGCAATTTATTGGCAATGGGGAAACCGGATCCGCTTGGCGTGATTCGAGTCAGAGCCACCGTCGCTCTATTGAACCGAAAGAGCGCAGATTCTCCTTTGACGATTGCCGCAAGAAGTAGCGAACCATCGAGTGCCGTTTCAATTGCGGAAAAAGACTGAATTCCTGCACTCGCAGGGTCGATTGTTCGCCGCTGAACTCCGCTGCGTCCATCGAGTTCAATCAAAAGCGCAGGCGAAAACTGCACTGTCCAAAGTCCCAGTGCCCCAGCAAGATCAGTGGGATCCGCAATGCCATTGCCGTTGCAGTCCTCACAGGAATCAATCATTCCATCTCGGTCGAGATCGCGGCTGACATTCACAATCAAATCAACTCCATCAGCCACTCCGTTGCCATCACAATCTGTTTGGCATGAATCTGGAATAAAATTGCCGTCATCATCTGTGGTCAATCCACCTGCAATATCTGCAAGGTCAGGAACACCATTGCCGTTGCAATCGATGTCGCAACTATCTGGTCGTCCATTCTGATCAACATCCGCAGCACCCACCGCAATTTGAATTGGATCGAGCACACCGTTGGTGTCGCAATCTTGGCAGAGATCTGGGATGGCGTCAGCGTTGCTATCAACCAAAGCGCCACTTGCAATTTCTTCCGCATCGCTGATGCCATTGCTGTTGCAATCGCTTGCGAGGCACGGTGCATTATTCACTTCCCATCCGACGACAACCTCGGCAGTTCCGCGGTGAAATCTCAAATCAATATTGGATGTTGCGCCAGAGACAACATGGCAGTAACTCATGATCGTTCCGCGCTGCACAGCGCCACTTGCACAGGTATCGATGCCATAATTGTGCGTGTGGAGTGTGCCGATATTGTGCCCAATTTCATGTGTGGAAACGATGATGTCCCAGTTTCCAGGATTGGCCTGCGTTGAATCTGCGAATGATCCAATCATGTATCCAGACACGGAATAACCATAATTTGTGCAAGCAGCATTCAGCCAAGCGACGCCGCCATATGGCAAATCTCGTCGGCCGGAAACAAGTTGAGCAAGGTCGCGCGTCACCGAAGTCTGATTGGCATTCCATTCATCGCGAAATGGACTCAGCGGATCAGGCTCGTTGTACAAATCATCTGCGGAGTCGAATGTCCGAATGTAATTCATGCGAAGACGAGTGTTGCAATCACGCTCGAGGATGAAACTATTCGCGCCATAGAGTGTCAGGATGTAATCAATCGCAGCCGTTGGCGTTGCAAACATCGAAACAAATTCATAATCGGCATCGACTGCCATCTCGACAAGTCGGGGGAGAGTTGCAATGTTTACTCCAGGAATTGCAGCACCTGCGATGGAACCTTGATCATCAGGCCGATGCATGACACGGCAGAAGTCTTCGATCGGCGGGGCGGAAGGACGACCTTCAGGTTCCAAGTGCCAAGGTCCAGGGCGAAGTCCCTTGCTCAATTCTGCAGAATTTTCCTCAGAGCCCATCAAGACCAAGCGCTGACCGTTTGCCTCGAGCCATCCCAGACCACCGGTGGGAGAGAATGCGAGGAATCCGCTCCACAAGCCATCGAGTGATTTCGCTTTCCACATCTTCACTTGTGAGGCATTCATTTGCGTCCACGATTCCCGACCGTGACTTCTGTGAACCACGATGCCTGTTGACGAAACCACGCTCACCGATTCGAGTCGCAGGGTGATCGAACTTTCTGGAGTGATTGGAAGCGTAAGCAGTTCGACAACAGTCGGTTCGATCTTGCAAATCGATTGAGGTGCCGCAACAAGAATGATCGATGTGAATAAAGCGAGCATAGAAACGGATCCTATATTTACATCCTGCTGCGGATCGCTAGACTTTCCAATAAGAGCAATGAAAAACTCCAAAAAAAGTCTCAGTTGCTTTGGAGTGTTGACTTTTTTCTCTCTTTCAAGCTTGATGCTCTCTGGAGCGGGGGATGCTGATCCCAAGGCATTTACCGAATCGATTCGTGGAACTGCCAGATCTGTCGAAATGATCCCTGTCGGGGCATTGCCTGGTGCAGGCAACATCTGGATGAGCAAGACGGAAATTCCTTGGGAAGTGCTTGATATTTGCATTTATGGATTCGATAAAGTGGATGGCAAGAGCGATTCGGCAGGCGCTGATGCGGTGACTCGGCCAACGAAACCGTATATCGCGATGGACCGTGGATTTGGTCATGCTGGATGGCCGGCAAATTCGGTCAGTTTCAAAAATGCAAATGGATTTTGCCAGTGGCTCTCTGCAAAGAGTGGCAAACATTATCGATTACCGACTGTTGCAGAGTGGAAGTATGCGTGCGAAATGGGAAAGATCTCCGCGGACACAGTTGGTGATTATGCTTGGTTTGATGACAACAGCGATGGCACGACTCATAAAGTTGGTACGAAGAAAGCTGACGCGCAAGGCTTGCATGATTTGTATGGCAATCTTGCGGAGTGGTGCGTGCAACCCGATGGAACAGGAGTTGTTCTTGGAGGTTCATATCGTGAAGCGAAGAATGAAATCGGATGCAGTGCTTTCGCAGTCGATTCTCCAAAGTGGAATCGTACTGATCCACAAATTCCAAAAAGCATTTGGTGGCTTGCTGACGCGGGTTGGATTGGATTTCGAGTGGTATGTGATGGGTCAGTCGCTGCGCCTGACGCGCCAATAAATCCCCCAATTCCCGCAAATCCCAAGCCGCAGTGATGTAGGCTCTCATTACTTTTCTGTGACGGATTCAAATTTCAGTTTGAAAAAATGGAGAAAGACCCGATGTCCCAGACCGATGAAACTCGTCGTACATTCATAAAAACAGCAGCAATTGTTGGAGTTGGCGCTGCGCTTGCGCCCTTTCCAGTTTGGGCCAGCGCGCCAGGCGATGACAGAATTAAAGTTGGACTTGTCGGATGTGGAGGTCGCGGAACTGGCGCTGCCGCTCAAGCACTCGCGGCTGACAAAGGTGTTGTGATCTGGGCGATGGCAGATGCGTTTCGAGATCGACTTGATTCCAGCCTCGCGAATTTGTTGAAGGAAGAAGGAAAAGATCGCGTGCTCGTTCCAGCAGATCGACAATTTGTTGGTCTCGATGCGATTGATCAACTGCTACCACTTGTGGATGTTGTTCTTCTTTGTTCAACGCCCGCATTCCGTCCAGAACAACTTGCGAAATCCGTTGCGGCAGGAAAAAACATTTTCTGTGAGAAGCCCGTATGCGTTGATTCGGCGGGATATCGATCTGTGAAAGAAAGCGTGCGGATTGCACGCGAAAAGAACCTCACCATCGTCAGTGGATTCTGCTGGCGCAGTTCCAGTCCCGAGCGTGCAATTTATGGTGAAATTCTTGGCGGTCGAATGGGAGAAGTCGTCAGCATCAGTGCGACCTATTTGACCGGTCCGCTTGGAACACGACCACGACAAGCAGGTTGGTCGGACTTTGATTTCCAACTTCGAAATTGGCAACACTTTGCATGGCTTTCGGGAGATCATCTAGTCGAGCAAGCCGTTCATTCAATCGACAAAATCAACTGGGCGATGGGCGGAAGGCATCCGACGAAATGCACTGGAATTGGAAGCAGATTCTGCCGCGAAGATGTTCCAGAACGCGGCGATATTTATGACAACTTTTCGATCATCTATGAGTATGAAAATGGTCCGCGCTGTGTCTTGACCACTCGTCAGCAAGCGAATTGTTACAACAACAATGACGATTGGATCAACGGCACAAAGGGTTATGCGTGGGTGAATGGTTGGGGTCCAACGCACTGGATTAAGGATTATTCAGGCAAGACGATTTGGCAGTATCCAAAAGATGGCCCGACTCCTGATATGTATCAAGTCGAACATGACACGCTCTTCAAGTCCATTCGCGAACATCGAACAATCAACGAAGGAGAGTTCATGGCGGATTCGTGCTTGATGGCAATCATGGGTCGAATGTCCGCATATTCTGGCAAGCAGGTCACGTGGGAAGAGGCGTCCACATCGGGCGAAAGTCTCACGCCGAAATCATTCGCCAATCCAATGCCAATTCTGAAGGCACCGCATCCTGGTGTCAGCCCAACAACTGCAGCTTGAAAAACTTGGGAAGAAAAACACAATGGCAAAAATCAATCGCAGAGAATTTGTGAAGAGCACTGCTTGGACAACACTTGCAATCGCTGGTGTCGGAGGATTGGTTTCCAGCAACGCCAGTGCGGCTCGATTGGTGGCGGCACGCGGTAAGCGCGAGATCAGAATCGGCGTGATCGGATGCGGTGGCCGCGGAACTGGTGCCGCGGGCAATGCTCTTGAAGCTTCGCCTGACGCACGCATCGTTGCATACGGCGATCTCTTTCCAGAACGCATCACCTCGGCACAGTCTGGACTTGAATCATTTGGTGAAAGAGCGAAGGTCGCTTCGGCTCAATGTTTCGCTGGATTTGACGCATATCAAGGGGTGATTGCGGTTCCTTGCGATTATGTCATCTTGGCGACTCCGCCTGGATTTCGTCCGATTCATTTTTCAGCGGCAGTTGCTTCCGGAAAAAATGCATTCGTCGAAAAACCTGTGGCGGTCGATCCAACTGGAATCCGGACCATGCTCGCAGCATCTCTCGAAGTCGATGCGAAAAAATTGCGTGTCGCAGCTGGAACGCAGCGCCGACACGAATGGTGCTATTTGGAAGCAATGCAACGAATCAAAGATGGTGCGATTGGGCGCGTCGTTGCAGCGCGTGTTTTCTGGAACATGGGCAGTCTCTGGAATGTTCCGCCTTTAATCATGCGAAGCGATGTGGAAAATCAAGTTCGTAATTGGCTCTATCACACATGGCTTTCGGGCGATCACATTGTTGAACAGCATGTGCACAATATCGACGTCGCAAATTGGGCGATGGGATCTCATCCTTCGCGCTGCGTCGCAGTCGGAGGTCGTCAGTCACGCACTGATCAGCGCGAGTTTGGAAATATTTTCGATCACTTTGCAGTTGATTTCGAATATCCACACGCAGAAGGCGATACGGAGCCAAGATTTGCACTCAGTATGGCGCGGCAAGAAGAGGGCACCGCTGGTCGAGTGGAGGAAGTCATTTATGGAACAACAGGAGTTGCGCGACTCACCTCTGGATCTGCGCAGATCACTGGTGAAAAGCCGTGGACCTTCAAGGGGCCGAACAATAATCCATATGTGCAGGAACATATTGATTTGCAGAGGGCAATTCTTGATGGCACTCCGCTGAACGAAACGAAACAGGTTGCAGAGAGCACGATGAGTGCGATTATGGGTCGAATGGCTGCTTATTCTGGCGCAGAATTCACTTGGGAAGCGGCGCTTTCTGATCCGATGAATTTGATGCCGCCTTCGTTGCAGTTTGGTCCGCTCCTGCAAGCGCCGGTCGCGATACCTGGTCGCGGCTGTTAGCCGGAGCGACAAGCGCATTCCATCCACTGGTGACAGTGATTGTTGGAGTGATTTGTCCAGACGATTTTGTCTCTACGACTCTCGCTTGAAAATCTCCAATTGACACATCGCCCCGCGCGTTGTGCAAATCGGATACGTGCGCAAGTAATTCTGGTCCTCCCACGCAGAGCGCAGTTGCAAGTGCATCGGCGATTGCTCCATCGCGACAGACAACCGTTGCTGCAATGCGCCGAGTGACTGCGTGACCTGTTCGAGGATCGATCACATGCGAATATCGAATTCCATTTGCATCAAGATGCTGCGACTCGTCGCCACTTGTCGAAACACATTGATTGCGCAGAA
>CAJCCX010000217.1 GCA_903961015.1 uncultured bacterium
ATTGCAGGCGAATGCGACTTCGCGTCTGTTTCAAGAGCGCTGAGCACCGAAGAAAAAAATGCGATCGAATCAGCCACAAAGAAAAAAATCATCCAGATCACCATTGCTGCAGATGCTGTGTGTGTCTTTGTCAACAAAGACAATCCATTGAAAGGGATGACTTCTACACAACTGAATGGTGCATTTTCGATCACACATTTGAAAACAAAGGCTCCAATTTTTCGATGGAACGAAATCGATCCAACTTCTCCACTTGGAGATGAATGGATTCGACTGCATACTGGCGATCGCGGCTCTGGAACCGTGAAGGATTTTGTCGGATTTGCAATGCCTGGAGAACGCTTCACAACCAGTCTTTGTTTCATCGAGCCCACACCCTCTGCTGTCATCAATGCGTGCTGCGCATACAAGAACGCTTTGGGAATAGCGTCTTTCGCACTCAGGCAGCCCCGAGCGCGCGCGCTTGCGATCTCAGCGAAAGATGATGGCCCTTTCGTAGAACCGAGTTTCAAGAGTATTTATGATGGTTCGTATCCTCTTTCGCGACCGCTCACTTTGGTGACTTTCTTGGATTCGACAGGAAAACTTTCGCCCATGATGACCGACTTCTTGCGCTATGTTTTTTCCGAGACTGGCGAAGACTTATTGTCGGATTTGCATCTTGTGACCCTGCATCCAGATCAAATTCCAAGATTTATTCAAGCTCCCGCCACATCAGCGCCCGCCACGCCAGAGTCAATCAAGTGACTGCAATTTAGCTCGCGAGAGCAGAGTCTGTAAAAAATTTCTTAGGCACAAACAGAAAAACACCCCGTCTTTCGACGGGGTGCCTGTTCATACTTGATAGTGTCAGATCAGAATCGACTCAGCGTCGACGACGTCCAACGAGTCCTGCGAGACCGAGTAGCGCAATCGCTCCTGGAGTTGGGACCAGCGTGCCATTGACGTCAACCATAAATCGGCTTGGCGAAGCCCCCGGCGGAGTGCCGAAGGCAAAGAACGCCTGGAAAACTCCGCTGCCAGCATTGTTGAATGCGCCGAAGGCGTTGAGAGACGAGCCCGTGGTGGGGGCGTTCGTGACGCGCCAGCCGTTGGCAGTGTTTGCGGCGTTTGCACCAGTGAACTCGACGCCGATCCACCAACCACCCAAGCCCGCGTTGGAGACGGTTTCCAAGTTCAGGGTAACACCCGATACCGCGCCAGTGTTCACTAGCTGAGTGACGCTCGCAGTGCCAGCGCCGAGGGAAGCGGAGGAATAGATCTCGTAGTTGGCTCCTCGGCCGTAGTTGGTTCCGTCAAAGGTCATTTCGGCGGCATAGATCTTGATGCCAACATCAGTCAGCGCACCGGCTGCTACGAGGCGGCGAATGCCGACGATCGCGCTGTCGACCGCGAGCTGGGTTTGAGCTCCAGTGCCGTCAATCGCCGTGAAGCAGTTCATGTAAGCGATTGCACCAGCGCCAGCGTTAAAGCGGGAGCCAGTTTCTGTGCCGCCGCCGTAGACGAGAGCAGCGCTGGAGGTTGAGGCGAATGCAATCGCTGCGAGCGATCCAAGGGCTAATTTTTGAAAAGTAGACATAAACTCCTTTAAAAGTTCGCCGTTTATAAAGGGAGATTGAAGTAGTGGAGGCGACCCACGCTTCAACGAGGAATCAACACAAAGAATCAGAAACACTTCACTTTGTATTGCATCTGGCAGGCTTAGGGTTTCTGCAAGCAACAAACAAAGGTCAAAACATGCAACCAGCGCTTACGCGCAGCCCTTTGTGGCTCACTACATTAAAAAACTACTCCGCAGATTTCACTTTGCAAATTTAACGTCCAATTTTTACAAGAAATTTTTCCAGCCTTCCCCTTTACGGGCACAAATCGACCTTTCGTGGACACTTTTTGCCCGCAAGAATGGCATTTCTGCACTTTATTGTTCGCCGACAAAGGGCGACACACTTTTTAAGTCAATCGCTGACGCCAATCTAGCCAGATAGCCCTGAGCGGGAATTTCAATCGCACCGAGCGAGACCATATGAGGATTGGCGTACTGACAATCGAGCAGCACAAATCCAAGGGAGCGCAGTCGATTGACCAGCGATACCAAGCAAACCTTGCTTGCATCGCGTCCCCCTTCCAAAGGTCGGCTGAACATGCTTTCGCCAAAAAAAGCTCCTCCGATAGCGACGCCATAAAGTCCGCCTACGAGTGCATCACCAAGCCACGCTTCAACAGAATGCGCGTGACCTCGGCGATGAAGTTCCAAATAAATCTGCGCAAGCTCGCTTGAAATCCACGATCGATTCTCGGGAGCGCGATCTTGGGCGCAAGCCGTGATCACCCGCTCGAATGCGCTGTTGATTACCACCTTAAATTTCCCACTGCGGTGAACTCTTGCGAGCGTCTTGGAAA
>CAJCCX010000218.1 GCA_903961015.1 uncultured bacterium
CGCCATATGCATTGCTCACGGCAGGCGTGCCGCTTGCTGCAGGTTCGTCAACAAGTAGAACGAAAGGAAGTTTGAACTTCTTTGCAAATGATGCGTGGTTCGACTGCGAATCAGGAGAGATCCCAAGCACCACACCATTGCGCTTCTTGACGGCGGCATGCAAGTCGCGAAATTGACACGCTTCTTGCGTGCAGCCTGGAGTGTTGTCACGAGGATAGAAATATAAAATCACTGCGCTTCCCGCATAATCCGCGAGCGAATGCGAAACGCCAGCACCGTCGACAAGCGTGAAGTTCGGCGCAAGTTTTTTGGGTTCGACGAGCGCGCCAGAAGACACGCTTGCTTTCTTGACCGCAGTTTTCTTGGCTGCAGGTTTCTTGGCTGCAGGTTTCTTGACGACAGTTTTTTTGACAATAGTTTTTTTGCTCATAGTTTTCTGACCAACTTCTTTATACGGAAACTCCTGCGCCCACAACTTTACGGCGATAATCTAAATCTGCTCTGCGCGAAGGATAGGCTTCAATGTGTGGCGTTCGCCAGCAACCAACCCAACGATCAGGTTCGATTTCGTGAAGCGCATATGGATCGCGACCAGGCGCGAGCGTCGGCCGATTTTCCTTTGGCATAAACGGCCACCAAGGAATGATCCCTTGTTCATATCCCGCCAACTTCTTGAACTCCGCAGGATCATCAACCACATCTTCGACAGTCGTCAGTCGTGCGCGAAGATCACGCAATCCAGGAATCGACTTGAATAATCCACGCGTGTATGGATGCAGCGGATTTGCAAAGAGTTCTTCAACTCGCGCATATTCCACCACACGGCCTGCGTACATCACGCAAACTACATCTGCGTTTTCAGCAACAACACCGAGATTATGGGTGATCAACATCACGCCCATCCCCTGCTTGCGCTGAATTTCAGCCAGTAATTCCAAAATCTGCGCTTGAATGGTGACATCGAGCGCAGTCGTAGGCTCGTCCGCAAGCAACAGTTTCGGTTTGCACGCAAGAGCCATCGCAATCATCACGCGCTGACGCATTCCGCCAGAGTATCGATGCGGATAATCAGAAAGTAATTGCATTCGCGCAGTTCGCAGACGATCCGGCAACGAACCTTCTGCAGCCAGCAGTTCTGCCAGCGGACGATGTTTTGCTTCGACTTCCGCCTTCAGTGCTGCGAGTTCGCGGCGCAGACGACCTTCGACAGGTGTGTACATCCCAACTTCATCAAGCGCACGCAGCGCGGCTTCGACGGCTTCATCTGGTGTCGCCTTCTGATGCAGCAGAATCGCCTCAAGAATTTGATCGCCAATTGTGTACACAGGATTCAAGCTGGTCATCGGCTCTTGAAAAATCATCGCAATCTCTCCGCCACGAATTTTTAACATCTCGCGCTCAGAAAGTGTCAATAGATCGCGTCCACCAAAGAGAATTGTTCCACCGTCAACTCGGCCTGGAGGGCACGGAACCAACTGCATCGTCGTCATCGCAGTCACGCTCTTGCCACAACCAGATTCCCCCACAACCGCGAGGGTTTGTCGAGGATGAATGGTCAAACTTAAACCTGCAACAGCTTGAATACGAGGACCTCCACCAGCATTGTCGAAAGAGACGGCAAGATCTGCCACTTGCAACAATGGCTTGGAAACTTCCAAGGATGGAGATGTCGATCCGTGAGTATTCATCAATGTGCCGCCTTGCGCAGTTTAGGATCGATCGCGTCACGAAGTGCACCGCCGAGCACGTTGTATGCAAGAACGGAGAAGAAGATCGCAGCGCCTGGAAAAATTGCCAGCCACCACACAAAAGTTCCAGTCATACCCGTCGCACTTGAAAGCAGTTTGCCCCACGATGCTTGATTGTCTGGACCGAGGCCAAGATATGAAAGAGTCGCCTCTGCAATGATTGCACCTGCGATAGCGAAACTTGCATCGACGAGCACTGGCGTCACGCCATTTGGAAGCATGTGTCGGAAAAGCACCGAGCGCAGCGGCAAACCTGAAGCCCTCGCGCCTTGTACAAAATCTTGATTGCGAAGTTTCATAAATTCCGCGCGGGTGAATCTCGCCGCGCCCGTCCACGACAGACATCCAATGATTGCCATCATCACATATGTATTTCTTGGAAGAACGCCCGCAGCAACAATCAATAGAAAGAGCACCGGAACGGCCATAAAAATTTCGACCACTCTGAAGAGCAGAAGATCGATCTTGCCACCGAAATATCCCATGATCGATCCAATGGTCACACCGATCAGCACTGCAATCCCTGTCGAGACAAATCCAACTGAAATCGACAATCGACACGCCCACAACATTTGCGCCAACACATCAGCGCCATTGGAATCTGTGCCAAGCAGAAACTTGTGCGCAGCAAATGGACTTGTCAAGAGAGGCTTCCATTCTCGTTGCAGCGATGCACGCTGATTTGCGACTTGCCCAAGATCTTCCTGCGCTCGTCGAGCGACATCATCGTTGCCGTCCCTGTTTGCGGAAACAACTGCGTTTGCAAATCGCTGAGACTCGCGTACTGATGCTGCATCCTTTGCAGCAACCGCTTGCGCAACAGTATTCATCGGCGGGACCACGATCAATTCACTGCGCAGTCGATCCGGACTCCACGGAATCAAAGTGTAAACACAACGAATTCGACCAGCCGCTTCATCCACAACATAGCGGTCGAAATCGACTGGACTTTCTTGCCAACGACTTCCTGCTGCAAGCGAAACCGCTGCGAGTGCGATTGCAATCACAATAATTCTGCCACGCAATGCGATCAGAAATGGAATCGCAAGAAACATAAAAGCAATCGGCAAAGCCATCCCTGCGACAAGAATGATTCGGCGCATCACAAACTGTGGATCGGAAACCCACTCGCCTAACTTTCCAAACAAACCAACACGACTTGGTTCATCCAACCAATGTGCTGCGACGGTCACCAAAACAACACTCAACATCCAGAAGACCGCGATGACTGCGACAACGCCAAGTCGTTCTCCTCGGGGCATCTTCATCGGCAGGATCATCCAGATGGTTGACGCGAATGATCCAAAGAGCAGCAGGAGATCGGTGGCAGTCAAACTATTCCAGAGGGGCGAACGCCATGAGATGATTTCACCATTTGGGCCAACTTCACCCAACCAAAGAGGATTCGAATTTGCGAGAATCGGCGCGAAGATTGCTCCAAGCGCAACAAGTCCGATCCATCCGATTGCAATAATCGCAGAGCGATTTCGCAAAACCCGCGACCATGCATCTGCCCAGAATCCACGAGCCTCGCTCGTGCCGAGGCCACGCATTGCTTCGACTCCAGAAATTGCCGAAGGTTCGTTATGCATAGGACACCCGCGGATCTGCGACGGCATACAAAATGTCAGCGAGAAGAAGCGCGGCAAGTGTGACGCAACCAATCATGACCGTATTGGCCAACATGATTTCAGAGTCATGCAAGCCAATCGCTTCCAACATCAGCGACCCCATGCCAGGAATTGAGAAAATCTTTTCGACAATCACGCTCCCCGAAAGCATCGAAGGAAAAATCGATACAAACATGGTGATCAACGGCAGGAGCGAATTGCGAAAGACATGACGCATCACGATGTCGCGACGAGAAACACCCTTCGCCTTCGCAGTTCGCACATAGTCCGCATTGAAATTGTCCAACATCGCCGCGCGAGTTTGCCGCGAAAGCACTGCGAATCCCGCATAGACCAAACAGACGACCGGAAGCACCAAATGCCAACCCATATCAAGCAGCCATCCGCGCTCGAAACCATTTGCTCCCATATGCGGCAGAAAACTCATCGTCGATGCATCGGTTGCACTCAAGCCCGCCACAGGAAACAATCCCAAGTATTGATTGTTCGCAAGAAATCCAATTGCCAGCACACCAGCCCACACCACAGGGATTGACCAGAGTGCGATGAAGAGTCCCCCGCTGAGCACATCGAACCACGATCCTCGCCGTGCTGCTGCCAGCATTCCTGTAGGGATTGCGACAAGATAGATCAGCGGGAATGCAATGAGATTGATCAGCATCGTGATCGGCAGCGCTTCCAGAATCAAGCTGATCACCGGACGATTCTTCGTTCGGCTCCATCCCAAATCTGGCGCACCGATTGAAATGACGCTCGGAATCACGGGAACACCAGCTTGCGCGAAAGGCGCGCTTTGAAAACATGCAAGCAGCGACGCACGCGAACTCGCGGCTTTCACACTATCAGCGAATGCAGCATCCGCTGCAGCCTGCACCGCCGCCCACTGCGGAATATTTTTATCGATTCGCAGCGATGTTGCTGAACTTGCTTGCACTTCGCCACGTGCATCGACCAGTGATCCTTGCCCCGTTGCCTCTGCATACTGCGCAAGAGCGATCCGAAGAGTTGCAAGCGATGTGACGAATGCCTCACGACTTGCTCGATTTTCTCTTGCGAATGCACGATATTGCGAACGAGCCTCATCGCCACTCGGCGCCGCAGTGAACGCTGTTGTCGCAATCGTTGCTGCAGACTTCGCTTGTTCTCGATCGACCCACGTTTCGAATTCAATCATCTGTGGAGGTTGCGCAGGCGGATAAATACGTTCACCTGTCGAGTCGATCTGCGCGCGTTCGCCAAACTTCACAGGAGAAACGCGACCAAGCCACTGCAGATATTGCGTCAAGAGAGGTTCATCAAGACCGAATCGATCTCGAAATCGGGCCTCTGCGATTCGCGGATCACCACCAGTTGGACTGCCGCCTCCTGCTGCAGCAGATGCGCTTGCGCTGAATCCACCTGGAGAAAGCGCGATCAAGCTATAAACCATAAAGGTCATCCCAATCAGTGTGGGAATCATCAAGAGCAGTCGACGGCTGATGTACGGAAGCATCGGTGTTTGCAACTAGTTTGCAGGTTTTGCCTGCGAGGAAGTTCCAGAGAAAAAGAATTCTTCAGGCGAAAGACCGGTCTTGTACATCCGCACATTTCCAAAGTCACGCTTCACGAATCGCAACCAAGGCGAAACACGAATGAATGTGTAAGGCTGCTCCTGCGCGATGACTGATTCCAGTTCATGCCAGACAAGCATGCGCGTTTGCTCGTCCATGGTGCGTCGACCTTGCTCGATCAACTTATCTGCGGCAGGACTGGACCACTGCGTGAAATTGTCCCTCCCCTTGGCCATACTTTCAGAGTGATAGATTTGCTTTGGATCGCTCTCGGGTGCCGTTGCGCTCCATGCCATCGTGATCGCATCAAAGTCCCGCGATTTGATGATGTCTTGATATCGACTCCAATCAATCGGCCGGGTTGTCATCACGATCCCAGCCTTCTTAAATGAATCGCCTGTAAATCGCGCGATGCGCTCGCCAATTTCGCCGCCAGTGGCATATGTGTATTCAAACTGAAACTTTTCACCTTGCGCATCTTCCAAGATTCCGTCTTTATTGCGATCTTCCCAGCCCGCTTCCTTCAGCAACTTCATCGCAGCATCTGGATCAAATGGCATCGGAGAAAGCGAAGGATCGGATGCAGGACTTTCAGGATTGAACGGTCCTTTGGCAACCGTTCCGATCCCATCCCAAATATCGCGAATCATTTTTTCGCGGTCTAAGAGCAACGTCATCGCACGACGAACTCGGACATCCTGAAATGGCGTCTTGCGACCAGTTTCTCCACGAGGTCCGCACTGCCATGCAATGAACGAATATCCGCTTCGCATATTGACCCACTTCAACGCATAGTTGGTCTTCTCAAATTCTGGATCATCACGAAGTACGGTGTTGAACTGTGGCGATGTCGGCAATACAAGTGATGCCTCGTTGTTTTGGAATGCAACCAGGCGGGCAAGATCATCCTTGATAACACGAAAACGCTGACGCTCGAGTGGAGCGCGGCCGTACCACCAGTTTGGATTGCGTACAAGGACGATGTCTTGCCCGGGCGTCCACTGACTCGAAAGATCTTGAGCACTCGATGGAATGCGCTCCATCATGAATGGCCCAGATCCCATCAAGAGCCCTGTCGATTGATTGATCTGTGCAGGCTCAAACTGTGCGTAGTACTTCTTTGGCAAAATTGGTTCGCCAAGCGCTGTCAAGATATTTGTGAACAGCGAATCCTTGAAACGAATCTCAACAGTCAAGTTGTCGATGACTTCCACACCGTCAAAAATGTCAATCAATGTCGATCGAGTGCGATCTGCATCAATCAAAGGATTCATGATGAAATCCATGTATGTCCAGCGCACATCTTCCGCAGTCACTGGAGTGCGGTCGCTGAATGTTGCGCGCGGATTGATATGCGTACGAATCCATTTGCCATCAGGGTCAATTTGCCACGCATCCGCCAAGACACCAACCAACTTCATCGTCTTAGGATCAAACGATCCAAGAGATTCGCTGACACGATCAACAACACGACTTCCATAGACATCTGCATACAAGTATGGAGTTACTTTGCTGGGCTGACCTTCGAAAATTTCAACAAACTCTCCGCCCACTTTATATCCCGGTACTTTCGTTGGATCGTTTGGAAAAGCAGGTTCAGGTTGCCATTTCACTGGAATGCCCGCACGCGCCCACGATTCATCTCTCTTGGTTGTTGCAACAGACTCAGCAGAGCTTGATGATGACGCCGAAGAACTCATCGGCACGCCAGTGCGGATTTTCTCTTCAATCCCTGCAAGTCGAGAATCGAGATTGCGCCCTTGCTCTGCGATAGATTGAAGGACAGGCCACTGTCGATCGCGTTGGATCATCGAGAGCCAAAGGGTTGCAACGATCAGGAGCAACAGAAAGACGATGACGAAATCTTTAATTCCAAATCTGTTTTGCATAAGAAATACAAGACTATCACGCCGTCGCAGATCGACCTCGTGATGCTGGATCGATCGCTCGCCGCAATGCATCGCCTACAAAGTTCAATGCGAGAAGGGTCAATGCGATCGACAGACATGGCCAGAGCAATAACCACCAACGACTGCGAATCGTATTGACTTCGGAAAGCCCTTCGGCGGCGAGATTTCCCCATGAAGGCAAGGGTTCGCGAACACCGATACCGAGAAAACTGAGAAAACTTTCCGCCAATATTGCAGCAGGAACTGCCAGCGCCGCATAGACCGCAATCGGCGCAATCACATTGGGCAAATAATGCAAACGGAATTGACGCCAGGGTCCAACCCCAACTGCACGACATGCTTCCATAAAAAGTTGGCCACGTAAACTGAGGACTTGCCCGCGAATCACACGAGCAACTGTCAACCAACTCGTCGCACCAATCGCCAAAAGAAGAATGAGTAGGTCGAAAATCTGACGACCACTGCCCGTTCTTTCGATGCCAACTCTTTCCAAGATTCCTTCTGCTGCAACGGCGAACATGACGACAAGCAACATGGATGGCAATCCATACATCACATCCACTGCCCGCATCATGATGTTGTCCATACGACCTCCGCATGCCGCGCTTGTTGTTCCATACAGGGTTCCAAATCCCACGGCGACAAGTGCAGCACTGAGTCCCACCAAAAGACTCACCGCACCGCCAAGCAAGCAGCGCGCAAATACATCGCGGCCAAGACGATCCGTTCCAAGAATTCGTGATGGCACATATGCATCCGCCGAGCGCTGCACTTCGATGCGATCTTGAATCCCTTGAGAATCTTCCCACCATGAAGGTGCGAGAAGCGACAGATCAAGATTGCCTGCTTCGTATCGGCGCACGGGCGCATTTCCCGCGACCTCCACACGCGCCATCGTCCAAGGCAATGATGCAACGCACCCAAGGAGAATCGTCCCAAACACGAAATACCCGACGATTGCAGGGGAAAATGTTGCGCTAGAACGCTTATTCATCGCACGCGATTTTTCCGCGGTCTGATGTGCAGTTCCCAAATGAGCATCTTCTAGATTCTATGGAGAAGCTGGCGCAGGAACAGCGGGCGCAGTGGCTGCAGGCCCAGTGGCTGCAGGCGCGGGGGTCTTCGCTGGTGTTACGGCCTTTGACGCTGTTGAAGCGGAAGTATCCACTGGCGATCGCCCGCCAAGAATCAGTTCGCCAGTTCCATCTCGAACAGCAACGACCATTCGCTCGACTGTTTCGTTTCTGTAACTTGCATCGCGTTGCAAATCCGCGCGCATCGTGCGCATGACCGCGTCGATCTCTGCCAATTCCATCGCACGGGAACGCAAATTCAGATCCACAAGCGTTCCCGCAAGTCCGCGAATCTGCGCCTCAAGTTGTGCTGCCTCTTCGGCACGATTCCCCATTCGCGCACTGATCCACTGCGGACCTAGTCCGTCAAGTTGACCTTGTACTTTCAATTCTTCCACACGCAGGGCATATAACGCCGGCTTGTGTTCACGTAAAACAGCAAGCGAAGAAAGGCGCTTGCCTAACTTTGCTGCCGCGGCTCGAAAAACTTCAGGACCCTTTGCCCGTGCACTCTCGAGTGTCTTAGCCCACTCAATCGACACATCGCGTGCGACAGAAATCAACGCATCTGCATCGGGACCTCCTGCTCGAGATTGCCCTTCTGCTCGAGAATTATTGCGTGCGCTTGAGCCATTCTCCTCAGAAACCGCTGTAATTCCTGCAGCAGAAGCCTCATCGGGTGAGGCAAACCTGACGTGCGCATCTGTAGATGATGGCAAAGAACAAACACTCGTCAGCATGATTATTGAAAGATTCAACATTATTTTTGTGGCTCGCTCGTTTTATGCACTTGTTTCAGGGTCTGCACGTTTTACTCTTCTAGATGTCTGATCAGATTGACCCAAACATCACTGAGTCAATGCCGAAGCAAGTATCAAATTCACTTCAGAATTCAGATCTCCAAATGACGCGTCTCTAGTCCGAAGTATCGGAATTGCGCTGGCTTCATCAATTATAAATTCACTTGTTCCATCCGCAGAAATGATTTCGCTTCCAGCAAGCAGCGAAACAAGAACAGGTTCGGCCACAGTTCCGCCTTGATCTGTAGAGAGGACAACATCCAATGTTGGTGGCGTCTCACTTCCAATTCGATTCGAAGGAAAAGTTGCGATCACAAATGCCGCGACCAAAGATGCAGCGACTGCAAATCCAACTCTCAATCGGATGCGACGCTCGCGTGCGGAGATGAAATTGAAAGACTTACCAGACGCAATAAATGGAAGCGTGGCGCGAGTCACGCGCTCGCTCATGCCGCTGCAATCTCGCATGCGCTGTCCCCGAGCATTCAACAGCGAATGAAGTTCTGCATCAGCGGGCGTCGCCGAGGAATCATCTAAGTCGGGATTAAAATTCGGGGTGAAATCACTCATAATGCTGTCAGGACAACGCCCCGTCCTCTCATCAATTGCATCATTTCGACCCTCTTTTTTGAATTCGCTCTATCGATTCACGAAGCCGAGCGAGCGCACGGTGATGCCTTGCCAAAAGCGTGCCGACGGGCTCTTCAAGCAAAGATGCAATCCGCTTAAAGCTCAGCCCTGCCGTGTGCCGTAAATCCACAATCTCGCGGTCTGCGGTCGACAATTCGTCCATTGCTCGCTCAAGAACCAGAACCTGTTCTGGCTCAATAGTCCTATAACCACTGCCTGCCGCCCCTTCCTCAATTTCTGACAGCGTCTCTTGAGCCATCGGCTTAGCGTGCCGCGTTCTCCTGCGCATTTCATCGCGCAGACGATTTATGGCCACTCGAAAGATCCAAGACTCGAATTGACCTTGCTCGGTGTAGGCCGCCAACTTTTCCGCCAGCGTGACGAAAACAGATTGCGTCAATTCTTCAGCGAGATCTGCGTCTCTGCATTGAGCTTTCAGAAGTCCAAAAATGCGCGGAGAAAATTCCGACACAATCGCTCGCCAAGCATTCTGGTCGCCTGTCGCGGCATCCGCCAACCACTTCGCAATTCGGTCATCCTGACCATCTGTCATTGAGCGCGGAGTCTATGCTGAACGCCGTTCAATAGGAGAGAAATCAAGGAAGGAACCCAGAGCCCTCACACTCAGGTCGGCAGATCATCTGGTCCACCATCAAAGCGTGCGCCCCGAGGCTCGAAACTTCGATACTCAACCCCAGACGGTGCTGCCAATGGAGAAAAAGATCGGAAACATGTCGAATTCTGATCCCAAATCAATTTGATCACGCCGGTCGGTCCGTTTCGCTGCTTCGCAAAAATCAATTCCGCCATTCCAACTTTGTCGAGATTCGTTTCCGACCACTCTGCATCCCCTTGGTGGTAATACTCCTCGCGGTGCAACATCATGATCACGTCAGCGTCCTGCTCGATCGAACCCGACTCGCGAAGATCGCTCATACGAGGACGATGACCTTCACGCTGTTCCGCAGCACGATTCAACTGTGAGAGACAAACCACTGGAACATCAAGTTCGCGCGCCATCGCCTTAATGCCACGACTGATTTCGCTGACTTCCACCTGCCGACTCTCGCTTCTCGAGCCAGAACTCATCAGCTGCAAATAATCGATAAACACGCAACTGATGTCAAACTTTTCTTTCATTCTTCGAGCCTTGGAACGAAGTTGCAAGAGCGTCAAACCAGGCGTGTCATCGATAAAAATTTTCGACGATTGAAGAGCATCACATGCCATCAGCAAACGGCGATTGTCATCACCAGTCAAGACACCACGGCGCAGTCGCTGTCCGTCAACACCAGCTTTCGCACAAAGAAGTCGTTGAACAAGTTGCTGTCGCCCCATTTCAAGACTGAACATGGCGACAGCTTGTCCCGCAAGTGCGACGCCTTCCATTAAATTCAAAGCAAGCGCAGTCTTTCCCATGGAAGGCCGAGCTGCCACGATCAACATCTCGCCGCGCTGCAATCCTGTAGTCATTTCGTCGACATCTTCAAATCCGCAGGCAAGTCCAGTCAATCCAGATCCGTCGCGAGATTCCAGTTTCTCCATCGTCTCGCGCAATAAATCGGGCAAGTGCGCGAATGGCGTGGATTCCCGCATCTGTGCGATCGAAAAAATACGTTGCTCTGCCATCTCCAAGATCATCTGCGCTTCTTCGGCCGAATGATGCGCATCATTGACAGTCAAGCTCGACGCATCGATCAACTGACGCAGCGTTGCTTTATCGCGAACCGTTTTCGCGTACTCGCATGCAAACTGGGCGCTTGGCACAGCCTCGGAAAGTTGCACGAGATAATCCAAACCACCAATCGCATCAAGCACTTGGCGATCCGTCAATTGTTGATTCAATCTCACAACATCAACTGATGCCGTGCGATCATAAATCTCGACCATCGTCGTATAGATAGTCCGATGCTTATCAAGAAAGAAATCATCTCCCCCACGAATGATCCCCACCACATCACCTATGACGCCAGGTTCGACCAACATGCTTCCAAGCAAAGCCATTTCAGCTTCGGGCGCATTTGGAGGCATTGCCTTCAGAAGACGTGCGGTTTCCTGAGGATCAACTCTTGGCGCAGAATCGCCTTGGCCGGAATGGCGGGACTGACGGTTGGACTTTGCCATTAGCGCGACGCGAGTTCTTGCGTAAGGGATTCGCCGACAATTCGCTCACGCATCAGTCGGCCGATCTTGAATC
>CAJCCX010000219.1 GCA_903961015.1 uncultured bacterium
GATCCCAAGAACACTGGCGCGTTCGAGACGGAGATCGCTCGCGCTTGCGCCGCGCTCAATCCATCGGAGATTGTTTGCACGCACCCAGGCGAGTGGCGTGTGATGGCGATGCTCGAGCGCGTCCGCGATTCCACCGGCATCCCGCTTCGCATTATGCCCGACGAACATTTCTTCACAACTACGGAAGAATTTGCAGCATGGGCGAAGGGTCGCAACTCTCTCACCATGGAATTCTTTTATCGCGAGCAGCGTCGCAAGACTGGTTATCTCATGGAGGGTTCAGGCAAAAGTGCAAAGCCCACTGGTGACACATGGAACTTTGATAAAGAGAATCGACTTCCATTTGGAAAGCAAGGACCAAATCCCAAACCACGCATTCCAAGCAGTTTCAAAATCGACGAAATCACACGCGAAGTTCTCGCGGCAATCAAACGCGTTCTCCCTGATCTTCCTGGATCCATCGACTCCTTCGCATGGCCAGTCACTCGCAAGCAAGCACTCGCATCACTCAACGACTTCATCAAGTATCGCCTCGCAAATTTCGGCGCATACGAAGATGCGATGTGGACCGGCGAGCCGACGCTCTACCACTCCATACTCTCCAGTTCGCTCAACATGAAGTTGCTCAATCCACGCGAGTGTTGCGAGCGCGCTATTGAGTCGTACGAATCCGGCAATGCTCCGCTGCAATCTGTCGAGGCGTTTGTGCGGCAGATCATTGGTTGGCGCGAATTCGTGCGCGGCGTCTATTGGCTTGAAGGGCCCGAGTACGCCGATCGAAACGGTCTTGAACAACAAGGCAAATTGCCCGACTTTTACTGGACCGCCGAGACTGACATGGCATGTATGAAAGCGTGCGTTGGTCAAGTGCTCGATACTGGATACGGCCACCACATTCAGAGGTTGATGGTCACTGGAAACTTCGCTCTCATCAGCGGCGTGCACCCGCGCGCTGTCAGCGATTGGTATCTCGGGATGTTCGTTGACGGCGTGGACTGGGTCACGCTCCCCAATGCGCTGGGTATGGTCATGCACGCGGATCGACGTCCCAATGCAACCAAGGGTGTCACTGGTCTTGTTGGCACCAAGCCTTACGCGGCGAGTGGAAAATACATCGAGCGGATGAGCAACTACTGCGCCAATTGCAAATATAAACCTGGGGAGCGCAGCGGTCCTTCAGCATGTCCTGTCACGGTTTTTTATTGGGACTTCTTGATCCGCACACGCGAGAAGCTGGCTCAAAACCAGCGCATGGCGATGATCCTGAAAAACGTTGATCGGCTCACGCCGCAGATTCAGACGCAGATCACCATCGACGCAAATCTTCTTCGCAAGAAACTTGGCGTCACGCCGCTCTGAAGGCGAATCCTTTCGGGAATTATGACTGGGGTTCAGGTTCTACTTCCTCGTTCAACGGCGGCGGCAGCGGAAACAACGGTATCGCTCAGGGTCAGTCCGGAACGTAGGTATTTTCCGTCAGCGGTACCGCCTCGAGTCTCGCCGCCGATGATGACTGCCAAACTTTGAGTGCTGATTCGCCCCAGCATCCATCCCGTGGGACTTAGCCTGCTATCCTTTGACCTCTTATTCTGGTCAACAAGGAGTTCATTATGTCAACCGCCACCAAATGTCCGTTCATAGCTGGAAACAATCTGCAAATTCCTGAGGCTCCATCCAATCGAGCATGGTGGCCGAATCAACTGAATCTGAAACCGCTTCAGCACAATCCGCCAACGATCGATCCAATGGATCGTGATTTCGATTATGCCAAGGAGTTCAAGTCGCTCGATCTCGAAGCTGTTCGCAACGATTTGCGCGCACTGATGACATCTTCGCAGCCATGGTGGCCTGCGGACTATGGACATTACGGTCCATTCTTCATTCGTATGGCGTGGCACAGTGCGGGGACATATCGAGTGAGCGATGGTCGTGGCGGTGGCGGTGCGGGAATGCAGCGCTTCGCTCCATTAAATAGTTGGCCCGACAATGTTAATTTGGACAAAGCGCGGCGCTTGGTGTGGCCGATCAAACAAAAGTACGGCAAAAAGATTTCGTGGGCTGATTTGATCATTCTCACCGGCAATGTTGCGCTGGAATCCATGGGATTTAAAACATTTGGATTTGGCGGTGGCCGTGAGGATGTGTGGGA
>CAJCCX010000220.1 GCA_903961015.1 uncultured bacterium
CAAGTTCACCCCTGTCGAAATTGGATACGCATTCAGCGTGGGTGCAATCGGAGCCATCGTTGCGCCATTTGTGGCGGGCCAACTTGCCGATCGTTACTTTAACACTGAAAAATATCTTGGAATCAGCCATATTCTTGGCGGAATACTTGTCGTTCAACTCGCGGTCATTGAAAGTCTCAGTGCATTCCTGATCTTCAGTTTGATTTACAGCATTGTTTATTCTCCCACGCTTTCGCTGACGAACTCGATCACCCTGAATCATGTCGATCGTGACAAAGACTTTGGAAAGGTTCGATTATGGGGAACCGTCGGCTGGATTGTTGTGGGAATCACCATGGGGCAGGTGTTGCTCTATTACCATACTCCAAGCACTGGAACGCCTCAGGAAATTGCAGCCGCTCAGTTCGAGGGAATGGCTGGCGCATTTCGACTTTCAGGGTTCTTAGGAATTCTGATGGGGATTTATTGCTTCACACTGCCCGCGACTCCGCCAGCAAAGGGCAAACAGAAAAATGCGACATTTGAGGCGCTCTCTTCGGTGAAGTATCAACCGTTGCTCGTGCTCTTTTTATTGGCGGTTCCTATTTCGTGTCTACATCAATTCTATTTCGTGCATACATCCGGATTCGTCGGTGCATTTCAGACTGCTGCTGGCGAAGATTCTTTCACGAAGTTTGTGAACAACATCTTTGGAGTTGGTGGCGGTGGACTGATGACGATCGGTCAAATGAGCGAAGTCGTTGTTCTCGCGATGATCCCCATGTGGGCACTCAAGTTTTCGCGCAAGACTCTGTTGGCAACAGGAGTGGTGGCGTATGGTCTTCGTATGTTCCTCTTTGCATTTTCGACAAAAATCGCCTCGATTTTAGGGATTTCTGAGGCTGTGGTCCTGATCGCTGGCATCGCACTGCACGGATTCTGTTTCGGTTGTTTCATCTTTGTGAGTTACATGATTGTCGACGAGGAAACCTCCGACGATGTTCGAGCGAGTGCGCAGAGCCTGTACAACATGGTCATCGTCGGATGTGGAGTCATCGTCGGAAGTCTTGTGGCTGGTCGGGTTGCTGAGTGGGCAACTGTCGAGGGCAAAATGGAATATCAACGCCTTTTCGGCGTACCGATGTATGTCGCACTGGGATGTTTGATTGCGCTGCTTTTGTTCTATGACTCGAAGGCAGGAAAGCGGGCAGCGCTATTGAAAGCCAGAGGCTGAGACGTGAATCAACCCGCCTTGGCGATCGCCAATTGTTCTCGCGTGAACTCTGGGTGGATTGCAAGTTCCTGAACACCCCCAGGAAGTGCAAGCAATTCGATTGGAGTTCCTTCTGGAATTGGAGTGCCGTCGTGGCGTGTTACAACGACTTTCGTAAATCCTTTGAGGTGCTTATCAAGCGTCTTCTGCAGTTCTTTCTGCTTGTCCTCTGGAAGTTTGGCAAAACTTTCTCGTCCACGACACTTTGGAAATCTGCTGCATCCAAGCCACGCACCGCGTTTTCCGTCACGAAGATTCATCGGTGATGCGCACTTCGGGCAGGGTAAATCGGTCAAATATGCTGGTGCAGAAGGCAATTTCAGACCACCCTTGCGGTCAACATTCAAGATGAATTGAACTGGCTTTACAGGCTCGACGACAGGAGCAGCATCGCCGGCAATTGATTTTTTACTGGTTTTCTTTTTTGCTTTCACCGGTTTTTCGGGTCGAGGCAAATCCTCGACAAGAAAGTCACCAAACTTTCCATGGCGCTTCACCATCGCTACTCCGTTTGGCGAAACAAGATCCAGCTTTTCAGGGATCAGCGGTCGACCTTGACGGTCAACGGCGTTGGCGTATTTGCACTCGGGATAGCTTGCGCAAGAAAGAAAGCGCCCGCCTTTACCGAGTCGATATTCGGTGCGTGATCCGCACATTGGACAACTGTATGGAGCCGAGACGCGAATCGATTTCACGTGGTCGAGAAGTTTCGCGCTTTCGAGCAGGGGTTCGAGTGTTCGAGTCGTTCGCTTGAGCATCTTCTTCCAAGGTTCTTTGCCCTGCGCAATCGCATCAAGTTCTTCTTCGATGCGCCTGGTGTAATCGATTTCAACAAAGTTTGTTGAGAAGGCATCGACCAAGAAATCCGTGACGGCCATACCGAGGTCAGTGGCATAAAATCGTCGATCGACTTGCTCGACATATTCCCGTTCTTGGATGGTTCGAATAATGCTGGCGTATGTCGAAGGCCGTCCGATTCCCGCTTTTTCCAGTTCTTTTACGAGCGTTGCTTCGCTGAAACGCGGCGGGGGGCTGGAGAATTTCTGCTCTGGCTCAATTGAGAACGGTGCCGAGAGATCGCCTTGCTTCACACTTGGCAAATTTTGTTCGCTGTCTGAAGTTGGAATTCCAGAAGCGCGATAGCAACCATCGAAAACTAATACGCGTCCATTGGCCTTGAATGTCGCGCCTGTTTTCTTATCGCTGCGGACGAGTCTGATCGCAGTGGAATCCCACTCTGCTTCGACCATCTGGCAGGCAACAAATCCGCGCCAGATCAGGCCATAGAGTTTGAATTGTTCTTCAGTCAGTGATCGTGCCAGTGCATCAGGAGTTCGCGCAGGATCGGTTGGACGAATTGCTTCATGCGCCTCTTGCGCAGCGGCATTACTGCTGGAATATTTTCGTGGAGAGTCGGGCAGATATCGATCTCCATAATTCGATTTGATGAATGCGCGAGCGCGAGTGATCGCCTCGCCTGAAAGATTTGTGCTGTCTGTTCTCATGTATGAAATCAGACCGACGCGTCCTTCGCCTGGAATGTCGATGCCTTCATAGAGTTGTTGTGCAACGCGCATCGTGCGATCGGTTGCAAATCCCAGTTTCCCAGAGGCCGCTTGTTGAAGAGTGCTGGTGATAAATGGGGGATATGGCTTGGATTTTGTTCGACTTGTTTCGATGGAATTGACAGAATATCGCGCGGCTGGATCGAGTTTTCCAACGATGAGTGCTTTGGATTTCGCTCTTCCTCGCGCGTCTAGATCTGTGGTGCGTTCCACTTTCACTTCAAGAAGCCCTGCGGCTTCCGCAGCACGGACGACACTTGGGGCAAGATCATCTTTCGAATCTTTATCTGCTTCAAACTTGAACGGAATGCCGGCAACTTCGACCAGTTCGCATTCGAGTCCTTTATGTTCTGCAAGCCATGCCATGCGATCACGAACAAAGGGACCGCGCCCGCGCTCATCTTTTTTCGCATTGAACTCATTCCATTTTGGAGCAAGCGTCGCCGCCATTGCGGGATCAAGTGACATAGTTGCAGTCATCGCCCATGATTCATCGGGAGTGAACGCAGCGATCTCGCGTTCGCGGTCGACAATCAAACGTGTTGCAGGACTTTGGACTCGACCAGCGCTGAGACCTCCAGCGACTTTTTTCCACAGAACCGGTGAGACGAGATATCCCACGACTCGGTCAAGAATTCGCCGAGCTTGCTGCGCATCGACGCGATTCATATCGATCGATCTTGGACGAGAAAATGCATCCGCAACATCGGATTTCGTAACAGCGTCGAAGACAACGCGCTTTGCTTCGGTTGGAGAGATTCCGAGTATTTCGGCCAGATGCCATGCGATGGCTTCTCCTTCGCGGTCAAGATCGGTTGCAAACCAAATCGCGCTCGCAGACTTGGCGAGTTTCTTCAGTTCGCTGACGGTTTTTAACTTCGCGTCGTCGACAACGTATGTCGGTTCGAATGTTTCAAGGTCGACGCCTGGAACTGGCTGCTTGACACCTTTGGCTGCTCGTTTGGGCAGATCTCTTATATGTCCGATGCTCGCTCGAACGACGAAGCCATTTCCAAGGTATTTCTCTATGGTTTTCGCCTTTGCAGGGCTCTCAACGATCACTAATTGATAAGAGTCGTCTCCTGTCTTTGGCGCCGCTGCTTTCACCTTTGGCGACTTCGCAAGGCCCGTTGTAGCGGGTTTCTTGGTGTTTTTTGTCGCAGTCTTCATTATGTTTTCAGTTTTCTTAGCCATCAACGGGGGTGATCATGAGGTCACTTTCCAAATTGTCAAGTCACTTCGCATCGGCATGATCATCCCATCGTCCCAAGTCTCCATCCAAATTTTTCACTTATTTCCTTTGAAACCATCATTTTCGAGTCCGAGAACCTCGTGGAAAAATTCTTTCGATTTTTCTCCGTCACAGGCGTCTGTGGACCAAGCCGACCTTTCGATGTGTCGAAAACGCCTCAACCAAGTCCTTTGCTGGCGAGCCAACTTTCGAGTGCGGATCTTGATCGCTTCAAATGCATCTTCCAAAGGCATCGTTCCTGCGATGTGCTGGGCAAGTTCGCGATAACCAACTGCCTCGCCCGCTTGCCGCCCAAGCGGTGCGATCTCAACAAGTCGACGGACCTCGTCGAGAAAACCATTCTCCATCATCGTCTTGACGCGTCGATTGATTGATGTCGCGTTGGACTTTGGATCTGGCAAAAGTCCCAAGCACTGCCAACCCACGGGCAATGAGGGACCACGTGCGTTCCATTGTGTTTGATGAGCACTCAAAGCAATTCCAGTAAGTGTTGTCACTTCGATCGCGCGAATCATTCTGCGTTGATCGTTGGGATGAATTCGTTCTGCAGAAGGTGGATCAATCGCGATGAGTCGCGTGCGAAGTTCTGCAAGAGAGAGTTCACGCAGAGTCGAACGAAGTGATTCATCAGCCGAAGGACCTTCAAAAAGTCCTGCAAGAAGTGCTTGAACATAGAGATTCGTACCGCCAACCACGACCGCCGACTTTCCACTGCGCTGAATATTTTCGATTGCAGCATGCGCGCTTTCGAGCCAACGTTCGACAGTAAAACCCTCCTCGTGAGGATTTGCGACATCGATGAGATGGTGAGGTACCCGCGCTTGTTCTGCATGTGATGGCTTCGCCGTGCCAATATCCATGCCGCGATAAATTTGCATTGAATCCGCGCTGACAATTTCGACTTGACCATCAAAAAGTTCTGCAAGTGAAAATGCGAGCGCGCTTTTTCCGCTTGCGGTTGGACCAAGAATGAGAATGACGGGCGGAATGACCAAGAGAACAAATGAGTTGTACCCTCTTCGCTATGAATCCACGAACGATTGACCAACTCGATGTCGCTGGGCGCCGAGTCTTTGTCCGAGCCGATTTCAATGTGCCGCAAGATGATGCTGGAAAAATTACCGATGATCGGCGGATTCGGCTGACTCTTCCAACAATTGAATCGATCCTG
>CAJCCX010000221.1 GCA_903961015.1 uncultured bacterium
ACTCCAAACACCGCGTTAAGTCAGAGTGCGAATCAAGAATTGAACGGCTTGCTTGATCAAATGAACAAAGATTCAGTCGCCGCTGGACTGCGATTGGATTTGATTGAGACAGCCCTCGCAACTGGCGATGCGAATTCTGCAAAGGTTGCTGCATTGATGTCCCCAAAGCAAGGTACAAGTTTGACTGATTCGCTCTCTCCAAATTTATTAAGTGGAGGCGATGCTGCACGAGGTCGCGAAGTGTTGATGTATCAATCGTCTGCCGCATGTTTGCGTTGCCACGCCATTGCGGGAGTCGGAGGACACGCTGGACCGGCACTCGACGGAGTTGGTTCTCGACTCGATCGACACGCGATTCTCCAATCATTGCTCGAGCCGCAAGCAGTCATTACTGCGGGTTATGGCACAATTTCTGCGATGCCACCGATGGGTCCCCTACTCACGCCGCACGAAACGCGAGATCTCGTGGCGTATCTAGCGTCACTCAAGAGTGCGCAGAAATAAATTTCAAATCGAAATTGCTTCAATCGCGACCCAAGGTCATTGTCAACGCAGGGCCGTTCAACTTGACCGCGTCGATGTCTTTGCCCATTTGGAACACAACAGTTTCTGGCTCTTCAAAATATCCAACGCCTTGAATATTTTGTGCGGCAGATCCATTCCATGAAATACCGAGAACAAGTTTTCCTGTGTCATCAATCTTGCCAATGATCGATCCGTGTCGCGCAGACAGTCCAGCAGCGCTATCCGCCCATGCATCATCGACGAGGACGCCAGAGAAATCTCCGTCCCTAGTAATCGTCGCGGTTCCTGTTCCTGCGTTTCCATCACTGGTATAAAAATTGACAGTCCAGCGACCTACAAACTGAGTCATAAAATTTGGTTGAGTTGTCTTTGGTTTTCCATATGGCGGACCTGCTGCAACGCCCTGCTCGTGAAGAGCGAAGGCGATGTTTCCACCCTTTGCAAAATTTCCATCAGGACCATACTCGCGGATATTGATTCCCATCGAACCAAAAGATGGCGCACTAACCATACCTTCAAATTTTTCAGTCTGACTCGTGCTCCATGCGATCGTGACTTGCGCGACACCGGCAGTGACCGTGCCAGAAACGATTCCAGTCCGTCCAACTCCATGAGCTGCCTGCCAAACAGAATCAACAAGCGAACCGTTCAGTTTTCCATCTGCGCCAATTGAAAGTCGCGCTTGGCCGCCACTTGTTTGATCTTGCGCTGTGAAACTGCCGGACCAACGACCAATTGTCGAAACGCTTTCGCCTGCGATCGGCCCAGGTTGTGTGGGCGGTGAATTGCACGCGCCAAACGTCAAAGTTGTGGCGATAAAAAAGAGTCTTGAGATTGATTGAATGGACATACGCCGTAACTTACAGCCCAAACGCTGCAAGCACGATCGCGAGATCAATGCCATCAGAAAAATTATCGCCATTTGCATCGCCACCAGGGTCGGAGGTTCCAAATGCCGCCAAGATAATGGTGAGATCAACTCCATCAACATGGCCATCGCCATTGCGGTCGGCTGGAATTGGAGGTGATCCAAATTCAGTGAATGTCAGAATTGGACCATCTCCAGTATTTCCAAATGCATCAACCGAGCGCACGGAATAACTGACCAGCGACCCTGCCGCCTGCGCAGGCATCACACCGCGCCAGAGACAATTGCCCGTCAATTTCATTGGCAGAGTTTGTGAAAGCACGCCACCCGTTCCAAATCGAAGCGTCACGCTTCGCGCATGAAAACCCATATGACTCGTATATGCATCGCGAAGTTCGACTCGCACAGGATGCGCCGCGCCAACGACAGTTCCTGCGATCACTTGCTCCGTGCGAACCGTGACCGGCGGCAACGTGTCCACTGGACCGTTATTCATATAGATGCGATTCTGAAATGCGCCACTTTCACCTTGACCCGTGACGATGTCATATCGACCGTCGCCGTCAAAGTCCGCAACTTTCACATCAAGCGACGCATCTGTCGACGCAGTAATGATATTGGTCACTTGCGTGAAAGCACCCGTGCCGTTGTTGCGATAGATGCGCTTCGTTGCGCCAAGCACTGCAACCACAAGATCGAGATCGCCGTCATTGTCCATATCGAAAAACTTACTGTCGTTGTCGTCGACCGAAGGATTGGGAGAAATCGAAGTAGAAACATTGGTCCAAGAAGTGCCTAATCCATTTGCATTTTTCGCTAGAAGTTCTGTGTTGGTCGTTCCAGCATTCGTTCCAATCAAGTCAAGATCGCCATCGCCATCGATGTCGCCTGCGTCGTATGCATATGAAGTTGAGTCATTTGGAAAGTTCCCGCCCGCAGCGAAAACTCCCGATCCATTATTCAGCCAAAGTCTGCTTTGACTTGGAGTCGATGCACGCGTACCAACAAAGAGATCGAGATCGAAGTCGCCATCGGCATCGAAAAAGAGAACATCCATTTGCTCTGAAATATTTCCGGTGGGAATTCGTCCTGTCGTTGCATCTGTGAATCGACCGCCACCATCGTTGAGATACAGACGTGGTTGACCCGTCGTGCCAAAGCGAGATGTGCCAGAATTGCAAAGCGCAATGTCAAGATCGCCATCTGCATCGACATCGCCGAATGTTGCGCGAGCTGTCGATGTGTTGAGGGTTGGAATGCGCACAGTGGTTTCGTTGGCAAAGACGCCCGCACCATTGTTGATCAGCAAGAGCATTTGCCGGCTGTAATCCTGACCAAGCAAGAGATCAACATCTCCGTCGCCATCCACGTCACCAAATTCTGCGCTGCGAAAACATCCAGTGATGCCTGCGACTCGCGTGTCTGTTTGATCGCTAAAGACACCTGCGCCATTGTTTATATAGATGCGTGGCTTGAGAAGCACCCCGAGCGCCGAATATCCCTGTCCATTGGCGAAGCACATATCCAAATCGCCATCGGCATCAATGTCGGCGACTGCGATCTGATTTGTGTATTCGGCTTGAACTGGAAAACGCGCAGCGGTTCCATCAACAAACTGAATCTGACCTTGGGCTTCAATTGAAGCGACAAAGGAGAAACCAATTGGCAGCAAAAAGGAGATAGCGTGAAAACGTGGGTTCATCGTTCTTATTACAGTAACTCGAATTCAGACAAAATCGACTTTCGATTCAAACATTTAAAAGATTCGTCTGATTTTCCCAGATTCAACGGATTGCAAAGCAGATTTATCGGCGCCGACGAGGCTTCACAAGACTCTTGATCGACGGACGAGCCACATCGCTACCTTTGGAGTCGTTTGCGCCAGCATTTCGCCCATCTTGACGACTCTGCCCCCCTGTTCCGCCGCCCGAACTCTGCATTTGTGAATTGAGATTGCGAATTCTCTGACGCGTCCCAAGAACTCCATTCACTCCGCCACCCTGCAAATATGCGGAAGCCGCAGCATTTGCTTCTGAAAAGAGACCGTCAAATGTGATCGTGCTAGTAGCGACATCGATGCTGATTCCCACAACGCCCAGATCGGAGATGAGGGAAACAATTGCATCGATCCGCTCATCATCCTTGGCAACATTACTTGCGATCAGCGATGCGAGCGCGCGCGTCGTCGTGATGTGGATCGGCTCGTTCAATCTTCGCATATCGACAACAGCTTGCATCGCTGGTTCCATCTTGTCTCTCGTCATCAGTTTCACGTCGCGCGGTTCTCCATTGAGTACGAAGATTCGGCTTGAAATATTCGCAAGCGCCATTGCCAACGCACGACCTGTTGCAATGTTGCCTTGTGAATATGGATCCGAAATATCTCGCGCACGCTCTTCTGCGGATAAGACCTTATCGATCGAACCGCCGGTGCCACCTTGCGGAATCGTCAAAGCGCGAACACCCATTTCGTGCAGAAGCCAGAGGCACCACTGAATTGGAGCGTCGGTCATGGTCTGACCGGATGCAAGTCCTTGCCCAAGAACGCCGCCGATGGATGGAACAAGGGGTTCCTTTGCCGCAATCAATGGCAGAAGCGCGTTGACCACGCTCCCAAGCGTTTCTTGAGTTTGAATTGTCAGTTCGATTTGTTGACCATTGAGAATCATTGAGGGCATGCAAGAAGCCTATCGGTTTCGTACCGTGTTCGCATGCGCATCCGCAAATTGCTCGTTCAATTTTTATCACTCGCCCTTACGACGAGTGCCATCACATCGAATACGCCTTGTACAGCGGATGAAATCGCTCCGCCTGATTTCGCATGGTGGCGAGAAGCGCGTTTTGGAATGTTTGTGCATTGGGGTTTGTATAGCGAAGCAGGAAGTGTTTGGAAGGAGCGATTCCTGCCTGGGTGGAGCGAGTGGATGCTCAATCGAAAGAAGATTCCTCCCGAGGAGTATTACGCAGAGTTGATGCCACGATTTGATCCTGCAGATTTCGACGCGAATGCGTGGGTGCTCGCCGCAAAAAATGCTGGGATGAAATACATCGTGATCACGACAAAGCATCACGAAGGATTTGCGAATTGGCCAAGCGCTGTCAGCGATCGAGATATTGCTGCGACAAAATTTGGAAAACCCATTTCAGAAGGTGGGCGCGGTCGCGATCCTCTGCGAGAACTTGCTGACGCATGTGAACGCCACGGAATGAAGCTGGGATTTTATTACTCGTTATTAGATTGGGCGCATCCCGACTATCTCCCACGCCGCGAGTGGGATGTGCGACCAATCGATGGCGCGGAGTACTCACGTTACGCACAATTTATGCGTGCGCAAGTGAAAGAACTTCTTGATGGACGATATGGAAAGATTGCCGTGCTTTGGGGCGATGGAGATTGGGAGCACGGAGCACGCGAACATACGAGCGATGAGATTGTTGCGATGGCGCGTGCGTTACAGACAGGAATTCTTGTGAATAATCGTTGGGCTCTGCCAGGTGATTATGCGACGCCAGAAAATTCGATCCCAGATGCAATGCTTGATCGTCCGTGGGAGACCTGCATGACACTCAATGGGTCTTGGGGATATGCGCGTGACGATCATGATTTCAAAACCGCGCCAGTCGTCTTGCAAAATCTCGCAGATATTGTTTCCAAAGGCGGGAATTATCTTCTGAACATTGGACCAGATGGACGTGGGCGAATCGACACCGAGTCACTTGCTGTGCTCGTAGGTATCGGTCAGTGGATGCAAGCGCATTCGACATCTATATATAGGAATGGACATACGCCACTTCCCATTCCAGAGTGGGGACGATGGACGATGGGGACAAATCAAGACGGCAGCACAACAATCAACGCGCATATTTTTTCGTCTCCAAAATCAGGATTGATTCGCCTTGACGGGGTCATCGATAATCCGGCAGCGGTGCGTGTGATTGGTGGAGAGTTTGCCGCGCCGACATTTCGTCGAGAGGGTCCAGACTTGGTTGCGAATCTTGATCCCGCAGTGCAAGAAGCCATTTCGAAAACATCTGCGCATTCTGTCGTTGCGATTGACTTTGCGACACCTCCCAGAATCTTGACCGCGCCTGTAATCGTGGGAGATGATCGGATGTTCGTTGGCACAACGACCGTGCGCTTTGTGCCACCGCCAACTGGCGCAACGATTCATGTCACGACTGATGGATCGCAACCAAATGCGAACACGCTTGCGCTCACTTCGAATTCTCAGGGCGAATTTGTAATCGTGCTCGACCGAACTTCGACTTTGCGAGCGCGAACAAGTTGGCAGGGAAACATGAGCAATGCCGAGACAACACTATCTTTCGTGCGCAGCGAGTTATTGCCAGCGAAAAAGTGTGGGGACACTATCGGTCTTGATGCACGAGTGATCGCCGGTACATTTGAAATTGTTCCAGCGAATGATGTTTTTGAAAACGCAGCGCAGAAGAGCGTGATTCAATCGGTTGCGATTCCAGTCGGGGTACCTGCGGACCGATACGCGATACAAATTCGCGGCATGATCGATGTGCCAGCAAGCGGTGTCTATCGATTCGAAATCGCAAGCGATGACGGAAGCGAGTTATGGATCGACGGCGTGCGCATCATTGATAACGGTGGATTGCATGGTGCGGTACCAAAGGTCGGTGATGTCGCACTTGCGATTGGATGTCACGATCTTGATGTTCGAATGTTCGAGTCTGTTGGAAGTGAAGCGCTTGCTCTTCGTTGGCGACTGCCGATGACGACACAATTCGCTGAGATCCCTCTGGAAGCTTTTCGCAGCAAGCAATGAACAATGTGCGAATCACTTCGCAACCGGCACAAGCGTGATTGATCGCAAGTTCATTACTGCGGAACCTGCCTTCGACAACGGCTTCACCACAATTTCGAAATCGCCGGCGGGGCACACGATTGTTCCCATATCAACCCCTTTGAAATCGCACCAGTTTGCGCTGGCTTGAATGGTTGATTCAACGCTTTCGGAAAGCGTTGCAACGCTTTCGGTTTCCGCCCCCGAAACCAAAACGCGAAATCGACTGCCTCCTTCGTTTGGAGCCGCTGCGACGTCTGCAGTCACGTTATATTTTCCCCCCGATTGAAGTCGAACTGCCCATCGTGCGGTTCCGTCGACATCGGTCCAGTATCCAATGTTGTCACACTTTTCTTCATAAACCAAATGACCGCGCAACTCTGCTTCTTTTGCGGTCAAATGAATTGTCCCAGTTGTGTCGGGAAGAACTGCGAAGGCGACAACTTTCGGTTCTCCAGCGATATCAACTGCGATCACGCTACTCACATCATCTGGTGCAACAACTGGAATTGAGATCGCCCAACCATCTCCTTGTCGGAATGGGTGTGTAGCGAATCCTGTTGCACCCAAAAGACGCGCGGAAAGAACTTCGCTGGTCAAACCAGGAATGAACAGCGCATTCGTACTGCCATCTACAGATTTCGGCCATTCAAAGATGTGAAAATAAAGTCTCGTTTGACCATTCGGCAACGACTTCTGCGTGCAGCGTCCCCAAGGCAAGCGAACAAATGGGCTGGCGTGGGTTCCATAAATTGCATCGCCGTTCGTTTCCATCCATTGACCGATGCGCATGAGTCGATCAATTGATTCTTGTGGAATCTGTCCATTGGCTTGCGGGCCAACGTTGAGCAAGAAGTTTCCACCTTTGCTTGCGATGTCACAAAGCATGCGAATCATTTCTTGGGCACTTTTCCAATTGTGATCATCGCTTTTGAAACCCCACGTGTCGTTCATGGTCATGCATGTTTCCCAATCACGACCTGGAAATCCTGTTGAAGGAACTTCTTGCTCAGGAGTTCCATAATCGCCCGCCCAATCGCCTTCGCCGTTCATGCCAGCCATTCCTGATCGCCCTTTATCAACACGATTGTTGATGATGATGTCTGGATCGAGCGAATGAACGTACTTTGCAAGATCGAGACCACGCTCATGCGTCCACGACTCTTCCCATTCGCCGTCGAACCAAAGAATTCCAATCTTGCCATACTTGCCAGAGACCAATTCTTTCAATTGTTCTTTCATATTTCCGACGTAGCGATCGAAGTCCGCATCTTCATTCTTGCGAGGATCCCATGAACGGTGCGGAACATAATCGTCGTGGGTCCAATCCATAATCGAGTGATAGAAACACAGTTGAACGCCGCCGCGCTCGCATGCACGCGCAAGTTCGAGCAAGATGTCTCGTTTGAATGGAGTTGCCATCACATCAAAATTTGAAACATTCGAATTCCAAAGTGCAAATCCATCGTGGTGCTTGCTGGTGATGACGATGTACTTCTGCCCGGCAAGCTTTGCGATGCGAACCCACTCATCTGCATTGAAATCAATCGGATTGAACTGCGTCTGCAACTTCATATATTCCGACGGTTGAATTTTTCCAGAATTCAAAATCCACTCACCCACACTTGGGATCGGCTTGCCTTCCCACTGACCAGCTGGAATTGCGTAAAGCCCCCAGTGAATGAACATGCCAAATCGTGCATCGCGGAACCATCCCATGCGTCGATCGAGATCGGCTTTCGCTGCAGTTGGTGCGGGTGAAGATGGGGCCTGCGCCAGAGATGTGGCAGGAAAAATCAAGGACAGAACAGCAACACAGCAGAGGATTATTGTTCGCATCAAGTCAGCGTACTGCAGCGTCAACCGCATGCATTGCTTCCGCCAATTGGTCAAAGCTGTGCGATCCGACCATCGTCTGTGACAAGGATCCATCGCGGCGAAGAATAAAAATCGTCGGAATCGAACGAACGGACGAAAATGGTTTGCCTACAGGCGGCGCTGGTGCGACCATCGGATAAGAAATTGATTTGTCGGCAAGAAATTTCGTTACCGTTGCTTTTGGCTCATTCGATACACCAATGACGACTAAATCATTCGGGTATGCCTTTGCAAGTTGCTCTAGAGCTGGAAGAGTCGTTCGACACGGACCGCACCATGTCGCCCAGAAATCGATAAAGACAATCTTGCCTTTCAATGTCGAGGGATTCAATTCGCGACCATCAATCGAAGTGAATGAATAGTTCAGTGCAGCAGACGAAACTGTTGATCCGCTTGACTCCATCGGCGCGCGTGGCACAATCGGCGCGACATTCTCGGTTGATGTCGTGGCATTGAATACAGCGAGAACAAGCACTCCTGCGACGGCAACACTTGCAATCAGAGATGTTGCGATCTTAAAAGACTTCATTCCAATGCTTTTCATATGCGTCTTATACTCGCTCTATGACCGAAACGAATTCGCCTGACAGACGATGGCTGACACTGTTGGCTATGACGGGTTCGCTCTCGATGATTATGCTTGATTCAACTGTGCTTGGTGTTGCGCTGCCAAGTATTCGTCAAGAGTTGCAATTTGATGATTCGACTTTGACGTGGGCCGTCAACGGTTATCTCCTTGCGATGGCTTCATGGGTTGCGATTGGGGGAAGACTTGGTGATTGGATGGGGCGAATCAATGCGTTTCGATTGGGAATGATTGGATTCATGATCGCATCAATCGGATGCGCGCTTGCGCCAACTGCGTTGATTTTTATTGCCGCACGAATCTTTCAAGGAATTTGCGCAGGAACAATGCAACCAGCAAGTTCTGCAATCGTGATCGACATTTATCCAGCGAAACAGCGCGGACGAGCGATGGCGGCGTACGCAGGTATATCACTCTTGTTTATGGCCGGCGGTCCCCTGATCGGCGGCGCACTCGTGCAATTTGCATCTTGGCATTGGTGCTTCTGGCTGAATGTTCCCATCGCACTCATTTCACTCGGACTGACATTGACCTTGAAAATGAAATCAATTCGCGCAGCAAAACGCAAGACAGACTGGCCATCGGTCCTACTGTTGCTCACGGGTACGCCGCTACTGGTCAACGGATTGCAAGAACTTGGGCTTCACGGTCTCATGGCCAAACCTGCTTGGGTTTCAATCGTGATTGGCGGCGGACTCTTGTGTCTCTTTGCGCATCGGCAATTACGACTGACACAGCCGACGATCGATCTGCGGCTCTTTCGTGATCGAGGGCTCTTTGGAAACGCATTCTTACTATTGTGCGTCAGCTTCATCAATGTGGGCCAAGGAATTTATGGTTCCTTCTATATGCAAACGTTTCTTGGATTCACGCCAATGCAAGCAGGATTAGGCACGCTTCCGCTGCTTGTACCCGTACTGGTCATCATTCACTTTGCAGGACGCATGTATGACCATCATGGCCCACGCCGTCCAATCATGCTGGGGCTTACTTTCGTACTGATTGGAACGGTGATCGAAACAATCGGCGTCTTCGCATTGAATTTTCCAATACTTGCGACAGGTATGGCCGTGCTTGGACTTGGATGTGGATTTGCAATGAGCCCAGCAAACGCTGATTCTCTGTCGCGTGCGCCGATCGCTCAGCGCGGCGAAGCGAGCGGGCTTGTGCAAATGATGCGGCAGTTTGGATCCACCATCGGTATCGCCTTGATGGTGCTTGTGATGCATGGTTTGACTTCGCCCATTGCGCAAGAAAATGCGGCATCAACATTAACTGCGCGCAATATTGGGTTTGGATTTGGACTTCATGTCATTGTTGCGTTGACGGCATTCGTTGTTGGCTATTTCTGTATTCAGCGAGTGGCAGATCCGCAAGTACCTAGAAGTGAAGCGCCGCCAGCAGCGAATATCGGTTGACATCATTCCTCCAAGCCGATGACTTGATCGGTGATGATGCTCAGCCGAACTTGCTTCCCCGCGAAGGATGACGAGTTCGGATTCACTTCAAAAACTTTTATGAGTTGACCATTCGCGTCAACCAAATGCTGCGCACTTGCACCCAGATATGTTGACTCGAGACATTTTCCAAGAACAATTGTTGCATAAGATTGTGGGTTCGACACAGCACTCAGGTGGTCGATGGTGATTGCCTCGGGGCGAATCGAAAGCGTAATACGATCTCCGACTTTTTTTGTCGATGGAACAAGAGCACGCATCGTTGCAATCGGCGTCCTGACCTCAGCGAATCCGCTTGAATCACGGACGCCCTGAATCTCGCCAGACACAAAATTTGTCTCGCCGATAAATTCCGCGACAAATCGAGTTCGTGGCCGTTGATAAATATCCCTCGGGGCTCCCAGCTGTTCAATCTTTCCTGCTGACATCACTGCGATTTGATCGGCGAGTGATAATGCTTCATGCTGATCGTGCGTGACATAAATCATTGTGATACGCAGTTCGTGTGAAATTCGCCGAATCTCCGAACGCATTTCAAGTCGCAGTTTGGCGTCAAGATTTGAAAGTGGTTCATCAAGCAAAAGCAGATCGGGACGAAACGCGATGGCGCGCGCCAATGCAACGCGTTGCTGTTGACCGCCCGAAAGTTGGTTGGGAAGTCGATCAGCATATTGACTCATGCGGACAAGTTCGAGTGATTCTCCAATACGGCTTTTCTTCTCGGCCGATGGCATGCGACGAACGTCCAGACCAAATCCGACATTCTGAGAGACTGTCATATGCGGCCAGAGGGCGTAACTCTGAAAGACCATTCCGGCATTACGCTTTTCAGGGGAAAGTTCGGTGGCATCACGGTCGCCGAAGAAAATTCGCCCCGCAGTTGGCCGAACGAACCCAGCAATCATCCGAAGAATTGTGGTCTTGCCACATCCCGACGATCCAAGCAAAAAGAAAAGCGAACCCGACGAAACTTCAATACTGACATCTTCAACTGCGACCGTTTGGTCGAATGTCTTTCGTATGTTTGTCAGGCGAAGGCTCGTCACACATGAAAGGATAGTAAACAGGTGGAATCAGCGAGTTCGCACCGTACAATTGCTGCGCGCTATGGGGAATCCTCTTCAACATCTTCATGATCTGCAAAAACGGCGTGGCGCAAGAAGTGCAAACACGATCCCTGTCGATTCGATCCGTAGTGACATCACTCGACTGAGAACGACTGTCGAAAAACACGCGCAAAGATTTGGAGATGCTGCTGAATTGTGGGAGCGATTCATTCCCGCGAATGTTCGAGATGACACGCGCCTCTCAGGAATCTCTGGCGGCGTGTTGACCGTCGTGACGGGATCTGCGGCGACAAGCTATACGCTTGATCGAATATTGCGCAGCGGGGTTGATGCTGAAATTCGAAATGCAAGCGCAGGCAAGATCACTCGGGTGAGAATGCGCGTCGGGCAAGTCAACCCGCCGCAATAGGATCGCCGCTCCAATTTGCTGGCAAAGGTTGCACGCGACCATCACGATCAATACATGCGAGTGTCGTTTCGCCGATCACAAGTTCTTCATCGCCTCTGCAAAGTCGATAGGAATGTTCGATCTTCACATGGCCGACATCGCGCAGCGTGGTTTCGAGCACGAGCAATTCGTCATACTTCGCAGGCTTTCGATATCGCACATCTAGGCGCGTGACTGCCAACAATATCCCGCGCGCTTCAAGATCGGCGTATGTCGAACCACCCGCACGCAACAATTCCGTTCTGCCCATCTCGAACCAAATTGGATAGACCGTGTGATGCACGACGCTCATCGGATCACACTCGCAGTAACGCGGCCTAATTTCCAATTTGTGGATATTGGTCATCCTTCCTTTATATGTGATTCACGATTTTGTGCAGTTTGAGTTTTCGCTGGCGGCAATAACTAGATTCATCGAAAAATCAATTGAGACTCGCAGAACCGAATACGTTTCTCAAATACTGCAAACGCAAAATATAAAGCAATAATAGATACAAAATTTAAAGTTTTTAGGTTCTTCTAAAATTCTTCTTATTTTCTTTTCGAAGCCTTGCCAGAACAGAAGCGTGCATATCCTTGGGGCATTACAAATCTGGAAATAGGGATTGACCTTGTTGGTCAAAAACTAGAACCACCGGAGGATTCACCTTGTTGACTCTCGCAGCTGAAATGACCACCACCATGAAGGCCCTGAATGCAGGCCTTTCAATGGAGGGCGTAACGATGTATCTGTTTTGGCTTAGTACCGTCGCTATGGGCGCAGGAATGATTTACTTTTTTCTTCAACGCAAGACCGTTCCGGTGCAATACCAGACCGCGATTACTGTGGCCGGTATTATTTGCGGCGTTGCTGCTTTCCATTACTGGAGAATGAGCGGTATTTATTTGGAAGGCGTTGCGAGCTTGTTCAATGAAGATGGAACACGAATCACAGGCGCGACCATAAAGCAATTCCCAACTGCTTACCGATATATTGACTGGTTAATCACGGTTCCATTACTTGTGATGGAGTTCCCACTTCTGCTTAATTTGGGAAAAGCCGGTCGCGAACTATTCAAGTCACTGCTTTTCTGGTCGCTTGTTATGTTGGTAACCGCTTGGGTCGCAGAAGAAAGCGTTACTGGAAGTCAACAATGGTGGACATGGTATGTGGTTTCATGCGGCGCTTGGCTGTACATCGTCTACACGCTGTTCACCAAGGTCTCAGAGTCCATGAAGTCCGCCCCTGAAAGTATTCAAGAAAGTTTGAAGACGATGCGTATGTTCGTGCTCGTTGGTTGGGTGATTTACCCAATTGGTTTCTTGATGGCTCTCAATGGTGGCAATGGCGAAAGTTGGCGCGAAATTTTGTACAACGTGGCTGACGTTATCAACAAGGTTTTCTTCGGCTTGGTTTGCTACCAAGGCGTAAAGGTTCTAGGACAACAACAGCACCAAAAAGCCTGAGTCCCTGGAAATATTTAGTTTGAAACTCGCCCCGCCTAACGCCGCCGAGTTCGATGGATCCAAAAGATCTGCCGAACAGGTGGCGAAGGCGGGGTGTTTTATTTTTGCAAGCGCGCGCATATGGCCTTGGTGCATTTTGCTTTTTGGTGTGGTGAGCGCATTGATCAATCCCGCATTTACCAAAGCAATGGCGCCGTGGCCGTTTGTGATCGCATTATTTGTATTCGGTATGCCTCATGGATGCGCAGACTGGAGTGTGGCGGCACGACTTTCTGGGCGAGAAACATTTGGGCAAAAAATCAGTGGATTTACAAGTTATTTGTGCCTCATGCTTGCAAGCTTGGCACTTCTCGCGCTGCTGCCGGGCGTCGCTGCCTTGTTGTTTCTATGTTTAACCATTTTCCATTTTGGCATGGCCGATGCAACTGCGGTGCATGCAGACAAGGATGGATTTGTTGCAAACTGGGGATTGGCGCTTGGTCGCGGAATACTTTTATTGAGCACGGCCTTTGCGTCGCATCCTGTTGCAGCATGGGCACCATTTGAGCAAATTGGAATTGCATTCAGCGCATGGCAACAGAGTTCCGCAAGCGCGTGGATCCCTACATCAAATCAAATCCACCCATTTGCAGTCATTGGTGTTGTCGCAGGAGTACTACTTGCTCTTGCAAGCGCGATAGAACGCTTGCGCCGCGGACACGCCAAGGCAGCGATTGCTGATCTCATTGAAAATGGATTCGTTGCCGCTATGGCGGCGCTTGCGGATCCATTATTCTCGGTCGGTATTTTCTTCCTTGGGGTGCATGCATTCAGACACACTCGTCGCTTGGCGTGCACGAGCTCCATACTTTCATTTCATTGGGCACCAAAAGATTTAATGACCCGATTGATCCGCGTGCATGTCATAAGCCTCTCGTTGTTGTGGCCCACTTTGCCCTGCCTGATTCCACTGTGTTTACTGCTTGGTGGATTCAGCGCAAACTCGATTGCTGTTGCGAGCATTAGCTTCTATATGATCACAACGCTGCCGCACCATTTGCTTGGCTTGCGTTTACCTGCTGCCGATTTATTGCCAGCCAGGGAATGACAAATCACTTTCCGATGCAGAATCGTGCGAACAGTGCAGCAAGCACATCGTCTGGAGTTCGATGACCCGCAACGATTCCAAGCGCATCGAGCGCGTCGCGCAATTCCATCGCAATAATCTCTGCAGGCTCTGCAGCACGGCGCCCCGCATCGACGCACGCTTGTGCCGCATCGCGCGCTTGTCCCATCAAAGTCTGCGCATCAGCAAGTGCTGACCGATGCCGTGTAAGCAGAACTGGGGCGAGTCTCGCTCCACCAACCCAGCCTCCATCATCGACCGCTGCCGTGAGCGCTTCGCGAAGTTCTTCGATGCCATCGCCATTCAACGCGCTTGTCATGCAACCACCCTGCACTTTGGCTTGCGCGAGACTTCGATCATCTGCGCAGTCTGACTTCGTCCACACAGTCATCATTCGTGGGCCACTCATAGCCTGCGCATCGACTGAAATCGGGACGCAATTCAATTGCAAAGTTGCTGCATCAAACGCATGCTGCGCAAGTTGTTGCATTTGCTCTGCAAGCGCATGCTGTGGATCTTCAATTCCAGGCAAGTCAACCAGCAATGCTTCTCGGCCGCGGTTTAGTTTGAGAGTTTCGACAATCGCATCGCGCGTCGAGCCTGCTTGAGGTGATGTGACAACGCGTTCATGCCCAAGCAGTGCATTAAAAAGGCTCGATTTTCCAGCATTTGTCGCGCCACGCAGCGCAATGACAGGAAGCGCGCGCAGCGATTCTTCGGGAGTTGTTTGATTGACCGCTGCGGAAAGATCGTCCTGAACCGCGGCGATTCCAGCCGCAAGGTCGACTGCAGTAATTGCAACAACATCTTCTTGGTCACTGAAGTCGATGCCAGCTTCGACAAGCGCAAGCAATCCAGTAATTTCCTCTGCGGCTTTCAACGCAATCTGCCGAATGCGCCCAGTGCGCAATTGTCGCGCTGCATCCAATTGCGAATCTGATTCGGCAGAAATTGAAAGTGCGATCGACTCCGCTTCCTCCATGGAGAGCGTGCCACTGAGAAATGCGCGAGCACTGAATTCGCCTGGCGATGCATGGCGCGCGCGCATTGCGCCCATTTCGGAATCGCACAGCGCATCAACGACTGCCGTCAAAAGTGAAGCATGTCCTGCGATCAAAAATTCGACAGTCTCTTGCCCCGTGAAACTTTGCGGAGCAACCATCACAAGTGCAAGTGCAGGGACATCAACCCTTTGTCCACATATCGACACAGCGATGCGAACGGATTGCACTCCTCGGCGAGCGATCAATTTTTCTTCAACAAGTCGCTCATTTACAATCGCAAACGTCGCATCGCCGCTGATGCGCACGATGCCGCGCGCAGCAGAACCTGGCGGTGATGAAATCGCCGCAATCGCATCGGATGCTGACGCGGTCTCGACCCAGTTCGAGGGCTCGGGCATATCAGCCTCTGGCTTTGAACTTCTTGTTTGTTTCACGCTTTGATTGCGCGCGTTCCAAAGCTTTCTCGTACAACTTTCCAATTGCGTCGCGCGTCTTGGACTTCTTCACAACGACTGGCTGATCCTTTGTCATTTCAATGTATCGGCGCACGCGCTTACTCTCCCAAATTCCTACAAGCGTCGAAGTCATGATGTACAAAGTCAATCCAGATGGAGCGGCATAAAGCATGACAGGGAACATAACAACTGTCATGATCCGCATCATCTTCTGTTGTTGTTCCTGTTCAGGAGTTTGCTGAGTCGATGGCGGCGGCGCCATGTATTTCTGCTGAATATAGAAAACGCCACCCATCAGTAGTGGAACAAGATTGATACTTGCGAGAGAGAAAAAGTAAAGATTGATCGGAGTTGGCAGTGTGATGAATCGGTCCTGCGCGCTGAGATCGCCAAGAAAATTCCAGCCACCCAAAAGTTGGAAGACGCCGAAAAATGCTGGCTGTTGGCGAAGTTCGAATGCCAGATACAGAACGGCATACAGCGCCATCCAAATTGGCATCTGCAGGAATGTTGGCAGGAATCCACCAAGACACCCGACTGGATTCACACCCTTCTCTTTATATAGCCGCATCTGCTCTTGCTGCATCCGCTTTGGATCGTCACCATATCTCGCCTTGAGTGCATCGAGTTCTGGCTTCATCTCCGCCATTCCTCGAGTCAAACGCTGCATTTGCACTTGCGACTTCTTGCTGATCGGATGCAAAATGAGACGCACGACAAGTACAAGCGCGATGATTGCCAGCGCCCAATCAAACACAACATAGTTATGTAGGAAATCCAAGAAGATGACCATCAAATTTGCCAGCCACGCAAATGTGCACCATGAACAACATCCACCCATCGAATAGACAATGAGCCCTGACATTTCAAGCGCGCTATAAGGAGGAACGGTGGAAAGGATCACATGATCCAGAGGTCCCGCAAACACCCCCATCGAAAAATCTGCCGTCTGTCCAGCCGCGACTATGCGCGCCGGCGAATGCAGCTCGATAAATAGCGTTGGCGCACCTGTTGTATCTGTGGGACTTGGATCGCCAAGCGATGCACGAATGGACTCGATCGATGTTGCCAGCGACTTGCTTGGAATACCTGTAGCAGTTGGCACCATTGGTGCATGCACCGCAAGAGAAAAATATCGATTGGTCGTTCCAAACCAACTCAGGTGCTGATCTTGTTCCTTCTGCTCTGGACTCGGCCACACATCAAATTTTGCAGCGGTGACATTTTTCACAACCGCAGCGCGCTCGAGCATCGAATCATGCGTGATCACAGAAGTCTGCGCTGGATCACGTCGTTCGCTCATCAAATATCCAAACTGAAGACGACGAATATCCATCATCTCATTCGCGACTCGCGTCAAATCTCCAGGGCCGTATTGCACAATGCTGATCGTGTGCGTGGCGGAAGAAAGATTCTCGACGGTCTGCGAAAGCGTGATGTCGTATCCATCGCCCTGTTTCGTTTGCAAAGCAAAAACACGCCGAACTTTCAACACTGGCGTTCCCGCATCATCGACAAGAAGTGTTTCGAAACTTCCGGGAGATTGCTGAGACCAGACAGCACCAAAGAGCGAAGTTGATTGACCATCGACCTGAATCGAATGCGCAGCCAACATTGGCACAGTGAAACTTGCGAGCGTTCCAACTGGCGCAAGAAAATATCTGTTGCTTACATCCGGCAAGGGTGGAATTGTGTTTGCGCCAGATGCGATTGCAGTTGCGTTGCGAATCGCGGCAGTGCGATCAGATGCGTTCACCCAGAATTCGCTAAAAACTATTTTGCTAATTCCTGCGCCGGCTGTCGAGAAATCAATCGTGAAGCGATCGTTGGCTGGATCGAGCGAGCCAACACTCGCCACAGTCGAAATTGCAGCGCCAGATGGACGAGCCTTCAACTTTGTTGTTGTCACTGCTGGAGAAACTGTGGCAGTTGGTGCATTCGGTGGGATCACTGCAGCAGATGCAGAAATAGAGGTTGCAGTACCGGACGCAGTCGAAGCTGCTGCGCTCGTTGCAACCTCTGAGCTTGCAGGAGATGTGGGGCTGGCTGCAACTGGGGAATCACTCGCATTTTTCGATTTTGCGGCTCCCTTCCCTGTCATGACAATCGTCACGATGCTTGCAGCGAATGAGATGACCAACAGCGTCAGAAGTAATTTTCGAGTTCCCTTATTCATTTTTATTCGTTTCTCTTTCTTGATACTCATCGGCCTTGGAGAAGTCGTTCGCCCAGCCAATCGTTCAAATCGTCGATTGCCTTGATCTTTTCGACCGTTCGTTCGATGTCATATTCCAAGCGAATGAACTGCACAGATTGTGGTTCGAAATTTTCGCCTGTTTCCAAGATTGCATACGAAGCACGCGGATCGAGGTCGCGAGGCTGACCAACCGAACCAGGATTCACGATGACAGAATCTTGCGCTGAAAATTTATAAATGCCATCAGTCATCTCAGCTGCGGGAAGAAAGTCTGGATCGTCCGTGAAGACACCTGGTACGTGTGTGTGCCCAACAAGACAAACGCGCGAGGGTTTGATGCGTGCAAAAATATCCTTAATCTTCTTCGTGCTATTCAGTGGATCTTCGGGAAAGATGTATTCATTGATTGGTCGGCGCGGCGAACCATGCACACAAAGAAACGGACCAAAAACTACACGGACGCGAAGCTGGCCAAGAAAATTCCATCGTCGCACAGCTTCCGCAACGTCATAATCAGCCCCTGCCTCGCCATCTTCCGCCTTCGGTGGCTCTAATTGTCGACGCGTCCAATATGCCGCCGCTTCAGCAGACGCATTGAAATTCGTTGGCTCATACAAAACGCCAAAATCGTGATTGCCCATCAAACTCCACTCACATCGCTTCGCGACCAGATCGACGCATTCCTTCGGATCCGGGCCATACCCAACGATGTCGCCAAGGGAAAGAATCCGATCAACGCCTCGACTGTCGATATCCGCCAGCACTGTTTCGAGCGCAGAGAGATTCGAGTGGATATCGCTGATGAGTGCAGTTCGCATAGGTTTTCCCGCATGTTATTGAGGGGGAAGAGATACTAGCAAACCTCTCACGATAGATCGCTAGAATCACCCCCCCTATGGCAGATATAAAACATTATGACCTCATCGTGATTGGAAGCGGACCTGGCGGTTATGTTGGCGCTATTCGCGCAGCGCAAATGGGCATGAAAGTTTGTTGCATTGAACGCGACAAGCTTGGTGGCGTTTGTTTGAACTGGGGTTGCATTCCAACGAAGGCGCTGTTGCATAATGCGGAGCTTTATATGGAAGCGATTCGCCACGGTGAAACTTGGGGAATTGAAATCAAACCCGAGCATGTCAAAGTCAATTGGGAAAAAGTTGTCGGTCGAAGTCGTGGCATTACTGGTCAATTGAATGCGGGTATTGCATTCCTCTTTAAGAAAAACAAGATCGATCATGTTGTCGGACATGCAAAGATCACTGCAGGCAAGACGGCTGCGGGACCTTGCAAAGTTGAAGTGCGCAAAGCCAACGGAACGTATTACAAAGGTGCAAGCGAAGGTGATGCGCAAATCATCACGGCAGATCGTGTCATGCTTGCAACCGGCGCCGCACCGAAACAACTTCCATTCGCGCCATGTGACGGCAAGACGATCATTTCAAGTTATGAAGCAATGAATCTTCCAACACGGCCAGCTTCGATGTTGATCATTGGATCCGGCGCAATCGGAATGGAGTTCGCATATTTCTATAACGCATTTGGAACGAAGGTCACTGTCGTCGAGATGCAGGATCGCATATTGCCGATTGAAGATGACGACATTTCCGCAGCCGCGATGAAAACATTTGCCGCGCAGGGAATCACATTTCGAATTGGATCGAGCGTCAAGGCGATTGACAAGAATGCAACGGGTGCGAAAGTCACTTTGTATGAAATGAAAGACGAAAAAAAGACGGACACTTTGGAAGTCGAAGTCGTTCTTGTTGCTGTTGGTGTTGGCGCACGATATGACGGTTTGTTCGATCCTTCGCTTGGCGTTCGCATTTGTGATTCAGGTCCTGCGAAAGGCCATATCTGGACGGATTATCAAGACAAGCCTGAACCTTCATATCAAACGAGCGTTCCAGGCGTCTATGCAATTGGTGATGTCATCGGACCACCTTGGCTCGCGCATGTTGCCAGCGAAGAAGCAGTTGCATGTGTCGAACGCATGAAGGGACATCACACTCTTGGCGTGGATTATTCTTCGATCCCAGGATGCACATATTGCAATCCACAAGTTGCATCCATCGGTATGACCGAACGCGAAGCAAAGGCAAAGGGATTGAAATATAAAGTTGGCAAGTATCCGCTGAAGGCACATGGGAAAGCAATCGCCGTTGGCGCAACCGATGGACTTGTCAAGATCATCACCAGCGAACCATACGGAGAAATTCTCGGAGCCCATATCTTCGGCGAAGACGCAAGCGAGTTGATTGGTGAAATGGGCTTGGCGAAACGACTCGAAGCAACTGCAGAGGACATCATTTCGACTGTGCATGCGCATCCGACAATGCATGAGGCCATTCACGAAGCGGCGCTTGCGACCGAAGGTCGCGTGATTCACGGTTGATACTCTGAAACCTGTCCAAGAAAAGTGGACTCGCGAAACTTGGCGTGCAGAAATGAAAGCAGCACTCCCCGTATGAAATCGTTCATACGGGGAGTGCTTGATACTGTGACGGCATTGGCGGTGACACGTCACAGCAATGATGAATCAGTGTGAAGAACCTCTATCGATCTTTCTTCTCTGTGGGCTTCACGTAGTTTTTCGCACACCAAACTGTGTACATACGTCGAACAACTCGTTCTTGGACGGTGTGCATCCACGCACGTCCAAAGTTGTCGTCCATAAATGTGGCAAATGCTTGCGGATACGCCTGCGCACGAAGAGACCAGCCAGGCGGTATGCAAAATGCGCTGTTCGTCTGCAAGCAGAGTGCTCCAACCGCGATCAAAGAAAAAGTAAGAAACGAAAATGAAAGCCGTTTCATTGATCTGCGAATGAAAGACCGTGCAAATTTATCGGGAAATTTCATGTGGTTTTCCTTTCTGCCTTTCAGGCTGTGTGCAAAGAGCGAGCGCTCTCGAGGATTCGCCATCCTGTTTCGCGAAATGATGGGAATCGCCCCATCGTGCCAGTCACGGTTCGAACGTCGTCATCGTCCAGCAACCATTCGGTTGCATAGCCCAGTGATTCGTTCATCCTTTGTCGACGCAAGTGCTCGAATGTAAACGCACGTTCTCGCATCGACCAGTTTTCCATTCGCTCAGCGATTTCTGCGGTCTTGTTGGAAAACACAGCCATATGTCGATGCAGTTCTGGTCCGCTTAAACCGCGCAGCACGACATTACATCCGAAGATCGCCCACCAACCATAACTCTCCAACCAATCTCCTGGTGGATAATTCACAACATCGACAACTTGATCCAATCCTGCTGAGAGTGCTTCGGCGGCACGCAGTGGATCCATCACTCCAAGCGCCGCATCGCATTCGAAAATCGCACCCGTGCAAGTATTTGCGATCCCCGCATACGACGCATCATCAAACTCTTGTGCGAGAGTTGTGTAAGCCGTCAGCGCAATCTGTAAATCTTCACGAGCGCGCTGCGCATGTGAATTTCCACTGAGTGGATCGGTTTCGATCAATCGGCGCTCAGATTGTCCACGAACATAATGCCCAAACGCTTGGACAACTCTCTCGGTGCGGGTTTCCGCTGGGCGAGATTGAAATCGTTCCACAAGGGAGTTTGCGACAGAGCAAGCCTCGACAAGATGCCAAAGCGCATAGTGCGCGTTGGCAAGATTGACTTCAAGCATCATCCGGACATGTGAGGGAACTCCAGGTTCTGCGAGACCGCGTTGCAAAGCTGCGAGAGCTTTCGTGTACCGCCCAAGTCCGTCATACGCTCCTGCGAGACGATTTGCCGCTGTCGCGCGTTCACTTCCAGTATGCGCGGCAAGAAATAAAGCGCGAGACAATTCTGTCATACGACGATATTCGCCGGCGCGATGTGCTTCGATGGCTTCTCGATCGAGAATCGCGAATCCACGTTCAGCCATCGTTTCGATTTCTCCATAGGCCTCTGCTTCGTCGCGCCAAATGCCTTCCGCAACATCACCGACATCCCAATCAAGCGCCTCTGCGAGTCCCACAACTAAATCAAGCTTTGGATTTCCGCTTTCTGGAACCACTTTCGAAGGCTCGCGCCCAAGCGCTTGAGCCGTTTGGATTTTCGTCCACCTGCGATAAATACGGGCAAGGTCGACAAACTGACTCAGACGATCCCGCCGAACTTCATCTCGAGACATAGATACCCCACTTTCTCACGGACTTCGTGTCCGAAACCGCCGCCTATGCATGCATAGAAGGAGTGATCGACGGATTTTCTTACATCTGATTTCTGATTTTTCTTCGCCGCACAGCGAAAGCGCTATCAACAAACTCTTTACACTTCGAATATGTCGAACGAACGAACTTCTGGATTCTCATTGAATGGATTACTTTTGGTTCTCAGCGGACCATCAGGCGTTGGAAAAACATCCATCGTCCACGAACTTCTTCAGCGGTTTGATGGCGTCTTTAGTGTTTCAGCGACAACGCGTCAAGCTGGTCCTGGCGAAGTGGATGGTCGCGACTATCAATTCATCACCGAATCTCAATTTCAGAACATGATTAATGAAGACCGATTTCTTGAACATGCGCAAGTCTTCAGCCGCTCTTGGTATGGATCGCCGCGCGAACCAATCGAGGCTGCGCTGAAGAATGGTCGCCTGGCCATATTGGATATCGATGTGCAAGGTGCAGAAATTGTTCGTACGAAATATCCGCAGATGTATGGCATCTTTGTGCTTGCACCTTCGGAAGAAGAGTTACTTCATCGACTTCGACTGCGCGGGCGAGAAGACGAAGCGGCGATTCAGCGACGATTTGCTGCAAGCACAAAAGAAATCGCACGCGCGCGTGTCGGAAATACATACGATGACTTTGTTGTCAACGATGACCTTGCCCGTGCGACTGACACGATCTGCGCACTCGTCGCAAAACAAATGGGCGTTGCGGTTCCAAATTCGATTTGATTCGATTTCAGAATCGATTTTGCTCATTCATGACTTCACAGCGAAAACGCTTGAAATCTAAGGTCAATTTGCAGATCAGTCCCGATGCAATCGATGCGTGATCCCCGCAGTCAACGCAGCAAAAACTGCTTCCGGTTGCGCTGTTGAATCAACCACGAGATATTTGTCAGGTTGAGAACGCGCCTGCTCTAAATATCCCTCGCGAACACGATGGTGGTACTCCGCGTCTTTCTGCTCCATTCGATCAAGTGCGCGAACCATTCGAGATTTTGCGGTCTTCCAATCAACGTCGAAAACCACAACAAGATCAGGCCATCGTCCACCGATTGCGATATCACCAACAGAAAGAATGTCTTGTCGCGCCAAGCCGCCAGCACTTCCTTGATATGCAAGCGTCGACGAGATGAATCGATCCGCCAAGACGAATGCGCCACGAGCAAGGGCAGGAAGAATTCGTTCTTCCATCAATTGTGCGCGGCTTGCCATATAAAGGAGCATCTCGCAGCGAGTCACCATTTCGGAATTTGCAGGATCAAGCAGCACAGAGCGAATCTTTTCGCCGATAGGCGTACCGCCTGGTTCTCGCACTTCAACGATTTCGACTCCTGCAGCTTGTGCAACTTTCGCAACGGCGTGAAACTGCGTGCTCTTTCCGCTGCCATCTGGACCGTCAAAGACGATGAATCGCCCAGGAAGAAGTGATGTCCATGCCGAAGAGTCCTGCATAGTCGCGGATTCTAGTCTCGCGCGAATTCGTCGAGTGTTCTCATCAACTTCAATCTGCACTTGAGTTTCTACCTTGTGATTACCCGTTGATTCAGTCGCCATCGAAGGAATCATGCGATCTCAGTCTCCGTATCAGATTCTGATGAGGCCTCGGATTCACTTGCACCAAAGATCGCAGAACCGACTCGAACAATGTTTGCTCCAGCAAGGATTGCTTCTTCGAAGTCACCAGACATTCCCATCGAAAGCAAATCAAACGTTTTTCCGCCTTGACCACTCTGTCGAACATCAGTGAAAAGTTCGAATCCACGATCAAAGGTTTCGCGCGCTGCAGATGTTCCGCCAACGAGTGGGGCCATACACATCAAGCCTCTGACGCGAATGTTGACCATCGTGTCCAACTGTTGCACAACATGTCGAACTGCAGCGCCAGTAATTCCATGCTTTGAAATTTCTCCAGAGACATTGACTTCAAGCAGGACATCAATGGGTTGTTCACGCCGTGCTGCTTGAACATGAATTTCCTCTGCCAAGCGCAAACTATCTACGGACTGAATCAATCGAGACAACTCAACCGCCTTACGCACCTTGTTGCGTTGAATCGTGCCGATCATGTGCCATCGAACCTCTGGTGCTTGACCTCGCAATTCTCGCAAGCGCACCAAGTGTTCATCGATCTGCGCAACGCGCTGGATCAACTGCTGAACACGATTTTCTCCAAAGTCCTGCTGACCGAACGAAATCAATTCTCGAATTTGCTCAATTGTCCCCGACTTTGAAACAACAACAAGCATGATCTGCTCTGGCTTGCGGCCACTTCGAATAGCAGCTGCTGCAATTCGTCGCTTGACCTCGTCGTATCGTTCTTTGAGTGTTCCGTCCATAGTTTCTACTCTGGCGATCGCGTCCTGCATTGCCGAACCTCCAATTTCCCAAGAGTATCCGACTGCTCGGCCAAGTGCGACAACGAATTCCACCCTGCTTGTGAATGATCTATTCTGCATACCGTGAAATCGTCCATTTCAAATACCCCATGCGTTCTGATAGTGCGGGATGGCTGGGGGCGAAATCCGCACCCTTCACACAACGCATTTAATGCGCTGCTCTTAGCGAAAACCCCAGTCGATGACCGATTGACGCGTGAATTCCCAACGGTTCTGATTCGGACAAGCGGCGAGGATGTCGGATTGCCGATCGATTCGAGCGGGCCGGTGATGGGAAATTCCGAAGTCGGCCATCAAAATATTGGAGCAGGAAGAATTGTCGACCAAGAGCTCATGCGAATCTCGCGCGCCATTCGCGACGGCCGCTTCGCATCCAACACGACTATGCGTGAAGCGTTCAATCGCAGTAAGGAAAATGGTCGGGGCGTTCACTTGATGGGCTTGGTCAGTGACGGACAAGTTCACAGCGATCTTTCGCACCTCATTGCACTGTTGGAATTAGCGCGAGAGTGTGATTTTCCAAAGGAGCGGCTCTTTGTGCATGTCTTCACTGACGGCAGAGATTGTCCACCGAAATCAGCGCTTGGATTTATTGCAACGCTCGAATCTACGCTCAAGAAAAATGGCGGAAGAATCGCAACAGTCACGGGACGATTCTTTGCGATGGACCGAGATCATCGCTGGGATCGTGTCGCGCAAGCGTGGGAATGTTTGCTTGGAAGGAGTCCCCGAAGTTGCGATAGCGCAGCAAATGCGGTGGAACAACACTATGCCCATCCAGTTTCGGCAAATCAAACCAGCGACGAATTTGTGCCCGCGACTCGAATCTCTGGAGTTGACGGAGCAATCCACGATGGCGACAGCGTGATCTTTTTCAATTTTCGTGGCGATCGGCCTCGAGAGATCGTGAAGGCATTTCTCTTTTCAGAGAGCGAATTTCGTGCGCTTGCAAATGGTGGGTTTGATCGAGAAGCAATTCCAAAGGATTTATTTTTCTGCACGATGGCGGAATACGAACGAGGCTTACCTGTTCACGTGATTTTCCAACGGCCCGCGCCGATGAAAGATATTCTTGGTTCGTGGCTTGCCGATCATTCGATTCGGCAATTTCGCTGCGCAGAAACTGAAAAGTTTCCGCATGTCACATTCTTCTTTAATGATTATCGAGAAGAACCATTCGTGGGTGAGACTCGCACAATCATCCCCAGCCCGCGTGATGTTGCAACATACGACCTGAAGCCCGAGATGAGTGCGGCAGGCGTGCGTGATGCTGTTTTAGCCAGAATTGCAGCGCCAGACTGCGAAGATGTGATTATCGTCAACTTTGCAAATTGCGATATGGTTGGACATACAGGAAGTTTGCCTGCGGCAATTCAAGCAGTCGAGGTTGTTGATGCCTGCGTTGGCATGATCGCTGATGCAGTCTTGGCGCGCGGTGGTTCGCTTGTCATCACTGCAGATCATGGCAATGTCGAACAGATGAAAGATCCAATCACTGGTGCCCCGCACACAGCGCATACAAATTATGACGTGCCACTAATGGTCGTCGGCAATGCATTTCAAGGACGATCGCTGCGTACGGATGGAAGGCTTGCTGATATTGCTCCCACGATGCTCGACATGATGGGAATGCCTGCTCCCAATTCAATGACTGGTCGTTCTCTCTTGTTGCCATAAATCATTTTCATACCGCGCCTTATTCGTTCATGAATTACACTCGTACCATGCCGAAGTCACATGGCGTGTTTTGCCTCGAAGCTGATTGGTTTGGATTGGTACGCCCAATGTCCATGCGGCCTGCACTCGACTTGATGGAAAGTAGCGATGCACGGATTCCGTATGTCCTTCGGGATGTTGTGACTCGTGCCGAAATCGAGTTCTATCTGCGCCGATCATTTCAGGCGCGCTACCGTCGATTCGATTTGCTTTGGTTTGCAATTCATTCTCGTCCTGGCGAACTTCTGCCCGGCGATATGCGAGTTCCGCTTGAACGCATATCGCTTGATGATTTGGAAGAAATGCTTGCAGGGCGATGTCGAGGTCGCATCTTGCATTTTTCTGGATGTCGCTTTCTGAATATTCCAACAGCGCGACTCACGAAATTTATGAAGCGTACAAAAGCACTTTGTGTTAGCGGATTTTCGCGCGAAGTCCCTTGGCTCGAGTCAACCATCTTTGAAACGTATTGGTTGACCCTGCTGCACTATGAATCTCGATCACGAATGGGAGCGAAACGAGCCGTCACACTCATGCGTCGCGAGCAAAAACCACTTTGTAAGAAATTTGGATTCGTCATGCGCGTTCAAGAGTGAGCCAACATTGCATTGGGTGAATTGTCGACGAACGACTATGATCGGATTATCTAATGTTGCCAGTCATCGCTATCGTCGGTCGCCCCAATGTGGGTAAATCCAGTCTGTTCAATCGGCTTGCTGGTGAACGCATATCCATTGTCGACCCAACCCCTGGTGTGACTCGCGATCGGATCTCGACCATCATCACCATCAATCCACCAAATGACACCGATGAAGCAGATGCGTTGCCTCGCGTCGCCGAGGTATGCGACACTGGTGGCTTCGGAATCTATGTGGCCGAAGGAAAAAGATTCGACGACGCTGGTGAAGATTTGTCTGCGCTCGCTCCCGATATCGAAGCACAAATTTTTGCGGCAGTTGAAGGTGCAACCATTGTGCTTTTCACCATCGACGCGCAATCTGGAATCACGGCTCTCGACGAAAAAATCGCCCAGCTTTTAAGACGCACTGGAAATACAGATCGTGTGATTCAGGTCGCCAATAAAGTGGATGGACCTTCTTGGGAAGTTCACGCACTTGATGCGGCGAAACTTGGCTTTGGTGATACGTTGTCTGTCTCAACAAAGGCGGGTTCTGGAATTCGACATTTAATGGAAGCACTGTGGACGCGACTGGGATCGCGACCCGATGAGCCCCCAGTATCGCCAGAAATGAAAGTGGCGATCGTTGGACGACGCAACGCAGGCAAGAGCAGTCTTGTCAATGCCCTCGCTGGTGCGCCGCGCGTCATCGTCAGCGAAATCGCAGGAACGACCCGCGACTCTGTTGATGTTCGCTTCGAATCTGATGGTCGAATTTTTATTGCGATCGATACGGCTGGAATTCGCAAACGCAAATCTTGGGCTGATGATGTCGAGTTTTATTCCCACAACCGCACTGAAGTTGCACTTCGCCGAGCCGATGTTGCGCTCTTGCTGCTCGATGCAACAGAGCCTGTTTCACAAGTCGAAAAACAACTTGCTGGCGAATTGGTTGAAGCGTTCAAACCAACGGTCATTGTTGTAAATAAATGGGATCTCGTTGAAGCAAAGCAAACTCCCAATGACTACTTGGAATATTTAACGCAGGAATTGCCGATGCTCAGCTTTGCGCCACTTGTTTTCATCAGCGCAAAGAATGGCGATGGAACTTCGGACGCAATCGCAATGGCTTTTAATCTACATACCCAGGCAAGTCACCGAGAAACAACAGGCAAGCTGAATGCTCTCGTGCAAAAAATCCTGACTGAGCGCGGGCCATCTTCCAAACTCGGAACAATCGCCAAGATTTATTACATCTCGCAAATCGAAACGAATCCACCGACAATTGCGATGGTGGTCAACAAGCCAGAACTCTTCGAAGGTGCTTATGAGCGATATCTCCTCAATCGATTGCGAGAAGAGTTGCCATATTCAGAGGTGCCGATCAAGTTGATCTTCAGCGCGCGCCGCAGAGATCCAGATGATGTCAAAAACCGCCGATCCGCTGGACGCGCCTGACGAACCAAACAATGTCCATCCAACCCCTTCCAATTTTCGAGCGAGATGCGGATCCAAGTTTTCGCTCGCTCGAAACTGATGCAGAGGCGTATGCAAAACTGAAGTCGCCCACTTCGATTGTTGTGCGAGGCGGACGAATGAAATGGATCGCCGAGTATCCATACGAAGGCGGTGCGAAGCCAGGATGCGGAACGCGAATGATTGCTCATACGCATCGCGGTACAGAACTCGTCGAGATGTTGACGACTGTTTGCTCCAACTCTGGATGCTCTAAGAGTGTCTCGCGCCAAGAAGTGTTGGAGTACATCGAAAATTCAGGCGGTCGCGATTATCCTTTCCATCAAGAAGGACGAATTCTGCGCGTCGCAACAACCGAAGACATTGCTCAGTGGAATTCAACACAGTCCGAGGTCGCAGCACTTGGCCCCGTGGCAAAAGAACTCTTACGAAACAGCGGCCTGCCGATGAAATTTGTCGCCGTCGAACCCATTTTTGGTCGCGAAGTGTTGACGATCTATTACTTGAGTGAAGAGCGAATCGATTTTAGGGACTTGCTCAAGATTCTTGCCGCTCGTTTTTCAGCACGAATCGAACTGCGGCAGGTTGGAGCGCGCGACGAAGCGCGTTTGGTGGCGGATTATGAAAAGTGTGGGCAGCACTGTTGTTGCAAAAATTTCTTGAAGGTGCTGAAGCCGATTTCGATGAAAAGCGCCAAATTGCAAAAAGCGACGCTTGATCCAATGAAAATCAGCGGCCGCTGCGGACGTTTGATGTGCTGCCTGCGATATGAAGATGAAACATACGAGACACTTTCAAAGCGGATGCCGAAAGTGAAAGCTCGAGTCGAAACACCAGACGGTCCGGGCATCGTATTGGAGGCGCGAATTCTGGTGCAACTTGTCTTGATACGGTTGGAATCCAACGGCCACGAATTTGCGTATCCAATCGAAGATGTCAAAGTCATTCCTCGACAAGACGAATCGGGGAAAAATCCTCCGACTCCACCCAAAAAATAATTCGAAGTTGTAAGATGCTGCGGCAATGAATGCCACTCGCGCAACCGAACATGCGCCACAGATGACGAGCGGCATCATCGACACCATACAGTCGCTTATTGTCGCCTTTGTTTTCGCAATGGCATTTCGAGGATTTATTCTTGAAGGATTTGTGATTCCAACTGGATCGATGGCGCCGACTTTGATGGGCGCTCATGTTCGACTGCGAAGTCCGGTGACTGGATATGAATATGCCGCCGATAGCGCCGAACTCATTATGGCGGCAATGAGCAAAATGCAGGGACCGCGGCCGATCTTTGATCCGATGATCACTCGACAACTTCCTGTGCAAATGATTCCAAACGAAGAGCTTGCGACAGAAAGTCGGATGGGCGATCGCGTTTTGGTTCTGAAATATCTCTTTCCATTCACCGCTCCAAAGCGCTGGGATGTTGTGGTTTTCAAGAACCCAACGGATCCAGTTGGCGACGCGGTGTATTACATCAAGCGCCTCGTCGGCATGCCAGATGAGACACTTTTGATTTCGGATGGGGATATTTTTACTGGCCCAATCTCTGCACCTGCCGACGAAATGCGCATTCAACGAAAGCCTGAATACATCCAGCGTGCAGTTTGGCAGCAGGTCTATGACAGCGACTTTCAGCCGACAGATATTCCGCGACTTGAATCCGTCTTGCGTCGCAGTTGGGCAGGTGCACCATGGACTGCATCAGAAGGATGGAAAATTCGTGGCGAACGTGCGTGGACTTGGGACAAAAAAACTTCCGCAAGTTTGACATGGTCGAATGACGTTCTCGCACTTGATGACTGGAACGCATACAACACCTATCGCCGTGAAATTGCACTCTTTCCTACAGCAGATCTCAGTATCGCCGCAGCACTCGATGTATCAGATGCAAATGCGTTTCACACAACACTCAACTTGACAGCGCGTGGAATGCTTTACAAGTTCGACTTTGCCAATGGCCAAGTTGTTCTCTCGGTGCAACAAGCAGAATCGCACGAAGTGATTGCAACCGTTACGCAGCCATTCATTCCAAAGTCGAACACGCCGCTTTGGTTGGAGATGTGGCATGTCGATCAAGAAATGTCTGTGTTCGTCAATGGCGAACGCATCGCTGATCTGCAATATGACTTCGGCGGACCCATCAAAAGAATTCTCGCTTCACACTTTGGGCGATCTCTCGAGCAAGTGCTTGCAAATCCAATGGGGCAACGTCCGACTCCTACTGGAATCCAATGGACATTCGATGGCGCGCCTTTCACTCTGCGTCGAGTCGAAGTGAAGCGCGATCTGTACTACCGCCCAGATTTTTTAAGTGCGAATAATCAGTTTCCTACAAATGGACCTTCACTTGCAGGACTCGCATTTGCGACTGATCCGATGAATCTTTCCAGAGTAAAACCTGGCGAATATGTCATGTTTGGCGACAACAGTGGAGCGAGCAAAGATTCGAGATTATGGGGTCGACCACATCCTTTAGTCGTATCTGAACTCGGCATTGAAAGTCCATTCATCGTTCCAAGACAAATGGTCATTGGAAAAGCTTGGTCGGTGTATTTCCCAGCGCCACTTTCACTGACTCCCGGCGGACGGTCATTTATTCCTGACTTTGGGCGCGTGAGATTTATTCGCTAGCCCGCGGAACCTTCGTGCGCATTTCCGTTCCAGTTGCAGATGGATTTCTTCTCGTATGCGCTGTGCTCTGGGGAGCCGGATTTGTTGCGCAAAGAATCGCCACACAAGAAATGGGCGATACTCCATTCACATTCAACTCAGCACGATTTCTGCTGGGTGCGGTAATTTTGTTTCCATTCGTCGTGCGTCGAATATCTGCACGCACCAAAGTAACTGTGGTTGGTGGACTTGCTGCAGCATGCGCCATGTTGCTCGCTGCATCGCTCCAACAAAAAGCGATGGCGACAGTCACCGCTGGAACAGCAGGATTCATTACTGGCACATATGTGATTTGGACGCCGTTGCTTGGATTATGCTGGGGGCAAAAAGTCACTGCTCGAGTGTGGGTTGGCGCAGCGCTTGCTCTTGTTGGACTTTGGTTTCTCACAATGCAAGGTGGTGGAGAATTTTCTCTGGGAGATCTTTATCTTTTGGGATGCGCAATCGCTTGGGCGATGCACGTTCATGTGATTGGATGGGCTGCAACGCGCGGAGATGCGCTTGGGATTGCATTTGTGCAATTTGCGGCAACTGGAATTCTTTCTGGGATCATTGCGCTCGGATTTGAACCCGTTTCGATCGATTTGCTATGGATGGGTTCTGGCGCGATCGCGTTTTCCGCCGTCTTCTCTATTGGCATCGCATTCACACTGCAGGTTCTTGCACAAACTGCAGCGCCACCCGCACATGCTGCGGTGATCTTGTCACTCGAGTCGCTCTTCGCAGAAATGTCTGGCTCGCTGTGGTTGAAGGAATCATTCGATCCAAGAAAATGGATCGGCGCAATTTTGATGCTGATCGGCGCACTTGTGGCAACCGTCACTGGGCTCCGCGGTAAGGCCCCCCTTCGCCCATCGAATCCTGCAATCTAGATATGCAGAACAGTTGCGACTCATTAAGGTATGACAATGATTGAATCAATCATTCACGCTGTCTTGTTTCCAACCATACTCGCAATAATCATTTTTCTCTTACCACGATCGCCATGGTCGGTAGATACCGGACGACGAATGAATGTATGGACAGCTGCTCCAGCAATGTCGACGGCAACTATGTTGTCTTTGTATGCGGTAGAAGGTTCTGAAATTTGGAATCTGACACAGAAGTGGCATTCACTATGGATATGTGCGCTCATTCTTGGAATCGGCGCGATGATCGCATCTATCACTTCGGGACAGGCTTGGGGGAAAATAGAACGCGTGAGACATGTTCAAGAATCGCTCATACTCGCATGCAGTTCGGGACTTGCGATTTTCTTTTTAAAGATGCCAAATATTGATGGTCCTTTTCACCGGCTGTTTCTCGCAATAGGAATCAGTGTCGCAGTTCTCTTGCTCGTCAAGCCATCAAATCGCGCCCCAATAATTTTGCCGTTTTCGATTTGTTTTGTGCTGTGCATACTTGCTGTGTTCTTGATTGTCAGCGGGTCACTCAAGATGGCGCTTATCGCATCGTCGATATCAATGACCGCTGGAATATGCGCAATCCTTACTCTTCTGGGGCGAGGATTTTCAGGTGGTGCGTCTTTCTCGATGGCGGGAATCACCATCACTTTCGCGATAGCCCTCTATGGAATGTCGTATCACAATAATTCAAATGTGCCAAATGAATTTTGGTGGATCGTCGCATTCACTCCACTCTTGCTTTGCTTTGCAAGTTGGTTTCGTTCACAGATTGCAATGCGTGTTGGTTTTGTAGCCATTCTGGTTGTCTGTATCCCACTCATGATTTTTGCAATTCAAAAAGTGTAAACGTTGAAACGCCACCACAAAATCAACTTCGTACACTGAATAGAATGACTACCGAGCATTTCAAAAATATTTCTCGAATTGAATTTCAAGGGGTCACTTCCAAAAACAACCTTGGTTTTCGGCAATACGATGCGGATGAAATTGTTGAGGGACGTTCGATGCGCAGCCATCTGCGCTTTGCTGCATGCTATTGGCACACGATGCGCAACGGACTCTCGGATCCATTTGGTGCCGCGACGGCGCTTACGCCTTGGGATGATGGCACACATTCCATCACAAACGCAAAAACTCGTGCGAATGCATTCTTTGAATTCATGCAGAAATGTCAAATTGAATATTGGTGTTTTCATGATCGCGATCTAGCACCAGAAGGCGACTCTATTGCCGAATCTGAGAAGAACCTTGATGCACTCGTCGGTCATGTCTTATCCCTACAACAACAAACAGGCGTCAAACTCCTTTGGGGGACGGCGAATTTGTTTTCACACCCGCGATACATGCATGGTGCTGCGACGAGTCCATCAGTCGACTCATTCCTATGTGCTGCAGCGCAAGTGCGAAAGGCGCTCGAAGTCACTCTGACACTTGGTGGCAGCAGTTATGTTTTCTGGGGTGGCCGTGAGGGATACACAATCTTACTCAATACTGACCTCGCACGCGAGCGTGAACACCTCGCGCGATTTCTGCATCTTGCCGCTGATTATGCGCAACAAATCGGATTCACTGGCGCTCTCTTAATAGAGCCGAAGCCACATGAACCGACAACCCACCAATATGACAGCAATGCAGAAGCAACCCTAAATTTTCTAAGAGAGTTCAACTTGTTTGGAAAATTCAAATTGAATATTGAAACGAACCATGCAACACTCGCGGGTCATTCGATGGAGCATGAACTCTCGGTCGCAATTGCTGCAAATTCGCTCGGTTCGATTGACGCCAATATGGGTACGCCTGGACTTGGATGGGATACAGATCGGTTTCCCACAGATTTGTATTTGACGACGCACGTGATGCTTGCCGTCTTGGGAATGGGTGGATTCCAAGCGGGCGGACTGAACTTCGATGCGAAACGACGGCGTGAAAGTTTCGAACCAATTGATTTGTTTTATTCCCACATTGCAGGAATGGACTCATTTGCATTTGGATTAAAGGCTGCTGCACGAATCCGCGCCGATGGGCGCTTCGCGCAATTCATTCAGGATCGATACGCATCTTGGTCGACTCCGCTTGGAATAGAAGTCGCTTCAGGAAAACACTCACTATCCGAGTGTGCACAGCTGGCGTCTAAAATTTCGCGACCATCTCTTGTTTCAGGGCGCCAAGAAATGCTTGAAGCGATTCTGAATGAGATCATTCTGCAGCGAGTTTAAGCTTGATAGATTTTGTCAGCTAAGAAGCTTGAGCGCAAATCCAATAACTGTTCTGAAACAGAGTGATCATTCGAAACAAATCATTCGTTGCTCTTGGGCGTACTCCCAAGCTCAATCCCTTCAAGCGACACAATAATTCTTGTTTCATCGCCCAGCATTTTTTTCTCGACTCCATACGACACACCAAAGTCACTACGCTTGATTTCGAAGGAGGCTTCAAATCCAGCGCGAGTTTTGCCGCCGAGTTTGGAAATGGATGAACACTCGATAGGCACAGTGATTCGTTTCTTTATGCCATGAATAGTCAGATCTCCAACAACTTCGAATCGACCACTTTCGATATGTTTTGCGCTGATACTGACAAAGGTCATTTGCGGAAATTCAACTGAGTTAAAAAAGTCTGGACTTTTTAAATGTCGGTCGAGCTGTTCATTGTTGCTATCAACGCTTTCAGTGTGAATCGTGATGTTCAGCGACAAAGATTTCGTTGGGGTGTACTGAACAGTTCCGCTGACATCATTGAAGATTCCCCAGAATCTTCCGGCGCCCATATGTTGCACGCGGAACAAAGCCATTGAGTGCACGTCGTCTACTTCGAAGGTCGTCGGGGTGTCCGTGCTTTTTGTTTCTGTCGCTGACTGCACGGATGGCGTCTGCTGAGAAAAGCCAGTAGCAATGACGACGAATGTAGTGATGGCAGCTACAGATAATGCGCGGCGAAACGAAGAGATTTCAAATACCTGGGCTAGAAAATTATGAGTCACGAGTGTTCCTCTCTTTCAGATTTCTGGAATTGATGCGACGAGCTACAACTATGAAAAGACGATTATAAGTCCGCAACGAAGTCATTGGCGTTGCTTGGATTAAAGTCAGTCGGCATCAGAACATCTAGAACTGCACGTGGGAAAATCAGAGCACCACTTAGGAACGATCCTCTCGCAACGACGCAGCTCAAGAAGCTCGCATCCCCAACCTCCAATCGACTGCTGCACATTACGAAGACATTGATTCCAATCTGTTTCCAACCGCAAAGGTGCGGCGAACAATTTGGCCGACCGAAGTGCGGATTTCACCCCATAAGTAATTGCATTCCCTACTGGATTGATTTTCGGGTTGGTTGCAGTGGCGAACTTGATCTTCGTTTTAGTTCTCATGGTGTGTGCTCCTTTGTGCACATCCCATCGAACTCAATCGAGGCCGACTTCAACCAAACCAAAGTTTTCGTTATAGTGTGTCCTATAACCTAATCAGTAATTCAAATTATTCGGGTCAAAACCCATTTTCTGCAAAATACCATCGAACTGATCAAGTGTAAAAAATTGGATTGTCAATGTGCCCGTTCCGGCCTTGCGCCCCTTCTTGATCTTCACCTTCGATCCCATGTGAAGCCCAACGCGCCTTTCAAGGTCTCCGACCTGAGCTGACCCCCTGCGAGGCGGCGGTGGTGCTTGTGCCGGTGTAAGTCCAGATACTGTCTTTACTCTCTGGACCTCCCGCTCAATCTGACGGACAGACCATTCATCATGGAGCGCCTTTTCAGCGATAGCTCGTCTAGCTTGAAGGTTGTCGATCGCCAACAACGCCTTTGCATGCCCTTGAGAGAGTCGCCCTTCACGTACACAACCTGCAGAGAATGGATCGAGATCGTTCAGTCGAAGTAAGTTCGCAACTGTGGCTCGATCCAGACCAACCTTCTCTGCGGCCTGTTGCTGAGTCCAAGAAAACTCAGTTATAAGCCTTTGTAATGCCTTAGAACGCTCTAAAGGGTTTAAATCCTCACGCTGGACGTTCTCAATAAGCGCAAAAACTGCAGATTGAGCTTCATCTGCATCTCTAGTAATTGAAGGGATAGTAATCCGCCCAAGAGATTCAAAAGCTCGCAATCGCCTTTCGCCAGCGATCAATTCATGTGTCTTTCCACCATGCGGAATGCGTAATTTTCGAATGACAACAGGCTGCAGCAGACCGTGTTGCCTGATCGATTCAGCAAGGCTTTGTATTGCCCGATCGTCAAACTTCTCTCGTGGTTGTCGAGAGTTTCTTGCGATGAACGAGATGTTCATTTCAACTACTACTGTTGTGGGAATGGATGGTGTGGCAGCTAGAATGTTCCCCGTGGAACGTTCTATGTTTTGAATGGTCGGATTTGGCTCTGGTGACTGAATTGCCAATGGGGCACTGATGGCGCTAGGCACCTTTACTGGCGCGCTTACTGTCGAAGGGCTTTTTTCGATTTCTGGTTTAGTCACCGGCAAAGCAACCGGCTGAAATGGTGGTTGCGGAGCTGCTGGTATCAGCGACCCAAGGCCGCGACCAAGTCTAGAAGTTGGAACTTGTTTTCCAGAGGTTGTTGGGCTCGATTGTGAATTCGACGTTGAATCCTTGTGATTTTCTTGCATAACGATTCCTTTCGTTGAGTTCCACGTGGAACAATTGTGAAATTAGTATAGCGTCTCGTCAAAACTTGCAAATAATTTATCTTTGTATTATAGGACTATAAAACAAACCTATAATTTGTTTCATGAATGATGCAGAACCAGTTCTTAAAGCTTCGACATCGGGAGCCGTTCTCACTCTCTCAATTCAACGGGCAACGATAAACACCGAAGATGCGTTGCGAATGCAGGATGAATTTCGAGCCCTTCTTCTCACGCTGCCCGAGAATCTTCAGAGTGTTCATCTAGAAATATCTGAAGTTCTTGCCATGAGCAGTCGCGGCTTCGAGACATTGTTGCTTGTCCATCGAAGTTGCGAAGAAAGGCACATTGCCCTAACTGTTTCAAAATTAACTCCAATTTTCAAAAGACTACTTTCGAGAATGGGATTCCTTCGACTCTTAAAAATCGAAGATGCTTGACTCTTCGAATTTAGTTGACGTGCAACGAATCGCCGAGGCATGGAAGGCGAACTTCACTTGAAACATTTTGTCGCAAGATTGCTGCGAATTCTTCGCGAGCCTCGACAGCTCCGTGAACGAGCGCAATAGTCTTCGGCGAACCTGGCATGCGCTTGACCCACGCCAAAAGATCGTCCGCATCTCCGTGGCCAGAGATTCCAGCAATCCGATCAATCTTTGCATTCACATCAAGCGCCGCACCATTGATCTCCACACGAGTTGCGCCATGCAACAAACCATGACCAAGCAATCCATCGAGTTGATGTCCAGTAAATAAGATTCTCGTGTCGGGTTGATCGATCGCCAGTTTGACGTGTCGCAGAATTGGCCCCGCGTCACAAAATCCAGAGCCCGCCATGATCACGCATGCCGTCTTGATTCGATCAATTGATTCTGATTCTCTGCGCGACATCAGCGTATGGAGCTCTGGAAAGTGAAGTGGATTTGTTCCGCGCATACACGAATGATGCAATGACTCTTCTAGCAAATTGGGATGCCGTGCATACAACTCGCTTGCACGAACCGCCATTGCCGAATCAAGATAGACCGGCATCCCCTGAAGAACGCCGTCGCGCGAAGCGCGAGCAAGCAATTGCAGAATCGTCTGTGCGCGCCCAAGTGCAAAAACAGGGGCTAAAACACGCTGGTTTTTCGCTTTTGCTTCCTTCAAAATTTCGACGAGTAATTGATATTGATCAACTTGCGGAAATTTTCTTGCGCCATTTGTCGATTCCATTATCAATAAATCTGGAGTGCAATCTGACCACTGATGCGGTGCGAGTAGGGGATTCTCGATCGGACCAACATCGCCAGAAAAAAGAACACGCGCAGGTTCCATCCCATTTGTTCGTTGGACTCGCAATTCTATACTCGCAGCACCAATCACATGCGATGCGTGCAAGAATCGCATCTCCACTCCTTCGGCAATCGATTCCCATTCCATAAAAGGAATCGCACGCAGAGCTCTTGCGACTCGTTCCGCATTGCGATGGGTAAACAAAATCGGTGGGGGCTCGTTTCGAATTGGAATTGCAGATGCAAGGTGTGCAGGTGCAAGCACACGAGATGACGGCGAAGTCCCCGCGCGATTTTCCTGAATACGTAATTGCTGCAGCGTTGCAGAACTGGTCAGCACTCGTGGTAACAATTCTGCAGTTGGCTCTGTCGATAAAACTGGACCTTGAAATCCAAGCCCAGGAAGCATTCCCAACCGACCACAATGATCAATGTGGGCATGCGTGACCAATACGGCATCGAGTGATGCAAAATCAATGTCTGGCGCCTTTTTATTGCGCATCTCTTGCTCAGTGCCACCTTGAAACATTCCAAAGTCAACAAGCAAGTGCGCATGAGGAGTTGTGACTTCATAGCACGACCCAGTCACTTCTCCAGCGGCTCCATGAATGCGAACGCTGACACATGGAACAACTTCACTCATATCAGCGTGTGTACCATTCTTCTTGCATGCTTGTCGCAATTTTTATCTGTATTGCCATGATGAAATGCTCGAATCCACCTGAGAACTGCGCTGGACTCGACTCTGCGACAGCATCGCAAAGTGAACGACGAACCGCGATTGATGCATGCGCTGCAGAAGCAAAGCAGAAGCCACTTGACTATTTTCTTGAACGAGTCGGACAACTCAGACTGCACGACTCACGATCGGACAGTTATGGCGACCTCATCGCGGCTTGGAACCCAGATGACCTTTCCCAAACCGCCATTGTCGCCAAATTATTTGCGGTCTATAAGAATGAAGCAACTTCAGCCGATGCTCGGGTCGTCGCTTTAAGAGCCATCGCAGCACTCCCTATGGATAAACGACCAGCCGATCTGTTGCCGATCGAGCAAGTCACGGTCGAAATCAGCACGCTTCCATCACAAATGGCTTACGACCGCAAAGAGTTCACGGTCGCACCCGGCAGCCTCGTTCACTTGATTCTCCATAATCCAGACGCTTTAGAACATAATTTCTTGCTCGTCTCGCCAAATGCACTCGCAGAAATCGGACTTGCGGGGGATCGAATGGGGCAGACACCTGAGGGCAAAGTGAAGGAGTTCGTACCAACTTCCAAAAAAGTTCTTGCCGTCTTGGGCCTCGTCTCACCTGGGAAATCCAAATCACTGTGGTTTATCGCTCCTACAAAGCCCGCAACGTATCCATATGTTTGCACCTACCCAAGCCACTGGCGAACTATGAATGGGAAAATGAGGGTTGTTGCAAATGTCGTTGCGCCAATTCCTGAACAAAAGGGTGAAAAGATTAAATAATTAAACCCCAGCCCTAAATTTCATTTTACGAGAAGTATGAATTCGACTTATGAAATCCTCGATAAACACCTGATAATCTTTCCAGCTTACGGAAAACAGATGACATCAACAAATTCCCCTCATTTAACTACCACTTCGCAATCCACAAGGCCTGCTGTTCAAAGCGCAATTGCGCAAGCTCTGATGCAGAAAATCGAAGCGAAGACAGCGATCATCGCCATCGTTGGCTTGGGGTACGTAGGACTTCCGCTGGTCCAAGCAATTCGAGACAGCGGATTCCCTGTCATTGGGTTTGATGTCGATCAAAATAAAATCGATGCCTTGAATAGTGGCAAGCGATACATCTTGCATCTAGGCGATGATTTCTTCAGCAACCTTAAAGCTGATAAGCAATTCACTCCGACTTCTGATCCAAAAGATCTTGCCAAAGCAGATCTTGTTGTGCTCTGCGTTCCAACTCCACTTGGTCAACACCATGAGCCAGATTTGACTTATGTGTTTGAGAGTACGAAAACCGCTGCAGCATCTCTACGCAAGGGTCAACTGGTCGTTCTCGAGTCCACCACATATCCAGGAACAACCCGCGATGAAATGAAACCGATTCTTGATAAGAGCGGACTGAAATGCGGTGATGAATATTTCCTCGCGTACAGCCCAGAACGTGAAGACCCTGGTAGTGCTGGACGTAGTGCACAGCACATTCCAAAGTTAGTCGGTGGTGTTGATGATGTTTCAACCGATCTTGCGATGGCTTTTTATACGCGTGTTGTCAAAGCAGCACATCGCGTTTCCTCCGCTGAAATTGCAGAGAGTGCAAAGCTCCTTGAAAATATTTATCGTGCAGTGAACATTGCGCTCGTCAACGAGATGAAGGTCGTGCTGACCGATATGAACATCGACGTGTGGGAAGTCATCGCCGCTGCGAGCACGAAACCATTCGGATTTCAAGCGTTTTATCCAGGGCCTGGCCTTGGCGGACATTGCATTCCAATCGATCCATACTATTTGACCTGGAAAGCAAAAGAAGTTGGGCGCAACACTCGATTCATCGAACTTGCCGGCGAGGTGAATACATCGATGCCGCACTATGTCATCGAACGAACGCAACATGCACTGAACGAACAGTCGAAGTCCGTCAAGGGCTCAAAGGTTCTTGTGCTGGGAATTGCATACAAGAAAAATATTGATGATCCGCGTGAAAGTCCATCAGCCGAGATTATTGAGTTACTTCGGGACCGTGGTGCGGATGTTTCCTATCACGATCCGCATCTTGCAAAGTTTCCCACAATGAGAAAATATCGCGTCGACCTCTCGTCAGTTGCTTTGACTGCCGCCGCACTTTCTTCGAGCGATTGCGTCCTTATCTTGACCGATCACGACGCTGTGGATTATTCATTGATTGGACAGCACGCCAAACTCGTCGTTGACACTCGAAACGCAATGGCGAATGTTTCTGCAAATCATGTCAAATGTCAGGTCATCAAGTCCTAAAGTTGTCGGAACTATCTCGTACGATTGATAAAAATATCAAATGAAAAAGAAATGCTCAAACTTGTTCAGATTTCAGACTCGAACTAAAATGTTATCTTCGATGTCTCTTGCGATTTTAATTGCATTGCTCGCCACTGCGCCTGCGATTGCGCAAGAAGTGGCGGCACAAAATGTTTCGCCCAGACAGCCCGCGGTGCGTTCCATGACTTCGGCATGGGTGGGATATGCCGCAATGTCTCTTATCTTCGGATTGATTCTGCTGATAAGTCTGCGCGGTTCTGCTCGTGGAGAACAAAAATCGTGATTCTCCGCCGCCCTCGTTTGCTCGCTCTCACAATTCTCAATGCTGCGATTCTCGCTGCAATCATTGCGCTCCCTTTGACTCACAAAGCTGAAGGCCAAGATGCTCGTACGACGAGATCGCATGCGACTTATTCCATGGCTGGCGGAAATGTTGGGGGCTTTGCAACTGGCGCCATTTATATCGTCGACGAAACGCACGATGAAATGATCAGCCTGATGTGGAATGATAAGTCCAAGGTTTTAACTTCTATTGGCTATCGAAATCTTGCCGCAGATGGTGGCGCTTCAGTGAGACCACAACCGTGAGTACATTTTTATGAAAGTAAATCGACTCGAATGGAGCTTGGCAACTTCTGCTTGCGTTCTAGGAACAATCCTGGTCATGCTGTGTCTATTCCAACCGATTGATCCAAGCGCCCACGCTGGAGAATCAATTGGACCAGCATCGAATGGAATCGGAGTGATGACGCTTTCGAATGGCGAGGGACCGGACAACCGCCCAAGCGAATGTGTTTATCTGCTTGATAATCGAAATGAAATGCTCATGATCTATTCGGTTGAAGTCATGAGTGGTAATCGAACTCTTGCGCTGCGTACAGCGGAAAAGTTGCCAAATCTTTTCCGCGCGGCACGGCCTCGCTGACACGATGCGCGCTCGCCCTGTCGAGACTGTCACTGCCATCTCGCGTGCTGCGCGATTTACGAAACGATCGATTAAAGCCGGCTCGAAACGTCAAGCGCTGCGTCTCACACTTTCGATGCTTGACATGACGACACTCGAGGGAAAAGATTCCAGCGAAAAGATTCGCGCGCTCTGCCAGAAAGCAATCTCTCCAAGCGAGTTGTTATTTACTCCGCCGCTTCCAAGTGCGGCCGCCGTCTGTGTCTATCCCTCACTCGTGCCGATCGCCCGTGAAGCTGTTGCGGGAACGAATATCAAAGTGGCATCTGTTGCGACAGGATTTCCAAGCGGGCAATATCCACTCGATGTTCGACTTGATGATTGTCGAAAGGCAATCGAAGCTGGTGCGGACGAAATTGATATGGTCATTTCGCGAGGACTTTTTCTTGCTGGACGATACGACGATGTTAGACGTGAAATTCGTGAAACGCGCGCAGTATGCGCAGCAACATCAAAGTACATCAGCCGTAATCCAGTCCATCTGAAAATAATTCTCGAAACCGGTGAGCTTGGAACGCTTGACTCGATTCGATTCGCGAGCGATCTTGCGATCGATGCAGCAACGAGTGTTTCAGGATTGCCAGATCCCACTGACGGTGAAGTTTTTATAAAGACTTCAACGGGGAAAATTCAGCCAGCGGCCACGATGCCTGTCACGCTGATCATGCTTGAAGCGATTCGTGATCACTTTCTTGCGACGGGCTTACGCATTGGGATGAAACCGGCGGGGGGGATTCGCACTGCGAAAAGTGCTATTGCATATCTCGTGATGGTGAAGGAGACGCTCGGCGAAGAATGGTTGACACCATCACTCTTTCGATTTGGCGCATCCACACTAATCAACGATGTTGTGCGGCAATTGATTCGATTGGATATGCCGCGCGAATCGCCAGTCGCCGGTGCTGTGCGATATGCGGCTTCATACGATCCGACGGAATAAATTTCTGTTGCTTGATTCCGCAACTCAATTCTTTGTGTTGCAATGGTGTGCTGCGGACTGATTTGCCCAGGTTGTCAAACACCTATGGAATGGTTTATGTGAACGCCGCGGGACGCATGTCCTGGCGCTCAAACATGCATGGACTCAAAAGTGTTTCGTGCAGATTTTGGTAGCGGACTGATTCGCCCCGGGGCTTTAACATGCTGCGTGCTGAAATCCAGCGCGCCCTCCGGCGCGCGCCAAGACAACTACGCGGACTCCGGCTCGGCTTGCAAACTCGCCGGGGTTCAAATCATTCCGCTGCCCACGTGAGCGAATCAAATTCTCGTTCGAACGTTTTCAGATCCGTCGCGCATCCGCTTGCGTATCCAGCCGTTGAAAAATTCTGCCGGGCGAGTTCCGCAGGCGGCCGACGGAATTTGTAATCAAACTTCGAAACCCGGATCGTGTCGGTCGCCGAGGACTGTCTGAGCCCGGCGGGATCTTTTCACGGCTGCCCACTTATGTATCTCCGTGGCTCGAATCCGTGGCTGATTCCGTCGCACTTCAATTTGCGTACCCAGCCGCTGGAAAGTTCTCTCAGGCGAGTTCCGCAGGCGGCCGGCGGCACTTGCACTAAAATTTCGCAAATCGGATCGTGTCGGTCGCCGAGGACTGTCTGAGCCCCGAGAGGACTTTTCACGGCTGACCACAAATGTATTTCTCTGGCTCGATTCCGTGGCTGTATTCGTGACTGATTCCGTTTGCGTACCCAGCCGTTGAAAAATTCTGCCGGGCGAGTTCCGCAGGCGGCCGACGGCACTTGCAATAAAATTTCACAAACTGGATCGTGTCGGTCGCCGAGGACTGTCTGAGCCCGGCGGGATCTTTTCACGGCTGCTCACTTATGCATTTCCGCAGCTGTATCTGCAGCTCTACGGCGTTCCCCACGATGCAAGCAAACGAGTGAGATCAGATCCATCAACAAGTCCACTCAAATCAATATCCGCATTCGAATTCTGCGCGCCCCACGCAGCAAGCAATATGGCGAGATCCAATCCACCAACATCGCCATCCAAATTCAAATCTCCATGCGCACGCTCGCATCGATCCGCCTTGCTGTCTAAATCTGTATCCAACAAATGTATTTCCATTCGAGCATCACCAACAAGAATTCCAGATCGCGCTTCTCGGTATGCGCCAACCGCAGCATATTCCCCTTGAACAGCAACAGCGAATCCAGCACGAATCGGTCCACGGGTCTCCCATCCAGATTCCGTCTGCACAAAATATTCGTGAGAACCATTGCTATCCGAAGATGTCCAAGATCCAACTAATAATGTTTCGTCATCAATCGCAACACGCGCTCCGAATTTTCCGCCATTGACTGGTGATGCCGACTGAATTGTCTGCGTGAGTTGCCACTGAGATCCGCTTGGTTCAAATATGAAGACCGCACTTCCACTCAGAGACGATTGAGTGCCAGCACCTGGTGCACCAACAATGATTCGAGTCCCATCGATCGCAACGGACGATCCCGCACGTCCGGCATTTGCGGGAAAACCTGCCAGTCGCACTGGGTTCTGCCAACCCGCTTCTGTTCGCTGTGAAACATAGGCGGCTCCAGTTTCAAAGCCGCCCTCAAGCGTGACATACGGCGCACCGATCACAATAACTCCATCTGAAACTGCGACAGACAATCCAAAGTTGCCTTGATTCGTTCCATCGAGCGGCTGAAGCATCTTGACAAACTGCCAAACAGAATTGATCCGCTCAAAAACATATGCGCGTCCGCGCTGAATGGCTCCACTGTTCACAACGGTCTGCGGAGAGCCGACAACAATGACATCGCCCTGCATTGCGACAGATGCGCCAAATCTCCCAGATTCCGTGGGGTTTGAAGAGACCAAAGTCGCATTCAGTTGCCAAGGTGCACCGGTTGAAGACTTTGCGAAAATCGAAACATCTCCAGCTGCATTGAAACCCTGCACATCACGCGTCTCGCTACCAACCGCAATAAACGCACCATCGACAGCAACTGATCGACCAAAGAGATCCATTGAATTCGGATTTGTATGGCGCAGTGTCGTGACAAATTGCATCGTGCTTCCAACAATTGAAAAGACATTTGCACTTCCTGCAAAGTTGCCACCAATATCATCACCGTATGCGCCAACGACTACGTTGTGTCCATCCGTATCCACGGCGTATCCATAAAAATTATCTGCGACGATGACCTGCGAAGGCAATCCGGCGATCACGCCACCTGGACAAAGAAATCGAGAAGGGTCGCTGCAAATCGTCGAAGAAATTAGATCGCATCTATCCAAGACTCCGTTTCCATCGCAATCACTTGCAGAACCATCTGCCAATTGCATGATGTCTACTCGACCATCTTGATCACAATCTCCAAATGAACCAGGTGGTGCGGAGCAACGAAATCCGCGGATTGCTTGGTTGGTCAAGACGATTGAACCCGCATTGTCTCTCCCAGCATCTGAACCACTCGGCGCAATTCCTGTTGGCGTGTTATCAAAATTGACCAGCGGATTTGAAAAATTGTCAATTCGCGCTCCTGGGGAGTACGCCATGACAGTTCGGTATTGTGTGCCACTCGATCCATTGAAGCGATGGCCAACTGATTGGGGGAAAAGTCCGCCTGTCGTACAACCACCGCCATCGTTTGGTGCGTGACAACATCCCATGTTGTGCCCAAGTTCATGTGCAAATGTTTGACTCGACAAGCAACTCCACGCAGTCACACTGAAACCGATTCCAGAAACCGATGGATCATTTGCAGGCATCAAATATGCAATGCCGCAATACTCACCAATCGAACGAACCATTGCAACAAGATCTGCGCCAGCCGCATCACGGAGCTGATGGATCTCATCAAGAATTCCGTCCCCTCCGCTGGCGAGCGTGCTGAGATCCGTTCCAAAGCTGACTTCGGTGTATGAAATTTCAGTGTCGAAAACGACACGAATACGTGTCGCAATATCGCTATTGGAATACGCAGCGTTCGCACTTGTTTCTGCAAGATCCACAAGCGCTGCAAGCGGTCCAACTCCGCCAGCTTGTTCGCGCGCTGCGGGGGTGGTGATCACCAAGACATCGACTGTTGGAGCATCGGCACATCCTCCGGCGATTCCGCCTTCAGCTTGGTCATACAAACCATTTTCAAGAAGTTCTTTGGGAGCTTCGACTGCTCCTGCGCAATCTTGCATCGCTTCCGGCGGAAGTATCTCAAATTGCAGCGGTTTTCCAGCGACGCCGCGAGCTCCCCAGCGGATTCCAGATCCATCAACAAGTGTTGCGGCAAGAAATCCACTGCGCTCGACAACGATTGCTTGAATCGGCCCATCTCTATCGTTGCCAGTTAGAACGCAGGACCTTCGGCCGACGGAACGCTCGGTCACTTTGGAAGATGTGAAGTCAATGACCCGAGGCCACTGTGCCTGTAGACCATCCCACCCGGCAGCAACCTGAGGTGCTGAGGTATTCGTTTTCCCTGTCGCCTCCAAGCCCATAACAAATAGGAGCGCGAAAGAAACAAACATAATTACATTCTAGGTGGAAAATCACGAGGTGCAAAAGGTTTCGGCGGGAATTTCAATCTTTCTATAGCAACGCACGCACGCTCGACATCTGCGAGTGCTGCACGAACTCTGCGCCACGGCGCGAAAATTGCATCAAGATCTAATTCTTTTGTGTGTTCAAGCACGCTTGTCGCTGGAATCTTTACACCTGGCGCTGATAACGCTTTTGTTGCATCTTCTAATTCACGAATCATTCGTTCGAGATCAGCACGAGCTGCGGCCAATCGCAAAGCAGTAGGCCGTGCACGAGGCCCTTCATCTGTCTTCTTCCACGAACCTGTGCGAGACGTATTGCCGCGTGGTGCACCACGACCACCGCGAGAACCACCAAAGCCGCCTCCACGAGGACCACCGCTTGATCGATCATCGCTCGGTCCATCATTGTTGTTGGGATTTCCTTGCGGATAAAATGGACGATTTGGCGGGAGAGGCATAAAGAGCAATCGTAGAGACTCGCACCCAACTGTGGTATGACACTTCCCGTGAGAATGACACAAACAACAATTGCGAAAATTGCGGTTGTGGGTTCTGTCGTCATTTTGGGGGTGAAACTGACGGCGTGGTGGCTGACTCGGTCTGATGCCGTGCTGTCGGATGCCCTCGAATCAATTGTGAATGTCGTTGCGAGCGTCATGACTTTGGGTGCGGTTCGACTTTCTGCGAAACCACCTGATGAAGATCATCCATACGGCCACGGCCGAGTTGAATTTGTCAGCGCTGCGGTTGAGGGGGGGATGCTCATTGCCGCGGGAGCTTTTATTCTGATTCACTCGGTTGGGTCGCTGATCGATCATTCACCACCGATTGAAAATGCGACTTGGGGAATTGCCCTTGTCGTCATTGGAGGATTGATCAATCTGTGTCTTGCGTGGATGATGATTTCGATTGGGCGCCGCACAAACTCTGCGGCGTTGCTGGCAGATGGTGTTCATATTCTTTCTGATTCACTGACCACGGCTGCGGTCATCGCGGGTCTGATCATCATTCACTTCACAGGAATATGGTGGATCGATCCAGCGATTGCATTCATGCTGGGATGTCTGTTGATGTATATGGGATGGCACGTTGCGAAAAGTTCAGTCAGTCGATTGATTGATCGTCAAGATGACGGCGATATTCAAAAGCTGCAGATACTTTTGAAAAGTCATTTGCCAAGCGGGGCAAACTCTCCCAAAATTTGCTCGTTTCATAAAGTTCGTTGCCGTCACGATGGAAGTATGCACTGGATTGATATGCACATTCAGTTACCTGGAGAAATGAGCGTGGCGCAGAGCCATGACATTGCAACCGTGCTGGAATTAGAAGCAATCGCTGCGCTTGGTGGCGCGGGGAATGCAACAGCTCACTGCGAGCCGTGCGAAGATTGTTCGTGCGCTCTCAATCGATCTGCAAGCACGTCATAAGAGCCGCAAAACAGAGCGACAAATTCTGGGAGTCCGCGGGTGATGAGACCGATCAGATATCCGAAAATTGTTCCCCGAATCAATGCCCATATGGCGTAAAGCGCAACGACTGAGAGAGGACCATTCTGCCGGCGAGTCATTCGCCAAGATTTTGCAATTGCGGGAAAAGCTCCCATGCGATCCAAAGCTGGATCGATGATCGCAATCCCTGCATAGACCAATCGAAATTGAAAATAGATGCTGAGAAAAATGAACGGTATACCAACGATCAGCACCGTCAACATGATTGTGAGGATTTGGCTTGTCGGATCGCCTTCACTCATTACTGAAATCAAGCTGACGATAAATGACACAATGATCGCAACGATAATCCAAATCAAAAGCGGAATGAACCCAGACAGAATAAGCACGAGCGAAAAGATCGAAAAATCCCAAGCGCGAAGATATGGCGCAAAGAGATCAGATCGCTTGGGTGACTCGTTTCGAATCGCACGCAATCCGATGAGCCCGGCTCCATACGAAATAGGAAGAGCG